>NC_003911.12:1865000-2185000 GCF_000011965.2 Ruegeria pomeroyi DSS-3 | reverse complement strand
GGAAATCTACGATTTCCGGTCTGCGTTCAAAGCAGGGCCATGCGCTCGGCCCGTTCTGGGTCGGGGAAGGGGCGGTAAAGGCCGAAATCCGAGTGGGCAATCAGCGCGCTGACCGCGCCATACAGGCGCTCGACCTCTTCGTCATGCTCGCCCAGCACCCGAAAGGCGCGGTCCAGCTGGGTCATGTCGTCGAATTCGATCTCAAGCAGGAAATCGCGGCAGCTGTCGGCGGCCAGGTTCAGCTTTCGCCGCAACAGCCGCCAGTCGCGCACCACGCCGCGCGCCTTGAGATACTGCATCCAGTGGTCAAGTGCCGCGGCAAAGGCCAGCGCCTTGGCCTCGTGTTTCAGGTCGATTGCGCAGTGGTAAAGGTTCATGGGTCAACATCCCGCTGATGGATGCGCCCAGAATGCGCGGCAAAGCTTGCCGGGCGGTTAAGACCGCCGTAGGGCGCGGATATCTCCGCGCCCCGTCGCGCAATTATTCCTCTTCGCCTTCTTCATCGCCCTGTTCGGCGATGCGGGCAACGCTGACGACCTCTTCGCCTTTCGAGGTGTTGAACACTCGCACGCCACCGGCGCTGCGCGAGCGGAACGAGATACCCTCGACCGGCACCCGAATCGACTGCCCGCCCGAAGTGGCCAGCATGATCTGGTCATCCATCAGCACCGGGAACGAGGCTGCAAGCGTGCCGCCACGCGGACCCGCCGAGATCGCCTTGACCCCCTGGCCACCGCGCCCGCGCACCGGATAGTCATGCGACGACGACAGCTTGCCCAGACCGGTGACCGTGATGGTCAGGATCAGATCCTGCGCATCCTGCATCTCCTGATAACGCTCGTCGGTGAGAACGCCCTCGCCCTCGACCGCATCCTCGTCAGTCTCCGCGGCGTCGTCTTCCATTTCGGCGCCCAGAATGGTCCGGAACCGCTTGATGAACTCGGCACGTTCCCATGGCTCGGCCTCGAAATGGCGGATCACCGACATCGACACGACCCGGTCGCCGTTTTGCAGGCGAATGCCGCGCACCCCGGTGGAATCGCGCCCCTTGAAGACGCGCACATCGGTGGTGGGGAAGCGGATCGCGCGGCCGGAATTGGTGATCAGCATCACGTCATCCTCTTCCGAGCAGATGCGCGCATTCACCAGTTCCACATCCTCGGGCAGTTTCATCGCGATCTTGCCGTTGCGCTTCACATTGGTGAAATCGCTCAGCGCGTTGCGACGCACATCGCCGGCGCTGGTGGCAAAGACGATCTGAAGGGCGTCCCATTCCTCGTCCGGCACATCGACCGGCATGATTGCGGCGATGGAAACCCCGGTGGGGATGGGCAGGATGTTGACGATGGCCTTGCCCTTGCCGGTGCGCCCCGATTGCGGCAGGCGCCAGGTCTTGAGCTTGTAGACCATGCCATCGGTGGTGAAGAACAGAAGCTGCGTATGCGTATTGGCCACGAAGAGGGTGGTGACCACATCCTCTTCCTTGGTCTGCATGCCGCTCAGACCCTTGCCGCCGCGCTTCTGGGCGCGGAAATCGGCCAGCGGGGTCCGCTTGATATAGCCGCCCGAGGTCACGGTCACCACCATGTCCTCGCGCTCGATCAGGTCCTCGTCCTCCATGTCGCCGGACCAGTCGACGATCTCGGTGCGGCGGGGCACGGCGAATTGCTCGCGCACTTCGCGCAGCTCGTCCGCGATGATGCCCATGATCCGCTCGCGCGAGCCGAGAATTTCGAGGTATTCCTTGATCTTGCCGGCCAGAACCTCAAGCTCGTCGGTGACCTCCTTGACGCCCAGCTGGGTCAGGCGCTGCAGGCGCAGGTCCAGGATGGCCCGGGCCTGTACCTCGGTCAGGTTATAGGTGCCGTCCTCGTTCATCTTGGACAGCGGATCGTCGATCAGCCGCAGGTAAGCGGCGATATCGGCGGCGGGCCAGCGCCGCGTCATCAGCTTTTCGCGCGCATCCGCCGCATCGGCGGACGAACGGATGGTGGCGACCACCTCGTCGACATTGGACACCGCCACCGCCAGGCCGCACAGGACATGGCTGCGTTCGCGGGCCTTGCGCAGGTCATGCGCGGTCCGGCGGGCGACCACCTCTTCGCGGAAGTCGATGAAACAGGTGAGGAAACGGCGCAGGGTCAGCTGCTCGGGGCGGCCGCCGTTGAGCGCCAGCATGTTGCAGCCGAACGAGGTCTGCATCGGCGAAAAGCGATACAGCTGGTTCAGCACCACCTCGGGGGTGGCGTCGCGTTTCAGCTCGACCACCACGCGCACGCCGTTGCGGTCGCTTTCGTCCTGCACATGGGCCACGCCCTCGATGCGTTTCTCGCGCACCGCCTCGGCGATCTTCTCGATCATCGTCGCCTTGTTCACCTGATAGGGGATCTCGTCGACGATGATGGCGTAACGGTCCTTGCGCAGTTCCTCGACCCGGGTCTTGGCGCGGATGATGACGCTGCCGCGCCCTTCCAGATAGGCCTTGCGCGCGCCCGAGCGGCCCAGCATCACACCGCCGGTGGGGAAATCGGGGCCGGGCACATAGTCGATCAGCTGTTCGCTGGTCAGGTCCGGATCGTCGATCAGCGCCAGGGTGGCATCCACCACCTCGCCCAGGTTGTGGGGCGGGATGTTGGTGGCCATGCCGACGGCGATACCGCCGGCACCATTGACCAGCATGTTGGGGAAGCGCGCCGGCAGCACCGTGGGTTCGCGGTCCTTGCCGTCGTAGTTGTCCTGGAAGTCGACGGTTTCCTTGTCGATATCGCTCAGCAGAAAGGCGGCGGGCTTGTCCATCCGCACTTCGGTATAGCGCATGGCGGCGGGGTTATCGCCGTCCATCGAGCCGAAATTGCCCTGACCGTCCAGGAGCGGCAGCGACATCGAGAAATCCTGCGCCATCCGCACCAGCGCGTCATAGATCGCGCTGTCGCCATGGGGGTGGTACTTACCCATGACATCACCCACCGGGCGCGCCGATTTGCGATAGGGCTTGTCATGGCCGTTGCCGGTTTCGTGCATGGCATAGAGGATGCGCCGATGCACCGGTTTCAGCCCGTCGCGCAGATCGGGGATGGCACGGCTGACGATGACCGACATCGCATAATCGAGATAGGAGGTCCGCATCTCGGATTCGATGGAAACGGTCGGCCCCACATAGGCGCTGCGCGCGATGGGGATTTCGTCTTCGTTTTCAGGGGTTTCTGGCGTATCGCTCACTTAGGCTGCCCGTTCTGTGTGCAGGTTCTATATATTGTGGGCGCATCTTAACAGACCCCGTACATAAGGTGCAAGCAAGCAGGTCCCTTTGTGCGGGCTGTGTCGCCCCGAACACGGTCATCTTTCGGTAACACTCTGTTTTTGTGAGTGATTAACCTTTTTCATGTTAGGATGAAGAGACCGATCCTGTAACCGGAGGTCAAGATGGAGCGGAGTGAAACCGAACTGATGCTCAAGGGCTATGGCCTGACCACGGCCGAGCTTTTCTATCACATGCCCGATCATATCCATGTTCTGAACAGTTTCGTGTGGCAGGAGTACGACCTGGCGCCGGACCATCCCAGGCTATTCGGCTTCATCGAATTCTGGCAGCGCGAAATCGACGGGCCGCTGCATTCGGTGCGTTTCACCCACCGCAAGATGATCTCGCCGGGGGAATGGCGCAATGTGGTGGGAGAGTTCCGGCTGCATTGAGCCGGGCCGCTCCTCCGCCCTGGCGGGCGTCTTCGCGGCGAGGAGGGCCCGCAGGGACCGAGGAGCCCGGCCTCAGGCCGAGCAGCTGGCCCCGCCCAGCACACAGAACTTGGCGCAATGGGGGTGGTTCAGCTGCACGGGGCGTTCCGCCTCGGCCAGCGTTTGGCCCAGTTCGAATTCGGGCGCATAGGGCAACAGGGTGCAGGCCAGCACCACGGGATGCGCCGCGCCCTTGCGCTTCACCACCATGCGCGAACTGGCGCACATGACCGTTTCGGGGGATTTGCCCAGGATGTCCCAGCAGGCGGTGGTGATCTCGGGCACTTCGACCCGTTCGTCCATCTCGGGGAACAGCACGGTCTGGCCGGGATCAAAGGCGTCGATCGCAAACCCGTATTCGGCATATAGCGCCGCATAGCCCGCGCGCGCCTCAGCCTCGCTTTCGCCCCAGACGGTGCGCCCGGCCACGGTCATCCGCGCGCCGCAATCGCGCAGCCACACCATCCCAGCCAGCGTGCGCGCAAAGCTGCCGGCGCCGCGCTCGGCGTCATGACAGGCGGCGCTGTGGTGATCGACCGAGACGCGCAGGGTGAGCCTGTCGCCGAAGTCGCGCACCAGCGCCGCCACCCCCAGCCGCATCGTCTTGCGCATCATCGGGCGCATGGCATTGGTCAGGATCAGCACCTCGAACCCGCGCTCCAGCGCCGTCCGCGACATGGCGATAATCTGCGGGTTCATGAAGGGTTCACCGCCGGTGAACCCGATCTCGTGCACCGGCCAGCCGCGCGCCGCGATCTGGTCCAGATAGGCGCTCACCTCATCGGCGCTCAGATAGACCAGCGCATCGTTCTTCGGGCTCGACAGGATATAGCAATTGGCGCATTCGATATTGCACAGCGTGCCGGTATTGAACCACAGCGTCTCGGGACGGCTGAGCGGGACGCTGGCGCGGGCCTGGCCGTCGGCTGTCACGAAACTGTCCTGAAATTTGCCGATATTGGCGGTATGTTGCGCGTGATCCTTCATCAATCCTGCCTGTGCCTGCTTATCCGCTTGATCTATCCGCAAGCGGGCGGGAAAAGAAAGCGGGATCAGGTGGTTTGACAGGGATGTGATGCCACGAGAGGTCAAAAATGTTTGCGCTAACAGTGGACAGAACCCGAGCGAGACGTTAAGGAACGGCCATGGTATCGCGCATCATCCCGGTAGAGCCTTTCGATCTGGTCGTCTTTGGCGGCACCGGCGATCTTGCGCGCAGCAAGATTCTGCCGGCGCTGTTCCGGCGCTCGGTCGCGGGGCAGGTGCCCGAGGGCGGTCGTATCATCGGCGTCGCGCGTCAGGACATGGGGGTCGAGGCCTATCACGCCCTGATCGCCCAAAGCCTGCGCGAGCTGTTGCCCGATCTGGCGCAAGTGCCCGGCGCGCTTGACCGCTTTCTGAAACAGCTCGATTACGTGGCGCTGGATGCGACCCAACCCGAGGGATGGGAGCAGCTGGCCAGCATGTTGGGGCAGGGGGTGCGTGCCTTTTATTTCTCGGTCGGCCCCGGTCTGTTCGGTGCCCTGGCCGAACGGCTGCGCCAGCACGGGCTGGTCAGCGACGATACGCGGATCGTGGTCGAAAAACCCTTTGGTCACGATCTGGCCAGCGCCCGGGCGCTGAACGCCACGCTGGCCGCGCAATTTCATGAGCGTCAGATCTATCGGATCGACCATTACCTGGGCAAGGAAACGGTACAGAACCTGATGGCCGTGCGGTTCGGCAACATGCTGTTCGAACCGCTCTGGAACAGCCAGTATGTCGATCATATCCAGATCACCGTGGCCGAGGCGGTCGGGGTCGGCGGGCGGGCCGATTATTACGACCGCGCCGGCGCCATGCGCGACATGATGCAGAACCATCTGATGCAGCTTCTGTGCCTGATCGC
Source organism: Ruegeria pomeroyi DSS-3 (assembly GCF_000011965.2). Classification (NCBI taxonomy): domain Bacteria; kingdom Pseudomonadati; phylum Pseudomonadota; class Alphaproteobacteria; order Rhodobacterales; family Roseobacteraceae; genus Ruegeria; species Ruegeria pomeroyi. Next base: position 2,179,380 of record NC_003911.12, on the reverse strand, counting down.
GATGGAGCCTCCGGCCAAGTTCGACCCCGACGCGGTGCGTGACGAGAAGCTCAAGGTGATCCGGGCGCTGGATGCGGTCAAGCCGCACCATATCGTGCGCGGCCAATACGCGGTGCCGGTGGGCGGCGTCGGGCAGGGCTATCGCGACGAGGTAGGCGATCCGCGCTCGATCACCGAAAGCTATATCGCCCTGCGCGCCCATATCAGCAACTGGCGGTGGGCGGGCACGCCCTTCTACCTGCGGACCGGCAAGCGGCTGGTGGCGCGCTCTTCGGTCATCAACGTGATGTTCAAGGACGCGCCGCATTCGATCTTTGGCGAGGAGGCGGGGCGGCATGCCAATGTGCTGTCGATCCGGCTGCAACCCAACGAGGGCATCACGCTCAAGGTGACGATCAAGGAGCCGGGGCCGGGCGGGATGCGCCTGGTCGATGTGCCCTTGGACATGAGTTTCGCCAAGGCGCTGGGGCCCGAAAACCAGAGCCCGCCCGACGCCTATGAACGTCTGATCATGGATGTGATCCGGGGCAACCAGACCCTGTTCATGCGCGGCGACGAGGTCGAGGCTGCCTGGGCCTGGACTGACCCGATCATCGCCGGCTGGCAGGCGCGGGGCGATGTGCCCAAACCCTATGACTGCGGCAGTACCGGCCCGGGCGACGCCGAACTGCTGATGAGACGTGATGGTCGCCGCTGGCAAGGGATAAACCCATGAACATACAAGACTATCCCGACCGAGACATGCTCGCCATCGACCTCGCCAACCACCTGGCCGGAGAGTTGGAGGCGACGCTTTTCACCCATGACAGCGCCACGCTGGCGGTGGCTGGCGGCACCACGCCCGGGCCTGTCTTCGACGTGCTCTGCGCCGCCGATCTGGATTGGCATCGGGTGATGGTGCTGCCCACCGACGAGCGCTGCGTGCCCCAGGACCATTCACGCGCCAATGCCCGCCTGATCGCCGAACGGTTGCTGGTCAACCGCGCCGCCAGCGCCCGCTATCTGCCGCTCTACCTGCCCGGCGCCGAGCCCGAGGACTGCCTGGCCGAGGTCGAGGCCCTGCTGACCCCGGCGCTGCCCTTGTCCGTGCTGGTGCTGGGCATGGGCGAGGACATGCACACCGCCTCGCTGTTTGCCGGCATGCCGGGGCTTGCGGCGGCGCTGGATGCCGATGCCCCGGCGCTGGCCGTAGCCCGCCCCGAAACCCAGCCCGAAAACCGGATCACCCTGACCGCGCCGGTGTTGAACGGGGCCTTGTCGAAACACCTCATCATCTATGGTGCCGCCAAGCGAAAGGCGCTGGAACGGGCCATGTCGATGCATCCCGAAGAGGCGCCGATCGCGGCGGTTCTGGACGGCATCACGGTGCATTGGGCAGAATAGGTTCCAATCATGTTTCAGGATTTGCACGCGCTTCATACCAGGACCTCCGGGCGCCGCATTCTCGATCTCTTTGCCGCCGATCTCCGGCGGGCGGAGCGGTTCAGTGCCGATCTGGGCGAGATGCGGCTGGATTACTCCAAGACCCAGATCGACGACGCGATCCGCGCCGGTCTGATTGCGCTGTGCGACCGCGCACAGTTGGCAGACAAACGCGAAGCGATGTTTGCGGGCGCGCCGATCAACGAGACCGAGGGCCGCGCCGTGCTGCACACGGCGCTGCGCAATCTGGATGGCGGGCCGGTGCATGTCGACGGGGCCGAGGTGATGGCGGATGTGCGCCTGACGCTCGCGCGGATGCGCCGGTTTGCCGAGGCGCTGCGCAGCGGCGCGTTGCCGGGGGCCGGGGGCGCAATCACCGATGTGGTCAACATCGGCATCGGTGGATCCGATCTTGGGCCGGCGATGGCGGTGCTGGCGCTGGCGCCCTATCACGACGGGCCGCGCTGCCATTTCGTGTCCAATGTGGATGGCGCCCATATCGCCGACACGCTGCGCGGGCTCGATCCGGCGCGTACCTTGGTGATCGTGGCCTCCAAGACGTTTACCACCATCGAGACGATGACCAATGCCCGCACCGCGCGCGACTGGATGCAGCGCGGTGGCGGCGACCCGGAACGGCAGTTCGCCGCGGTTTCGACCGCGACCGACAGGACCGCCGCTTTTGGCATTCCGGGCGATCGGGTCTTTGGCTTCGCCGACTGGGTCGGCGGGCGTTATTCCCTGTGGGGGCCGATCGGGCTGAGCCTGATGATCGCCATCGGCCCTGACGATTTCGATGCCTTCCTGCGCGGCGCTCAGGAGATGGACCGCCATTTCCAGAGCGCACCCTGGGAGAAGAACCTGCCGGTGATGCTGGCGCTGACGGGGATCTGGCACCACCAGATATGTGGCCATCCCAGCCGTGCGGTGCTGCCCTATGACCAGCGGCTTGCGCGCTTGCCAGCCTATCTCCAGCAGCTTGAAATGGAATCGAACGGCAAATCGGTGGCGATGGACGGCACCGCGCTGGATCAGGCTGCCGGTCCCATCGTCTGGGGCGAGCCGGGCACCAATGGTCAGCATGCCTTCTATCAGCTGATCCATCAGGGCAAGCAGGTCGTTCCGTGCGAATTCATGGTGGCCGCGCGGGGGCACGAGCCGGACCTGGCCCATCACCATCGCCTGTTGATCGCCAATTGCCTGGCCCAGTCCGAGGCGCTGATGCGCGGGCGTCCGCTGGACGAGGCCCGCGCCATCGCCGCCGCCAGGGGGGTCGCGGGGGACGAGCTGGAACGTCAGGCCCGCCACCGGGTGTTTGCGGGCAACCGCCCTTCGACCACGCTGATCTATCCGCGGCTGACGCCTGCCATGCTTGGCCGGATCATCGCGCTTTATGAACACCGGGTATTCGTCGAAGGGGTGATCCTGGGCATCAACTCGTTCGATCAATGGGGGGTGGAACTGGGCAAGGAGCTGGCGACCTCGCTCGGGCCCGTCGTGGACGGGACAGAAAGCGCCGCGGCCAAGGATGGCTCGACCGCGGCACTGGTCGATTATGTGCTGGCGCATCGGGACACCGATCTGACGTAGGGTTCCGGCCCCGGCAAACCGAGATAAAGTTATTGTCACATGGTTCTCTGCTTGGCAGGGTCCGGGATTGGGCGGGTCCGCTTTGATGCGGCACCGGAGAGGAAAGATGTGGCCTTGCACCCGGATGCGGGCCGCGCTGCAGGAACAGGGAAGGAACCCAGGAATGCTTGGACAGATGATGTATCAGCCGCTGCTGATCTCGTCGCTGATAGATCACGCCGCGCGCTATCACGGCGAGGCGCAGATCTGGTCGGTCAGCACCGAAGGCGGGGTCGAGGAGACCAACTGGGCGGGGATCGCCGACAATGCCCGCCGCCTGGGCTCGGTCCTGACCGATGCAGGGCTGGCGCCGCAATCGCGTGTTGCCACGCTGGCCTGGAACAACCGGCGGCATCTGGAGATCTATTACGGGGTGTCGGGCGCCGGCTTTGTTCTGCACACGATCAACCCGCGCCTGTTCCCCGAACAGCTGGTCTATATCCTCAACCATGCCGAGGATCGCATCCTGTTCTTCGATGCCACTTTCCTGCCGCTGGTCGAGGGGATTCGCCCGCATCTGACCACCGTTGAACGGCTGGTTCTGATGGGGCCGCGCGACGAGGCGGCGGCAGCGCGCATCGAGGGGCTGGAATTCTACGACGAGTTTGTCGCCACCGGGGATGCGGGTTTTGACTGGCCCGATCTTGACGAGCGCACGGCTTCGAGCCTGTGCTATACCTCGGGGACCACGGGCAATCCCAAGGGCGTACTTTATTCGCACCGTTCCACCGTGCTGCACAGTTTCGGCTCGAACACCCGCGATTGCATCGGTTTTTCGGCGCGCGATGTGGTGATGCCGGTGGTGCCGATGTTCCATGTCAACGCCTGGGGCACGCCCTATGCCTGTGCGATGTCTGGATCGTGCATGGTGCTGCCGGGGCCCGATCTGCATGGCGAGGCGCTGGTTGGTCTGATCGACCGCTATCGGGTCACCATCGCGCTGGGGGTGCCGACCATCTGGCAGGGGCTGTTGGCCACCGCCCGCGCCAAGGGCAGCACGCTGGAAAGCCTGACGCGCACGGTGATCGGCGGCGCGGCCTGTCCGCCCTCGATGATCGCCGAGTTCCGCGACCGCTATGGTGTCGATACCGTCCATGCCTGGGGCATGTCCGAGATGAGCCCGCTGGGCACCACCAACCAGCCGCTGGCCAAGCACGGCGCCCTGCCGATCGAGGCGCAGCACAAGCTGCGCGAGAACCAGGGCCGCCCGCCCTATGGGGTGGAGCTGAAGATCGTCGATGACGATGGCAACACGTTGCCCAATGACGGTCAGACCCAGGGCGACCTTATGGTGCGCGGCCATTGGGTGCTGGACAGCTATTTCCAGTTGCAGGACCAGCCGATCCTGTCGGATGGCTGGTTCGCCACCGGCGATGTGGCGACGCTGGACCGCGACGGCTATATGACGATCCGGGACCGGTCCAAGGATATCATCAAGTCGGGCGGCGAATGGATCAGCTCGGTCGAGCTGGAGAATATCGCGGTTGCGCATCCGAAACTGGCCACCGCCGCGGTGATCGGGGTGCCGCATCCGAAATGGGATGAACGCCCGCTTTTGGTGGCGGTCAAGGCCGAGGGCGAGACGCCTGACGAGGCGGAGTTGCTGGCGTTCTTTGACGGCAAGATCGCGAAATGGCAGGTGCCTGACCGGGTCGTGTTTGTCGAGGCGCTGCCGCTGAATGCCACCGGCAAGGTGCTGAAACGGACCCTTCGCGAACAGTTCAGGGATGTTCTGACCGGGTGAGCCTGGCGGAACCGGAAATCAGGGATTTCCGGGCCGGAAAACACATGTTTTCCGGCCTGTTTTCCGAGACGGAAAACAGCCACGCTCTGAACGGTTGGCGATGGAGCGGAGTGGTCGCGCGGGCTGACAGGCCCGCGCGCGAAAGATCACTCCCAGGAACGTTTCTTTTTCTCTTCCGTTGCTACGGGGGAGGGCGCAACCGGTTCGGGCGGCAGGGCGCAACCTTTTTGCGTCATCTTCGCCGTAATGGCGTCGTAGTTTCCCTTGGCCGCGGAAAGGGCTGTTGCATTGTCCTTGGTCGCGGCCAACCCGATTGCGGCCGGCCAGAATACAACCAGGGCCACACCGGTCAGAACCGCATCGGTTGTCGCGGCCTCTTTCTGTTCACTGGTGAGCTGGTTCACACGCCCGACGATTTCGTTCCGCTCCTGGAGCAGATTTGCGCATGATCTGCCATCATAGGTGCTGGGGCTGACATAACTTGCGGCCACTTGGTTCGGCTGTTGAGCGCAGCCCGCAACAAGACCGGAAATGGCCAGGATAGCCGAAAACTTGATACTCTTCATTTTCTATTCCGTTTTTTATTTTCGTTACACCTTATGGGTGCAAAGATAAATCGAAGGCAAGTTGAATTCGAGAACCGGAATTGGTTAATGGTGGAATTTCAGATGGAAAGTTGGAGCGGGTAGCGGGAATCGAACCCGCACTTCAGGCTTGGGAAGCCGGCGCGCTACCACTACACCATACCCGCGCTCACGTGGACCGAATACGCAAGTGTCAAAGCGGCGTCAAGCGGTTCCCGCGCGCCGGGCCTGGAACAGGTTGATGGTGGCGGGCATGAGAACCTCGCCGCCCTCGACATAAGGTTCCAGCGCCGCGCTGACCGCGTCGCGGATCGCGGCTTCGTCCGCCTCGGACCCGTTGAAATGCGCCAGTACCCGCGCGGCCGGTCCCAATCGGGTGCAGAGCGCCGCGGCCCCCTCCAGCCCGCCGGGTGGGGTCAGGTTCAGGTCGACGGCCTGCGCCTCGATATCGGCCAGACCCGCCTCCGCCATCAGGCCGGTGACCCGGTCGATATCGTGAAACGCCAGCGGCCCGGGCGCGTTGCGGTCGACCTTGGGCATCTGGCCCAGCCGGTCCGTGGCCGCGCGGTGGGGAAGGTAGAACCAGGGGTTTCCGGCCAGCGGCCCCCAGGCGGCAAATGTCATGCGACCGCCGGGCTTCAGCGCCCGGGCGATGTTGGCGAATGCGGCCACGGTGTCGGAAAAGAACATCATGCCGAAACGTGAGAGCACCGCGTCGCGCTCTGCCGGCGCAAAGGGCTCGCTCTGGGCGTCGGCGAGGGCAAAACCAACGTTTCCCATGCCGCTAGCCCGGAGCCCGGCGCGCTCAAGGAAGGGCGCCGAGATATCGACCCCCAACACATGGCCGCCCGGACCCACCGCCTGAGCGGCCGCCAGGGTGACGTCGCCCAGGCCGCAGCCGATATCGAGCACGCGCTGGCCGGGTTTCAGCGCGGCACGTTCCAGCAGAAGATCGACCACCGGCGCGAAAGAGGCGGCGATCTGCTCTTCGAAGGTCAGCCATTTCATGCCCGAGGCGGATTTGCCCCAATACTCGGCCTGGTCGTGGTTCGTCTCTGTCATGATGCCTCCCTTGCGGGGGCATCATGCCCTGCGGCGGCGGCGTCGGCCAGACCCGTCATCACCGCCCCCGGTGTTGAAGGACACGTCGGGCAGGGTCAGGACCTTGGCCAGTTCGGGGAAGGGTTCCACCGAGTTCGGGATCGCCGAGGCATTCACGAAATGCTCCTGGAACCGGCGTTCGACCGCGGTTTCCACCTTTTCGATGGCGCGTACGGTGGCCTCGATCTCGGTTCTGGCGTCGGTGTTGAGCAGTGCGATCCGCGCGCCGGTGCCCGCCGCGTTGCCGGCGCTGGTGACCTTGTCCAGCGGGCAATCGGGGATCATGCCCAGCACCATCGCATGTTTGGCCGAAATATGGGCGCCGAACGCCCCTGCCAGCACCACCCGGTCCACCTTGTCGACGTTGAGCTTGTCCATCAGCAGCCGCGCCCCGGAATAGAGCGCCGCCTTGGCCATCTGGATGGCACGCACATCGGGGTTGGTGACGGTGATCGTCGGGCCGCCATCGGCGGAGCCGTCCCACAGCAGATAGGCATTGGTGCGCCCGTCCTGGATGCAGCGGGGGCTGCCGGTCTGCTCGGCCGATCCGATCAGGCCCGAGGCGTCCAGAATGCCCGCCATGCGCATCTCGGCCACCACCTCGATGATGCCCGAACCGCAGATGCCGGTGATGCCGGTGGTGGCGATCGCCTCGCCGAACCCCTCCTGATCGGACCAGATTTCCGAGCCGATCACGCGGAAGCGGGGTTCCTTGGTGACCGGGTCGATCTCGACCCGCTCGATGGCGCCGGGCGCGGCGCGTTGGCCGCTGGAGATCTGCGCCCCCTCAAAGGCGGGGCCGGTGGGCGAGGAGCAGGCCAGCACCTTGTTCTTGTTGCCCAGCAGGATCTCGGCATTGGTGCCCACATCGACCACCAGCACCAGATCCTCGGATTTATCCGGCGCCTCGGACAGCGCCACGGCGGCGGCATCGGCGCCCACATGGCCCGCGATACAGGGCAGGATATAGACGCGCGCGGCGGGGTGGATGTTCAGCTCCAGCTCCCAGGCCCGCAGCGACAGCGAGTCCGACGTGGCCAGCGCAAACGGCGCCTGACCCAGTTCGAACGGGTCGATCCCCAGGAACAGGTGATGCATGACCGGGTTGCAGACAAACACCGCATCCACGATCAACGCCTTGTCGATCCCGGCCTCGGTGGCGATCTGGGTGAACAGGGCGTTCATCCCCTCGCGCACCGCGCGCGTCATCTCCAGATCGCCGCCCTTGTTCATCATCGAATAGCTGACCCGGCTCATCAGATCCTCGCCAAAGCGGATCTGCGGGTTCATGATGCCCGACGAGGCCACGACCTCGCCGCTGTGCAGGTCGCACAGATGCGCGGCGATGGTGGTCGATCCGAGATCGACCGCCAGCCCATAGACGGTGCCATCGTAATAGCCGGGCCAGATATGCATGATCTTGGGCGGGTGGCTGGCATCGCCCAGATGCACCGCCACGGTCACCTTCCAGCCGCCCTTGCGCAGCGCCGGCTGCAACTGGTGCAGGATGTGCAGGTCGGTCTGCACGCCGGTCAGCTCCCACTGCTCGGCGAGTGCTGCGATCAGCCGTTCCATGTCGCCGGTGGGCTTGTGCATGTCGGGCTCTTCGACCTCGACATAGAACAGCCGGGTCGAGGGGTTCATGGTGATCTTGCGCGCCTCGGCCCGCTTGCGCACCACCTGGCGGTGAACCTGGCTTTCGGGTGGCACGTCGATCACCACATCGCCCTGAACGGTCGCCTGACAGCCCAACCGGCGCCCGTCGATCAGCCCGCGCTTGTCCTTGTAACGCTGCTCGACCGCGTTCCATTCGCTGAGCGCGCCGTCGCGCACGGTGACGCCATGTTTGGGGAATTCACCGTAAGACGGGGTGATCTGGCATTTCGAGCAGATGCCGCGCCCGCCGCAGACCGAATCGAGATCGACCCCCAGCTGCCGCGCAGCGGTCAGGATCGGCGTGCCGACGGGGAAATGCCCCCGTTTGCCCGAGGGGGTGAAAAGGACGAGGGGATCGCTGCTCATGACTTGTTGCCTTCCGGAGTACCGATTGTGCGCGACAATATGAGTTTTTGGCCGGACGGAAAGGCGACGGGCGGCATTTTCCTGTCCGGTGGCGGCATTTGCGACAAAAAGATGTGGCCTGAATGTGGGTTCAGTCGGCCGCGCCCTCGTCGAGCCAGTCCAGAATCGCCGCGCGGTCCGCATCCAGATCCGGGGCCGGGGCACGCGTCGTGGGATCGGGCAGATCGGACATCTTGATCGGGTTGCCGGCGGCGGTATAGGCCGGTGCGCCATCGGGGCCCAGCACGTCGACCACCATGTTGCGGGCGCGGATCTGCGGGTCCTGCAACACCTCGGCCACGTTCTGGATCGGGCCGGTAGGCACGCCCGCGCGGGTCAGTGTCTCGATCCAATGCGCCTTGGGCCGGTCGAGGGTCACCGCCTCGATCAGCCGTTTCAAAAGCCGCGCGTTCTGGCAGCGGGCCGGGTTGGTGGCAAAGCGCGGATCCTCCGCCAGCGGCAGCTCCAATGCGTCGCAGAGCCGGGCGAACAGGCCGTCATTGCCGGCGGCGATGACGAACAGCCCGTCCTCGGCGTGAAAGGTTTCGAACGGGGTGATCGAGGGGTGCCGCGCGCCCGAGGGGCGCGGCGGCTCGCCGGTGACGCTGGTGATGGCGATGGCATGTTCCAACAGCGCCAGCTGACTGTCGAGCATCGCCACATCGACCTTTTGCCCGGTGCCGCCGCGTTCCACCTGCAACAGGGCGGCCATCACCCCCTGCACCAGATACATGCCCGCCACGATATCGCCGATCGAGGCGCCGACGCGCACCGGCTCGCGGTCGCGCTCGCCGGTGATCGACATCACCCCGCCGCGCGCCTGTACCACCATGTCATAAGCGGGGCGCTGCGCCTCGGGGCCGGTATGGCCAAAGCCCGAGACGGCGCCATAGATCAGCTTGGGAAAGCGGGCATGCAGCGCCTCCCAGCCATAGCCCAGACGCTCCATCACGCCGGGGCGGTAGTTTTCCAGCAGGATATCGGCCCGCGCCAGCAGCCTCTCGAAAATGGCCCGGTCCTCGGGCGCCTTGAGGTCCAGCGCGATGCTTTCCTTGCCATGGTTGATGGTGGCGAAATAGGCACTTTTGCCGCCCTTGAACGGGGGGAAGGCGCGGGTGTCATCGCCCTGTCCGGGGCGCTCGACCTTGATCACACGGGCGCCCAGATCGGCCAGAGTCATGCTGGCAAATGGTCCCGCCAGGACATGGGTCAGGTCCAGGACAAGGGTTCCGCTAAGAGGGCCGGGCATGGGCGTTTCCTTTCTCCATTCGCGCAAGGGGCAGGGTACAGGGCAGGGATAGCGGGCCTGCGTGACGCTGCCTTGACACAGATCAGGGTCGGGCGCGTCCGTTTTCTGCGCTCAGGCCCTTTTACCCGGTGGATAACTGTGCCATAGGGTCACCGCCAAACGGGATTATGCATGGGGACCGCAAATGCAGATTCGTGAGGCTCTCACCTTTGACGATGTTCTACTGGTTCCGGCGGCCTCGTCGGTGCTGCCGTCGACCGCCGACACAAGAACCCGCGTGACGCGCGAGATCAAGCTGAACATACCGCTCTTGAGCTCGGCCATGGACACGGTGACCGAGGCGCGCATGGCCATCGCCATGGCCCAGGCCGGCGGCATGGGCGTGATCCACAAGAACCTGAGCGTGGATGAGCAGGCGCGCGAAGTGCGCCGGGTCAAACGGTTCGAAAGCGGCATCGTCTACAACCCCGTCACCCTGCGCCCGGATCAGACCATCGCCGATGCCAAGGCCCTGGTCGAACGCTATAATTTCACCGGTTTTCCGGTCACCGACACGCGCGGCCATATCGTCGGCATCGTCACCAACCGCGACATGCGCTTTGCCACCAGCGATGACATGCCGGTCAGCGCGGTGATGACTACAAACGACCTGGCGATGCTGGCCGAACCCGCCGATCTGGACGAGGCGAAAAGCCTGATGCGTGCGCGCCGGATCGAGAAACTGCTGGTGCATGACGGGCAGGGGCGGCTGACCGGCCTGCTGACGCTGAAGGACACCGAACAGGCGGTGTTGAACCCGACCGCCTGCAAGGACCATCTGGGACGTCTGCGGGTGGCGGCGGCCAGCTCGGTCGGCGACAGCGGTTTTGCCCGCTCCGAGGCGCTGATCGACGCGGGCGTCGACATCGTGGTGGTCGACACCGCGCATGGCCATTCCGCAGGTGTGATCGACGCGGTGCGCCGGATCAAGCAACAGTCCAACATGGTGCAGGTGATCGCGGGCAACGTGGCCACCGCCGAGGCGACCAAGGCGCTGATCGACGCCGGTGCCGATGCGATCAAGGTCGGTATCGGGCCGGGCTCGATCTGTACCACGCGGATGGTGGCCGGTGTCGGCGTGCCGCAGCTGACCGCGATCATGGATTGCGCCCAGGCGGCGGGCGACGTGCCGGTGATCGCCGATGGCGGCATCAAGTTCTCGGGCGATTTCGCCAAGGCGATCGCGGCGGGCGCGTCCTGCGCCATGGTCGGTTCGATGATTGCGGGCACCGATGAAAGCCCGGGAGAAGTCATTCTGTATCAAGGCCGTAGCTTCAAAAGCTATCGTGGCATGGGCAGCCTTGGGGCGATGGCGCGCGGCTCGGCCGACCGCTATTTCCAGAAGGACGCGGCCAGCGACAAGCTGGTGCCCGAAGGGATCGAGGGGCAGGTGCCCTACAAGGGTTCGGCCAGCGCGGTGATCCACCAGCTGGTGGGCGGGCTGCGCGCCGCGATGGGCTATACCGGCTGCGCCACCGTGGGTGAGATGCGCCAGAACTGCCAGTTCGTGAAGATCACCGGCGCGGGGCTCAAGGAAAGCCATGTCCACGACGTGCAGATCACTCGCGAAAGCCCCAACTACCGGGTCGGGTGATGGCTCAGGTGGACAGCTTTCAGAGCGGTCCTTGGCGGGTCGACTGTCTGGTCGATGGCGGCATGACCTTTGGCACGGATGTGTTTGCCAATGTCGCCCCCGCCCGGCAGGCCGAGTTGCTGGGTGCGGCGGGCCTCAGCGCGGCAGTGACCGAGTTCAACGCCTATTTGATGCGCCATGACGATGGCCGCATCTGGCTGGTCGATACCGGTTGCGGCAGCATTTGCGGGCCCGAGGGCGGGCAATTGCCCGCGCGTCTGGCCCAGGTCGGCCTCGCGCCGGGCGATATCAGCCGGGTGATCCTGACCCATCTTCATGCCGATCATTGCGGCGGGCTGCTGGGGCAGGCGGCGGCGCTGTTTGACGATGCCGAGATCCTGCTGCATCCCGACGAGGTCGCGCATTGGCGCGGCACCGAGGCTCCCGGTGCTCAGGTACTCAACACCTGCGCCGACCGTCTGAGCCTGGTGCGCGGGGATGACGATCTGGGCGCCGATGTCCGGGTCTGGGCGCTGCCGGGGCATACGCCAGGCCATTTCGGCCTGAGAATCGGGCAGGATCTGGTGCTCGCCGGTGACATCCTGCATTCCGAGGCGCTGCAATTGCCCGATCCCCGGCATGCCACCCAATTCGACGTGGACCCGGCCCTGGCCCTTGCCAGCCGCCGCGCGGCACTGGACGAGATTGCCGGGCGCAACCTCGTCTGGTCGGGCAGCCACCTGATCGGAGCAAAATTCGCCCGGTTGCGCCGCGCCGGTGACGGGTTTGCGAAACTGGATATCTGAGAGATGACCCCCGCCGCCCGGCTTCAGTCTGCGATCGAGGTGCTGGACGAGATCCTGGCCGGAAAGCCCGCCGAACAGGCGCTGACCGGCTGGGCACGGCGCTCGCGGTTTGCCGGGTCCAAGGATCGTGCGGCGCTGCGCGACCACGTGTTCGACGCGCTGCGCGCCCGTCGCTCCTTTGCGGCGCGCGGCGGGGCCGAGACCGGGCGCGGCCTGATCCTGGGCCTGTGCAGGGCACAGGGGCTGGCGGTCGCGGATCTGTTCACCGGGATCGGCCATGCGCCCGCGCCGCTGACACCCGAGGAGCAGGCGGGCGGGCGCGACCCCGCGCCCGGCGCCGAGGCGGCAGATATTCCCGATTGGCTCTGGCCCCGGTTCGAAGCCAGCCTTGGCGCGCGCGCCGAGGCCGCCGGGCAGGTGATGCAGAGCCGCGCGCCGGTACATCTGCGCGTCAATACCGCCCGCACCGACCGTGCCAGCGCCATCGCCGCATTGGCGGGCGAGGGGATCGTCGCGCAACCGCATCCCGCCTGTGATACCGCGCTAGAGGTGACCGAGGGCGCCCGCGGCATCGCCCGTTCGGCCGCCTATCTGGATGGTTTGGTCGAGTTGCAGGACGCCGCCAGCCAGGCCATCGTGGCCGCCCTGCCGCTGGCGCCGGGCATGCGGGTGCTTGACTATTGCGCCGGCGGCGGGGGCAAGACATTGGCGCTGGCGGCGGTTCCGGGGATCGAGGTGTTTGCCCATGACGCCGCCCCGCAACGCATGCGCGACCTGCCCGCGCGCGCGGCCCGGGCGGGGGCGCAGGTGCGCCTGCTGGACACCGCCGAGGCGGCACGCATGGCGCCTTTCGATCTGGTGCTGGCCGATGCGCCCTGTTCCGGCAGCGGTTCGTGGCGCCGGGCGCCCGCTGGCAAATGGGAGCTGAGCGAAGAGAAATTCGCGGCCCTGCTGGCGGTGCAGCGCGAGATCCTGCACTGCGCCGCGGCGCTGACCGCGCCGGGTGGGGTGCTGGCCTATGCCACCTGTTCGATGCTGAGCGAGGAGAATGACGGTGCAGTGCAGGCGTTTCTGGACACGGGCGGCTGGAAACTGGACGATTGCCACCGCTGGGATGTGCTGTCAGGCACGGACGGTTTCTTCCTTGCACTCTTGACGAGAACACATTCCGAGTTTTAACAACTATAAGGATAGTTGATGTCACGGGCAGAGAGGTCGCGTTAAAGCGGACTTAACCCTTGATGGGCGACAAAGTCCCGACGACTCAAATGCCGGAGCCGGAATGTGACCGAATTCACCGCCTCGATCCCATCTGTGCCGACCACGCGGCGCAGCACCCGTGCGCGGGTGGTGGCGATGTTGCTGCTGGCCCTGGCGGCCTTTGCCGCGGCGGCCTTGTGGGATCTGCCCGGTTTCGTACAGAAGGCGCTGATCGCGGCAGGCGGATCCTCGGTTCTGGTCACCGGCTGGCTGCTTTTTCAGGGCCGCAGCGCGATTGGGGTGGAAACCCAGATGCGCCGCCTGCTGGCGGGGTTCATCGAAAAGGACGCCACCCCCAGCTTTGTCACCGATGAAGAGGGCGCGATACAGGCCCGCAATGCCGCCGCCTCGATCCGGTTCTCGGGCACCAGTGACGAGACGCTGGCCGCTACGCTGCGGTCGATCTTCGGCAATCCCTCGGCGGTGCTCTACCGGCTGCAATGCCGGGCCCGGATCGAAGGCAACGCGCGCGAGGATGTGGTGACCCGGCGCGGCCATATCCGCCTGTCGGTGCATGTGCTGGGCGAGGTCGGGTTCCTGTGGCGGGTCGAGGATATCACCGATCGCACCGCCGCCAGCAGCCGCGCCGACAGCCTGCCACTGCCGATGCTGACCATCGGGCGTTCGGGCGCTGTGCTGTTCATGAACGAAGCGGCGCGCGGATTTATCGGCTCGCGGATAAAATCGCTGGATCGGCTGTTTCTGCAACTGCCCTACAGGGCCGGCGAGATCAATCATGTCAGCACGGGCGAGGGAAGCGCGCCCGCGATCGTGGTCGAAATTTCCAACAGCCCGGGCCGGCAGGAACTGTTCCTGATCCCGGTCAAGGGCGAGATGGGGCCAGGCAAGGCGCCCGATTTCGCCACCCTGCCGGTGGCGATGATGCGCCTGACGGCCACGGGCAAAGTGCTGGAGGTGAACCGGCTGGCCCAGGATCTGCTGGGCGGCCCGATCGAACCCGATACCACGCTGGATCAGTTGATGCTGGGCCTTGGCCGTCCGATCCCCGACTGGCTTCGCCAGACCGCGGAAGAGGCCGGTGCCCCCCGGTCGGAATTCCTGCGCCTTAGTGGGCGTGACAGCGAAATGTTCGTGCAGGTCACGCTGAGCCCGATCAACGAGGCGGGTCAGAGCGGCCTGATCGCAGTGCTGAACGACGCCACCGAACTTAAGACGCTCGAGGCGCAATTCGTGCAAAGCCAGAAAATGCAGGCGGTGGGCCAGCTTGCGGGCGGTGTCGCACATGATTTCAACAACCTGCTGACGGCGATCTCGGGCCATTGCGACCTGTTGCTGCTGCGCCACGATCAGGGCGATCCCGATTATGGCGACCTGGTGCAGATCAACCAGAATGCCAATCGCGCGGCTGCTCTGGTCAGCCAGTTGCTGGCTTTCTCGCGCAAACAGACCCTGCGCCCCGAGGTTCTGGATCTGCGCGACACCCTGGCCGACCTGATCCACCTGCTGAACCGGCTGGTGGGTGAAAAGGTGACCCTGACACTCAGCCATGATCCGGTGCTGAAATCGGTGCGCGCCGACAAGCGGCAGCTGGAACAGGTGCTGATGAACCTGGTTGTCAACGCGCGCGACGCGATGCCTCAGGGCGGCGAGATTCGCATCGAGACCGAGGTGATGACGCTGGACGAGCCCCTGGAGCGCGACCGTGCGACCCTGCCGATCGGCGAATATGTCACCGTCAAGGTCCGCGACGAGGGGACCGGGATCGAACCGGACAAGTTGCAGAAAATCTTCGAACCTTTCTATACCACCAAGCGCACTGGCGAGGGCACCGGGCTGGGTCTTTCGACCGTCTATGGCATCGTCAAGCAGACCGGTGGTTTTATCTTTGTCGACAGCGTTCTGGGCAAGGGATCGGAATTCACCCTCTACCTGCCGGCCTATCAGGCCGCTGCGGGCGAGGAGCGGCCGGTGCCGGCGCGTGCCGCCAAACCCGTGGCCACCCATGGGGCCGGTGTCGTGCTGCTGGTCGAGGACGAGGCGCCGGTGCGGGCATTCGCCTCGCGCGCGCTGCGGCTGCGCGGTTACACGGTGATCGAGGCGGATTCGGCCGAAGAGGCGCTGCGCCTGCTCGAGGATCCCGAACTTTCCGTCGATGTCTTTGTCACCGATGTGGTGATGCCCGGGCTGGACGGGCCAACCTGGGTCCGCAAGGCGTTGCAGGAACGGCCCGATGTGCGCGTCGTCTTTGTCTCGGGTTATTCCGAGGGCGCTTTTGGCGAGACCGACAGCGCGCTGCCCAATTCCGTGTTCCTGCCCAAACCCTTTTCGCTGACGCAGCTGACCGAAACGGTGCATCAGCAATTGCACTGATCCTGCTCAGGTAGCGCTTGCGTGCAGATCGAATTCCTCGGCGCATTTGCGGCGCAGCCGCTCGGCGATTTCGGGGGACAGGTCCAGCGGCAGATCGGGCGAGACGTTTTCCCGCGGCGGTGCGATCTCGGTCTGCAAGCGGTCCTGCAGAAAGGCACGGATACCCGGCTGGTTCTCGTATTTGAACAGGTGGCTGACGGTGCAGCCATTGGGGCGCGGCGTCAGAAACCGCGCCTGACTGCCCACATTGGCAAAGCCGGGGCGCTTGCCCTGCATATAGGCGGTGACGA
Source organism: Ruegeria pomeroyi DSS-3 (assembly GCF_000011965.2). Lineage (NCBI taxonomy): Bacteria > Pseudomonadati > Pseudomonadota > Alphaproteobacteria > Rhodobacterales > Roseobacteraceae > Ruegeria > Ruegeria pomeroyi. Next base: position 2,163,291 of record NC_003911.12, on the reverse strand, counting down.
AGTCATCGAAGCTGAGGCCGTGGGTGGCGTTGGGTTTGCCCTGCATGAAGGGGCGCCGGCGATAACGGTACCAGCTGCCCAGCCAATCCACCGGCTCGCGCACCACCGCCATGATCTCCATTTCGACCCCGAACATCTTTTCGAAGATCGGCCGGAAGAACCGGTCATAGCGATAGATCGGCGCGTGTTTCAGCTCGGGCGGATCGGACACGACAATGTCAGCGCGGGCGCGCAGCGCGGTCTGATAGGCGGTGGTTCCGGTCTTTGGCACAGAGAGAAGAACCAGTCTTTCCTTAAAGAAAACAAGCATCTACCCTCTGCTCCTTTTGTCGGCACCATAAAACCTGCACGGCGTAAACCACTCCTTAACACAATTGGAAAAGAGTGAATAAGAAAGATTTTGTTTGAAATGTTCTCTTTTTGATCCCATAAGGAACAAGAGGTGAACAAAGACCCGATTGCGGCCCGAGACGGCCTGTGACAAAAGGAAGGGGACAGGATTATGGCGGATCTTCTGACAATGAGCAGCAAACAGAGCGCGGACAAGCAGAAGGCGCTGGACAGCGCCCTGGCCCAGATCGAACGACAGTTCGGCAAGGGGTCGATCATGAGGCTGGGCGGCGAGAACGCCATTCAGGAGATCGAGGCAAGCTCGACCGGTTCGCTGGGGCTGGACATCGCGTTGGGGATCGGTGGCTTGCCGATGGGCCGGATCGTCGAGATCTATGGGCCGGAAAGCTCGGGCAAGACCACGCTGACCCTGCATTGCATCGCCGAGCAGCAAAAACGCGGTGGCGTCTGTGCCTTTGTCGATGCCGAACATGCGCTTGACCCGCAATATGCGCGCAAGCTGGGCGTCGATCTGGACGAGCTTCTGATCAGCCAGCCCGATACCGGAGAACAGGCGCTGGAGATCACCGACACGCTGGTGCGCTCGGGCGCGGTCAACATGGTGGTGGTCGATTCGGTCGCCGCGCTGACCCCGAAATCCGAGCTTGAAGGCGACATGGGCGATTCCAGCGTCGGCGTGCATGCCCGCCTGATGAGCCAGGCCATGCGCAAGCTGACCGGCTCGATCAGCCGCTCGAAATGCATGGTGATCTTCATCAACCAGATCCGCATGAAGATCGGCGTGATGTTCGGCAGCCCGGAAACCACCACCGGCGGCAACGCATTGAAATTCTACAGTTCGGTGCGTCTGGATATCCGTCGCATCGGCGCCATCAAGGACCGCGATGAGGTGGTGGGCAACGCCACCCGCGTCAAGGTGGTCAAGAACAAGGTGGCACCGCCCTTCAAGCAGGTGGAATTCGACATCATGTATGGCGAAGGCATCTCCAAGACCGGCGAACTGCTGGACCTGGGCGTCAAGGCCGGTGTGGTCGATAAATCCGGCAGCTGGTTCTCTTATGGGGACGAGCGCATCGGCCAGGGCCGCGAAAACGCCAAGACCTTCCTGAGGGAAAACCAGTCCATCGCGCTGGCGATCGAAGACAAGATCCGCGCCGCGCACGGGTTGGAATTCGACATGAGCGACGATGGCGAGGACATCCTCGAAGCGTGAGCGCCCCGGCGGCACGGTGAGAGGCACGGTGAGTTGACAACAGGGGCGTCCCATCCAGGGCGCCCCATTTTTCTGCGCTGCGGCTGCGAGGAGTGGACTATCGCCCAAGCTGCGGCTAAACCGGCTCAGACCTTGTCGAATTCGCGCCGAGAGAGCCAGAATGCCCAGCCTGAACGATATCCGATCGACCTTTCTGAACTATTTCGCGAAACAGGGGCACACGATCGTCCCGTCCAGCCCGCTGGTGCCGCGCAACGACCCGACGCTGATGTTCACCAACTCGGGCATGGTACAGTTCAAGAACTGCTTCACCGGGGTGGACAAGCGCGATTACGTGCGCGCCACCACGGCCCAGAAATGCGTGCGCGCAGGCGGCAAGCACAATGACCTCGACAATGTGGGCTATACCGCGCGCCATCACACGTTTTTCGAGATGCTGGGCAATTTCTCGTTCGGCGACTATTTCAAATCCGAGGCGATCCCCTTTGCCTGGGAGCTGATCACCCGCGATTTCGACATCCCCAAGGACCGGCTTTATACCACCGTCTATCACACCGATGACGAGGCCTTTGAGATCTGGAAGAAGGTGGGCGTGCCCGAGAGCCGGATCATCCGCATCGCTACTTCGGACAATTTCTGGCAGATGGGCCCCACCGGCCCCTGCGGCCCCTGCACAGAGATTTTCTATGACCATGGCGACCATATCTGGGGCGGCCCTCCGGGCAGCCCAGAAGAGGATGGCGACCGGTTCATCGAGATCTGGAACATCGTCTTCATGCAGAACGAGAAGTTCGAGGACGGCTCGATGGTCGATCTCGACATGCAGTCGATTGACACCGGCATGGGGCTGGAGCGGATCGGCGCGCTGCTTCAGGGCAGCCATGACAATTATGACACCGACCTGTTCAAGGCGCTGATCGAGGCCTCGGCCGATGCCACCAGCGTCGATCCCTATGGCGATCAGAACGTGCATCACCGGGTGATCGCCGATCACCTGCGCTCGACTTCGTTCCTGATCGCGGATGGCGTGATGCCCAGCAATGACGGGCGTGGCTATGTGCTGCGCCGGATCATGCGGCGGGCAATGCGGCATGCGCATCTTCTGGGTGCCAAGGACCCGGTGATGCACCGGCTGGTGCGCACGCTGGTCGGCCAGATGGGCGCGGCCTATCCCGAGTTGGGCCGGGCGCAGGCGTTGATCGAGGAAACGCTGTTGCTGGAGGAAACCCGGTTCAAGCAGACGCTGGATCGTGGTCTGAAGCTGCTGGATGACGAGCTGACCGCGCTGCCCGAAGAGGCTCCGCTGCCGGGCGAAGCGGCGTTCAAGCTGTATGACACATACGGTTTTCCGCTGGACCTGACGCAGGATGCGCTGCGCGAGAAGGGCCGCAAGGTCGATACCGACGGGTTCGATGCGGCCATGGCCGAGCAGAAGGCCAAGGCGCGCGCTGCCTGGGCGGGCTCGGGCGAGTCGACGGATAACGCCATCTGGTTCGATGTGCTGGATGTCGCGGGTGCAACCGATTTCCTGGGTTATGACACCGAAAAGGCCGAGGGTCAGGCGCTGGCACTGGTGGTCGATGGTGCGCTCAGCGACAGGATTGCCGAGGGCGGCAGCGGCTGGGTGGTGACCAACCAGACGCCGTTCTATGGCGAATCCGGTGGCCAGGTCGGCGATACCGGCGTGATCCGCCGACTGGAAAACCGCGATCACGTGGCGCTGGTCGAGGACAGCCGCAAGTTCGCCGATGGCAAGGTCTATGCCCATAAGGTGACGATGGAGCGCGGCGCGCTGGCCAAAGGCGACGCGGTCGAGCTGGAGGTGGATCATGCCCGCCGCAGCGCGATCCGGGCCAACCACTCGGCCACGCACCTGTTGCACGAGGCGCTGCGCGAGGCCCTGGGCGATCATGTGGCCCAGCGCGGCTCGCTCAACGCCGCGGACCGGCTGCGGTTCGATTTTAGCCATGCCAAGGCACTGACCGAGGCGGAACTGGCGCAGGTCGGGGCCGAGGTGAACCGGTTCATCCGACAGAACTCGCGCGTCGAGACCCGGATCATGACGCCCGACGATGCCCGCGCCATCGGGGCGCAGGCGCTGTTTGGTGAGAAATACGGCGACGAGGTGCGCGTGGTGTCCATGGGCCGGGCCGAGACCGGCAAGGGTGCCGATGGCAAGACCTGGTCGATCGAGCTGTGCGGCGGCACCCATGTGGCGCAGACCGGCGATATCGGCATGTTCGTGCTTCTGGGCGACAGTGCCTCGAGCGCGGGTGTGCGCCGGATCGAGGCGCTGACCGGGCAGGCCGCGTTCGACCACCTGTCGCAGGAGGGTGCACGCCTGTCGCAGGTGACCGCGATGCTCAAGGCGCAACCGGCCGAGGTGGCCGAGCGGGTGCGCGCGCTGATGGACGAGCGCAAGGCCTTGCAGAACGAGGTGGCGCAGCTGCGCCGCGATCTGGCCATGGCCGGCGGGGCCGGGCAGGGTGGCGGCGCCGAGACGCATGAGGTGGGTGGCGTGCCTTTCCTTGCACAGGTGCTGTCGGGTGTGTCGGGCAAGGACCTGCCCGCGCTCATTGACGAACACAAAAGCCGCATGGGCTCGGGCGCGGTGCTGCTGATTGCAGATGCTGGGGGCAAGGCCGCTGTTGCGGCTGGTGTGACTGAGGATCTGACGGCCCGTGTTTCTGCAGTGGATCTGGTCAAGGCAGCGGTTGCGGCGCTTGGCGGCAAGGGCGGCGGCGGCCGGCCAGACATGGCGCAGGGCGGCGGTCAGGACGCGGGCAAGGCGGATGCGGCGATCAAGGCCGCTGAACAGGTACTGGGAGGATAAGACGATGGGCGCACTCTGGATTGCACATGTGACGGTGACCGATGCCGAGGCTTACGGCAAATATGCCGAGCTGGCCGGTCCCGCCATCGCCAAACATGGCGGCACCTTCATCGCGCGGGGCGGTCGCTTCGTGCAGCTCGAAGGCAAGGAGCGCCCGCGCAATGTTGTGGCGCGCTTTCCCAGCGTCGAGGCGGCGGTGGAATGCTACAATTCGCCCGAATACCAGGCGGCGCTGGATCATGCGCGCGGCGCCTCGGAACGTGAGTTGATGGTGGTCGAAACCAGCGAATAAGAAAATTCTTCGAATTTTCGGCGTTCGAGATTATTCGTCGAATAATCTCGGGCCTGGTCCAAAAAAAGGGCGCCTGTAGGGCGCCCTTTTTCGTGTCTCAGCTGGCCGCCCGGGCCATGCGCTTGCGCTCGTGCGGGTCGAGATAGCGTTTACGCAGGCGGATCGTGTTCGGGGTCACTTCGACCAGTTCGTCATCGTCGATATAGGCGATCGCCTCTTCCAGGCTGAACTGGATATGCGGGGTCAGACGCACCGCGTCATCGGTGCCCGAGGCGCGCACGTTGGTCAGTTTCTTGCCCTTGAGCGGGTTCACTTCCAGGTCGTTGTCGCGGCTGTGTTCGCCGATGATCATGCCCTCGTAGACATCGGTCTGCGGGCCGATGAACATGCGGCCGCGCTCTTCGAGGTTCCACAGCGCATAGGCGACCGACTGGCCGTTTTCCATCGAGATCAGCACGCCTGCGCGCCGGCCCGGGATGGCGCCCTTGTGCGGGGTCCAGCCATGGAACACCCGGTTCAGCACGCCGGTGCCGCGGGTATCGGTCAGGAACTCGCCGTGATAGCCGATCAGCCCGCGCGAGGGGACATGGGCAATGATCCGCGTCTTGCCGGCGCCGGCCGGTTTCATCTCGACCAGCTCGCCACGGCGGGGGCCGGTCACCTTTTCGATCACCGCGCCGGTATATTCGTCATCCACGTCGATGGTGACTTCCTCGACCGGTTCCAGACGCTGGCCGTCTTCTTCGCGGAACAGGACCTGCGGGCGCGAGATGCTGAGCTCGAACCCTTCGCGGCGCATGTTCTCGATCAGCACGCCCATCTGCAATTCGCCCCGGCCCGCGACCTCGAAGGCCTCGCCGCCGGGCGTGTCGGTAACGCGGATCGCCACGTTTGATTCCGCCTCTTTCATCAGGCGGTCGCGGATCACCCGGCTCTGCACCTTCTTGCCGTCGCGGCCCGCCAGCGGGCTGTCGTTGATGCCGAAGGTAACGCTGATGGTCGGCGGGTCGATCGGCTGGGCGGGCAGGGCCTCGCTCACCTGCGGATTGACCAGGCTGTCGGCCACGGTTGCCTTGCTCATGCCGGCGATGGTGACGATATCGCCCGCTTCGGCCACGTCGATGGGCTGCTGGCCGAGACCCCGGAAGGCGAGGATCTTCGAGGCGCGGAAGCTTTCGATCTGGGTGCCGTCGCGGCTGAGCGCCTTGAGCGTCTCGCCCGCCTTGAGCGTGCCGCTTTCCACCCGGCCGGTCAGGATGCGGCCGATGAACGGGTCGCTGCCCAGCGTGGTGGCCAGCATCCGGAACGGCTCGTCCTTGCGCGCGATCTGTGCCGGGGCGGGCACATGGCGCACCACCAGTTCAAACAGCGCCGTCAGATCCTTGCGCGGCCCGTCCAGATCGGTATCAGCCCAGCCCGAACGCCCCGAAGCGTAGAGATGCGGGAAATCGAGCTGTTCGTCATTGGCGCCCAGATTGGCGAACAGGTCGAAACATTCGTCCAGCGCCCGGTCGGGTTCCGCATCGGGCTTGTCGACCTTGTTCAGTACTACGATGGGGCGCAGGCCCAGGGCCAGCGCCTTGGAGGTCACGAATTTGGTCTGGGGCATCGGACCCTCGGCGGCATCGACCAGCAGCACGACGCCATCGACCATGCTCAGGATGCGCTCGACCTCGCCGCCGAAATCGGCGTGGCCGGGGGTGTCGACGATATTGACACGGGTGCCGCGCCACTCGACCGAGGTCGCCTTGGCCAGGATGGTGATCCCCCGCTCGCGTTCCAGATCGTTGCTGTCCATGGCACGTTCGGCGACGGCCTGGTTTTCACGAAAGGCGCCGGATTGTTTCAGCAGTTCATCCACCAGCGTCGTCTTGCCGTGGTCCACGTGAGCGATGATCGCAATGTTGCGCAGGTCCATGAGGTCCGCCTTTTTAAGGGAGTTGGCCCGGCGCATAGCCCGAGATCCGGCCAAAGGCCAGAGGAAATGCACCTTTTGTGCCGATATACGCCGCGGCGCGGCGTCAGCCGGGGTCAGTGGGGCGAGGCGCCGGAAAACAGGTGGATCACCAGGATGCCGGCAAGGATCATCGCGATGCCCAGAATGGCGGGCAGATCCAGCCGTTGGCCAAAGACGACAAGGCCGATGAAGGCGATGAACACGATACCCAGGCCCGACCAGATCGCATAGACGATGCCCACCGGCATGTGGCGCAGGGTCAGCGACAGCAGGAAGAAGGCAATGCCATAGCCGCCCACCACGATCAGCGAGGGCACCAGCCGGGTGAATTGCTGGCTGGCCTGCAGCGCGGTGGTGCCCACGGTCTCGGCCGCGACGGCAAGGATCAGATAGATATAGTGCAGGGGCATGGCCGGTCTCCGGGCAGGTGAATCGGTCGAAACCGGGTGTCCGTCCCGGCCTAGCGCAAATTCCGGATTCGGGACAGGGGGCCGCAAAAGGCGAAAATTCGCACAGGTACCTGTTCGGTGATTCACTCGACGGAAAGGCGCGCTCACGATAATGAGAGCGATCAGACGGGGCCGCTGCCCCGACCCGTGGGGCGCGGGAGCACTCGCCCCAGCTGGAGAGCGAACCATGTGCCGTTGGGCCGCCTATCACGGAACCCCGATCTTTCTCGAAGATGTCATTTCCCGCCCGGGGCACTCGCTGATCGCCCAAAGTGCCCATGCCGAGGAATGCAAGACCGCCACCAATGGCGACGGGTTCGGCGTGGCCTGGTATGATGCCCGACCCGAACCTGGGTTGTACCGCGATGTCTATCCGGCCTGGTCCGACCCCAACCTGCGGGCGGTGGCCCATCACGTGCGCTCGGGCCTGTTTCTCAGCCATGTGCGGGCCTCGACCGGGTCGTGTATCAGCCGCAACAACTGCCATCCCTTCGCGGCGCGGCGCTGGTGTTTCATGCATAACGGCCAGGTCGGCGGGTTCGAGGCGTTCCGCAAACAGGCGGACATGGCCATCGCCGACGAATTCTACACCTATCGCAAGGGCAGCACCGATTCCGAGGTTCTGTTCCTGCTGGCGCTGAGCGAGGGGCTGGAACACGACCCCCATGGCGCGCTGGCCCGCGCAATCGCGCGCCTCGAAGGGTTGAGCCGGGCCCATGGCACCACGCCGCATATGCGCCTTTCGGCGGCCTTCAGCGACGGGCAGACCCTTTACGCCGCGCGTTATTCATCGGACCATATCGCGCCCTCGGTCTATTATCGCTACAGCCATGCGCGCCAGGGCTGGGCGGTCGTGTCCGAGCCGCTGGAGACCGACGAAGGGGATTGGACCGAGCTGCGCCCGGGCCGGATGCTGACCATCGGAGCCGAGGGCGCGGCAGAGCGTGACTTTGCACCGGCGGATCTTGGCCGGGCGGCCTAGGGTGATGAAAACCTGACTAGCGCGAGGGGGACGGGCGGGTTAGCCTGATCCTATTCAACCACGCCTATTTTGTTCAGGTTCATCATGCTTACACCATTTGCGAAAGCTATCGTCATTGCCGCATTGCTTGTTGTCGGGGTCGGTCTCGGGTTTACACCGCCCGCCGATATGCCCGTTCCTGCCGCTGAACTGGAGCAGCCCCAGCCCGCTCGCGGTGTCTGATCCGCTCAGAGCCGCAGGCCCAGACGGGTAAAGCAATCGCTCAGCTGCGGAAACAGCCAGTCCCATAGGCCCGGGGCGCCCCGGCTGACCGGGGTGCCGACCCGCGCTACAAGCTGTTGCAGGCTGACATCATAGGTCACCCAGGAGCCGCCGCCGTTTTCCAGATTGGCGATTGGCGTCTGCACCCGGTCCACCGCCTTGCCGAACAGCGCATCGGCGCTTTGCGCGGTCTCGAATTCCTGCCAGATCGCGCGCAGCCCGGCCCCCTGATCAGGGGGCAGCAGGCCGAACAGGCGTTCAGCGGCGGCGGCCTCCAGCGCCTCTTGCGCGGCGTGGTCCACATTGCCGTGGATCGGGTTGTCGCCGGCGTCGATTTCGACCAGGTCATGCAGCAGCAGCATCCGCAGCACCCGGTCGATATCGACCGGCGCGGCGGCATATTCCCCCAGAACCCAGGCATAAAGCATGATGTGCCAGCTGTGTTCGGCCGAGTTTTCGAACCGGCTGTCATCCATCAGGCGCGAGGCGCGCAACACGGTTTTCAACCGGTCTGCTTCGGCCAGAAACTCCAGCCGGTCGCCAAAACCGCCCGTCACGGGCGGGTGCCTCTCAAGCAGCGCACGCGCATGCGCGTGCGCCTCGGGGAAAGCCTCGGCCAGATAGGCCGCGCGCCCGCTGCTCAGATTCTCGCGCACCACCTCGACATGGTCAGGCCGGGGCGTATCAGCGCAAAGTACCTGAAACATCGGCTGGCAGCGGTCCAGCATCTTGGCATAGCGGGCATCGGCGGTTTCATCGGCGTCGAACTCGGTCCAGAGCGTATGGAAATCCGCCGCCTGATCGGGGGGCAACAGACCAAACAGCTTGCGCGCCGCCGCCCGTTCGGCCCGTTCCACCGCCTGCCAGTCGGTCACCTCGTGGATCGGGTGATCGCCGGTCTCGATTTCGACCAGATCGTGCAGCAACAGCATGCGGATGGCGCGGTCCACATCCACATCCGGCGCTGCAAAGGGCGACAGCACCAGCGCCCAAAGCGCCAGATGCCAGCTGTGTTCGGCGGAATTCTCGGGGCGCGACAGGTCGAGCAGCACATTGGCCCGCTCGACCGATTTCAGCCTGTCGGCCTGTTTCAGAAAGGCGATCTGGGCGTCAAGCCGCGCGCTCATTCACTGTCCTTCGCCTTGCCCTTCAACTCGGCCAGGCGGCGCGCCAGCACCTGGCGGGCGCCGCGTTCGGCCAGTCGCACGCGCACCTCGGTCAGAAACGCCTCTTCCAGCGACTGCGAGGAGGCGGCCAGTTGCGAGCCGATCTCCATGTAAAGCCGCTCGTTGCCGGTCTGGTCCATCGCGTCGAGCGTGTCTTCTGCCAGTTTGGCGGCCAGCGTCTCGATCGTGCCTGACATCAGCGCGAGGTCTCCGTGAGGCGGCGTTTGACGTAATCGGTCACGCTGGTGATCATCGTGTCCATGTGCTGGTTCTGGAAGAAGTGATCGGCGCCCTCGACCTCGGTATGGGTGATGGTGATGCCTTTTTGTTCATGCAGCTTGTTGACCAGCGAGCGGGTATCGGCGGGCGGCGCCACCCGGTCCGAGGTGCCGTTGATGATCAGGCCCGAAGACGGGCAGGGCGCCAGGAACGAGAAATCATACATGTTGGCCGGCGGGGCCACGCTGATGAATCCGGTGATCTCGGGGCGGCGCATCAGCAGCTGCATACCGATCCACGCGCCAAAGGAGAAGCCCGCGACCCAGCAATGTTTCGAGTTGTTGTTCATCGACTGGAGGTAATCCAGCGCCGAGGCCGCGTCACTCAGCTCGCCGATGCCCTGATCATATTCGCCCTGGCTGCGCCCGACCCCACGGAAATTGAACCGCAGCACGGTGAATCCCAGATTGTAAAAGGCGTAATGCAGGTTATAGACGACCTTGTTGTTCATGGTGCCGCCGAATTGCGGATGCGGGTGCAGCACGATGGCAATGGGTGCGTCTTTTTCCTTTTGCGGGTGGTAGCGGCCTTCCAGGCGGCCTTCGGGTCCGGGAAAAATCACCTCGGGCATATGTGCTTTCGTCCTGTCTCGCGGTCTGAAGATGCCGGGCTAAACTTGACGAATTCCCTCGGGCATCTTAGAATGGTTCTAAGTCACGTGCCGCTTGCCGGCAACGCTGTCAGTGGGAGATACGCACTGAGGGCGATAAGGTCAATGATTTCGCGCGTCTGGGCGCGGTTGGGGAGGGCAAAGACGTGAAGCTGTCGACAAAGGGGCGCTATGCGATGGTGGCGCTGACCGATATCGCGCTGCAACCGGCGGACAAACTGGTCACGCTGGGCGACATTTCCGAGCGTCAGGATATCTCGCTGCCTTATCTGGAACAGTTGTTCGTCAAGCTGCGGCGGGCCGATCTGGTGGCTTCGGTTCGGGGGCCCGGGGGTGGCTATCGTCTGGCGCGACCTGCCTCGGACATCCGGGTGGTCGAGATCCTCGCCGCCGTGGATGAGACCGTGAATGCCATGCACAAGGGGGCGGGCGCCTCGGGCGCCTCCTCGGGCAGTCGCGCGCAATCACTGACCAACCGGCTGTGGGAGGGGCTGAGCGCGCATGTATATGTGTTCCTGCACCAGACCCGGCTTTCGGATGTGGTGAAGAACGATCTTGCGCCGTGCCCGGCGGTGCCCAACCTGTTCTCGATCGTCGACGACTGAGGGCTGCCGGGCCCCGTGATTGCCATTTTTGCCGGGCCCGTCTATCTGGTCCCATCCGTCAAGAAATGATGACTCTCTGATGCGTGTTTACCTCGATCACAATGCCACCACACCGCTGCGCGCGCAGGCGCGTGCGGCGATGATCGCGGCGATGGATGTCTGCGGCAACCCCTCTTCGGTCCATGCCGAGGGGCGGGCGGCCAAGGCGGTGGTCGAGAAGGCGCGCGCGCAGGTCGCCGCCGCCTTTGGCGCCGATGGAGCGGATGTCATCTTTACCTCGGGCGCGACCGAGGCCGCCGCGCTGGCACTCAAGGGCCGGGACCTGCATGGGTGCGCACTTGAACATGACGCGGTAAGAGCTTGGGTAAAAGAGGATTTGTCCGTTTCCTCCGAGGGGGCGGTTACGGTGACCGACCCCGCGCAATCGACCTTGCAATTGGCCAATTCCGAGACCGGTATCATCCAGGACCTGCCACAGGGGCTGGCGGTGAGCGATGCAACCCAGGCCTTTGGCAAGATACCGGTCGCCTTCAATTGGCTCGGGGCCGAGATGGCGCTGATTTCGGCGCATAAGCTGGGTGGCCCCAAGGGCATTGGCGCGCTGGTGATACGACGCGGCACCGATCTGGCGGCGCAGATCAAGGGCGGCGGGCAGGAAATGGGCCGCCGTTCGGGCACCGAGAACGTGATCGGCATCGCCGGTTTCGGCGCTGCAGCCGAAGCCGCCGCGCGCGATCTGGCCGATGGCGTCTGGGAGCGGGTGGAGAAACTTAGAAATATTCTAGAAAAGGCTCTTGAGGCCGGTGCAAAATCTACTATTTTTGTCGGGAAAGGTCGACCCCGCCTGCCCAACACCCTTTGCCTGGCCCCACCGGGTTGGAAGGGCGAGACGCAGGTGATGCAGATGGACCTGGCCGGTTTTGCCATCAGCGCCGGCAGCGCCTGCTCCAGCGGCAAGGTCCGTGCCAGCGCGGTGCTGCAAGCAATGGGGTTTGACGAGGCCACGGCGGCAAGCGCGATCCGCGTCTCGCTGGGGCCCGAAACGAGCGAAACGGATGTGCTGCGCTTTGCCGAGGCGTGGTTGCAGAAAGAAAAGAAACACCGCGCGCGCGCCGCGTGACACAGAACAAACAGCGCGCTCAGCGCGAAGGAGGGCTCTTATGGCCGCATTGGACCAGACCCAGGTAAAAGAAGGCGTCGATCAGGAGACGGTGGATGCCGTCCGCGAGGCGGGCACCTATAAATACGGCTGGGAAACCGAGATCGAGATGGAATACGCCCCCAAGGGCGTGAACCCCGATATCGTGCGCCTGATTTCGGACAAGAACGAAGAGCCCGAATGGATGACCGAATGGCGGCTGGCCGCCTTCGAGCGCTGGACCGGCATGAGCGAGCCGAAATGGGCGATGGTGAGCTATCCTGAAATCGACTTTCAGGATCAGTATTACTATGCCCGCCCCAAGAGCATGAGCGAAAAGCCCAAGTCGCTGGACGATGTCGACCCCAAGCTGCTGGCCACCTATGAAAAGCTGGGCATCCCGCTGAAGGAACAGATGATCCTGGCCGGTGTCGAAGGCGCCGAAAACGCCCCCGCCGAGGGGCGCAAGGTCGCAGTGGACGCGGTGTTTGATTCGGTGTCCGTGGGCACCACCTTTCAGGCCGAGCTGAAAAAGGCCGGCGTGATCTTCTGTTCGATCTCCGAGGCGATCCGCGAGCATCCCGAACTGGTCAAGAAATACCTGGGCTCGGTGGTACCGGTCAGCGATAATTTCTATGCCACGCTGAACTCTGCCGTGTTTTCGGACGGCTCGTTTGTCTATGTGCCGCCCGGCGTGCGCTGCCCGATGGAGCTGAGCACCTATTTCCGCATCAACGCGGAAAACACCGGCCAGTTCGAGCGCACCCTGATCATTGCCGACAAGGGCAGCTATGTCAGCTATCTGGAGGGTTGTACCGCGCCGAAACGCGATGTGGCGCAGCTGCATGCCGCCGTGGTCGAGATCATCATCGAGGAAGACGCCGAGGTGAAATACTCGACCGTCCAGAACTGGTATCCGGGCGACGAGAACGGCAAGGGCGGCATCTACAACTTCGTCACCAAGCGCGCCGATTGCCGGGGTGACCGGTCAAAGGTGATGTGGACCCAGGTGGAAACCGGCAGCGCCGTGACCTGGAAATACCCCTCCTGCATCCTGCGCGGCGATGACAGCCAGGGCGAGTTCTATTCCATCGCCATCGCCAACAACATGCAGCAGGCCGATACCGGCACCAAGATGATCCATCTGGGCAAGAACACCAAGTCGCGCATCGTCTCGAAAGGGATCAGCGCGGGCCGCGCGCAGAACACCTATCGCGGCCTTGTCTCGATGCATCCCAAGGCCAAGAACAGCCGCAACTATACCCAGTGCGACAGCCTGCTGATCGGCGATAAATGCGGGGCGCACACGGTGCCCTATATCGAGGTCAAGAACAACTCGTCGCGCTGCGAGCACGAGGCGACCACGTCCAAGGTGGACGAGGATCAGCTGTTCTATTGCCGCTCGCGCGGGATGGACGAGGAAGAGGCCGTCGCTCTGGTGGTGAACGGGTTCTGCAAGGACGTGCTGCAGGCGCTGCCGATGGAATTTGCCATGGAGGCGCAGCAGCTGGTGGCGATCAGCCTCGAAGGCTCGGTGGGCTAAGGCCCCCGACAGGGACCGTTGCGGCAGGGATCAGGCCAGTGGACGACCAGAGCGGCGATCAGATGCGGCCAGAGCTGACCATGCCCCCGGCAGAGGCAGAGGCGCTGCGCATGGCCTATGAAGAGGCCGAGGTGATCCTGGAATACGGGTCGGGCGGCTCGACCGTGGTCGCTGCCGAACTGCCCGGCAAACATGTCACCTCGGTCGAAAGCGACCGCGCCTGGGCCCGTATGATGAAGGCCTGGCTGGCCGCCAACCCGCCCGCCGAGGGGACCGAGGTCAATATCGTCTGGACCGATATCGGCCCGACCGGCGATTGGGGGCATCCGGTTTCGGACGCCAAATGGCGCAGCTATCCCGACTATCCGCTGGCGGTCTGGCGGACCGAGGGGTTCCGTCATCCCGATGTGGTGCTGGTAGACGGGCGGTTCCGGGTCGGCTGTGCGCTGGCCACCGCCTTTTCGATTACCCGGCCCGTGACGCTGCTGTTTGACGATTACAGCCAGCGGCGCTGGCAACATCAGGTCGAGGAATTTCTGGGCGCGCCGCTGATGATCGGGCGTCTGGCCGCCTTTCAGGTCGAGCCGCAGCCGATCCCGCCCGGATCGCTGATGCAACTGATCCGCACCATGACCAGCCCCTGACCTGACACCGCAACGAGGACCCGACCCATGATCGTGACCACCACCCCGAATGTCGAAGGCCGCCGTATCACCGCCTATAAGGGGATCGTGGTGGGCGAGGCGATCATGGGCGCCAATGTGGTGCGCGACGTCTTTGCCTCGATCACCGATATCGTCGGTGGCCGCTCGGGCGCCTATGAAAGCAAGTTGCAGGACGCCCGCGAGACCGCGCTGTCCGAGCTTGAGGGCCGCGCCGTTGCGCTGGGGGCCAATGCGGTTGTCGGCGTGGACCTGGATTACGAGGTGGTGGGCCAGTCGATGCTGATGGTCTCGGCCTCGGGCACCGCCGTGGTGCTGGATTGAACGGGGAATACAAGCGATGAGCGCCGACGGAAGCGAACAGACCAACCAGCCAAGCCGGGCAGCCCAGATGCTGGCCAACCGTCACGGGTTTCTCGCGGCCGCGATTGCGCCCGCGCGCCCCTTGCGTATCGCCGATGTGGGCGCAAACCCGATCAACGTGCCCGATTATGACGGGCTGCTGCGGCTGGGCGGGTGCGAGGTCTGGGGATTCGAACCCGATCAGGCCTCGTATGATGCGCTGATGGCCGATCCGCGCCCGGGTACCCATTACCTGCAACAGGCGGTCGGGCCAACCGGGCCGGGTCGGTTCCATCCGCATCCGCAAAGCGGGCTTGGCTCGCTTTATCCGATCCGCAAACGGTCGGTGACCTTTCTGGGCAAGCCCGGCTGGCATCGCGAGGGGATCGAACCGATCGAGATGGAGCTGGTGGCGCTGGACGATCTGGACGAGGGCGCGCTGCCGCGCCCGGATCTGTTGAAGATCGACATTCAGGGCGGCGAGCTGGACGTGATCCGCACCGGGCGCGACAAGCTCTCCGAGGCGGTCTGTGTCATCCCCGAGGTCCGGTTCTACCGCATCTACGAGGACGAGCCGCTGTTTGGCCCGCTGGATGTGGAGCTGCACGACCAGGGGTTCCGGTTCCATACCTTCCAGTTCACCAAGTCGATGCAGATCATGAACTCACAGCGGGCACGGCTGGCCGGCAAGGCGTTCCGCAACCAGATGATGGATGGCGACGCAATCTATATCCGCGACCCCGAAACGGTCGAGGACTGGAGAGATGAGCAGCTGCGCCAGCTGGCGGTGGCCTCGGCTTGCGTGTTTGCCAGTTTCGACCTGACCGTGTTCTGTCTGGACGAGCTGGTGCGGCGCGGTCTGGCGGCGCCCGAGGTGCCCGGGCAGTTCGTCGATACGCTGCCTACCTGGATGCTGAAGGGGAGTTAGGATGCGCGCGCTGCCCACAGATCCGATCCGCCTGTATTGGTGGAAGGGCGTGCCGAATTTCGGCGACGCCCTGTCGGCACTGGTGGTGGCGCATGTGTCTGGCCGCGCGGTGCGCCATGCCGGGCCCAAAGGCTGCGAGATGCTGGCCATCGGCTCGCTGATCCAGGTGATGCGTCGCAACTATGGCGAACCCGCACCTGACGGGCGCCGCCCGGTGATCTGGGGCGCGGGGCTGCTGCATCCGGTGGGCTCGACCGGGTTTCTGGACAATGTGGATGTGGCGCTGCTGCGCGGACCGCTGAGCGCCGATCTGCTGGGCCTCAGGATGCGGGGTTTTGGCGATCCCGGCCTGCTGGTGAGCGATCTGCTGGGCGATCTGCCCGCGCGCAACGACCGGATCGCGCTGGTACCGCATCACTCGATGCTGGAGGATCCGGCGCTGGCGGCGCTTCTGGCCAGCGAACCGGCGCTGAAGCTGATCGACGTGGCAGGCGACGCGCTTGCGACCTGCCGCGAGATCGCGTCGTGCCGGCATGTGATCTCGGCCAGCCTGCACGGGCTGATCGTGGCCGATGCCTGCGGCGTGCCCTCGACCTGGCTGATGCCGGGCGGGCAGCAGCATCTGAAATATTACGACTATGCCGCCTCGGTGGGCCGTCCGCTGGACATGCCGCTGACGCTGGCCGAGGTGCCCGCGCATCTGCGCGGCCTCAAGGACGACGACAGGCTGGACTGGGCCGAGGGTATCGCCCGCGCCCGGTCCGATCTGCTGACCGCATTCCCGGCGCATATGCGCGCCCAAACCCCTGCCTCCGCCGCTGTGGCGGAACCGAAATGAGACGAGGAAATCATGCTTGAGATCAAAAACCTGCACGTGAAACTTGAAGAAGAGGACAAGCAAATCCTCAAAGGTGTGGATCTGACCGTCGAGGCGGGCAAGGTGCATGCGATCATGGGGCCGAACGGGTCGGGCAAATCGACGCTCAGCTATGTTCTGTCGGGCCGCGATGGGTACGAGGTGACCGAGGGCGGCGCCACCCTGTCGGGCGCCGATCTGCTGGAAATGGAGCCCGAAGAGCGCGCCGCCGCGGGCCTGTTCCTGGCCTTTCAATACCCGGTCGAGATCCCCGGCGTGGGCAACATGACCTTTCTGCGCACCGCGGTGAACGCCCAGCGCAAGGCGCGCGGCGAAGAGGAGCTGAGCGCTGCCGACTTCCTGAAGGAAGTCCGCGCCAAGGCCAAGGCGCTGAAGATCGACGCCGATATGCTGAAACGTCCGGTTAACGTGGGCTTTTCGGGTGGTGAGAAAAAGCGCAACGAGATCCTGCAGATGGCCATGCTGGAACCCAAGATGTGCATCCTGGACGAGACCGACTCGGGCCTTGACGTGGATGCGATGAAACTGGTGGCCGAGGGCGTGAACGCGCTGCGCGATGCCGGGCGCGGCTTCCTCGTGATCACCCATTACCAACGCCTGCTGGACCATATCAAACCCGATGTGGTGCATATCATGGCCGATGGCCGCATCGTGAAATCCGGCGGCCCCGAGCTGGCGCTGGAGGTCGAGAACAACGGTTACGCCGATATCCTGGCCGAGGTGAACTGATGGGTGTGCCTGCACAGAAACAGACCGCGACCGAGGCGCTGCTGGCGACGCTGACGCTGCCCACCGCCGGCTGCACCCAGTCCGCGCGCGAGGCGGCACTGGCCCGGCTGCGCGAGATGGGCGTGCCCGGGCGGCGCGACGAGTATTGGAAATACACACGTCCCGACAGCCTGATCTCGCCCGAGGCGCCGCGCGCCGCGACCTTCCATACCGACGAGCCGATGATGTTTGACGCCATCGACCGGCTCAAGATCGTCTTTGTCGACGGGGTTTTCGATGCCGAGGCGTCGGATGCGCTGGAACTGGACGGCGTGCGGATCGAACGGATCGAGGATATCTGCTGCAAAGATATCCATTGGGCCAAGGACTTGTACGGTGTTCTTGAAGCACGCGGCCAGACCCCGGTGCCGCGTCCGCTGGCGGCGCTGAACACCGCCTTTGCCGCTGATGGCATCGCCATTCATGTGACCGGCAAACCGTCGAAACCGATCAGCCTGATCTACAAGCACGCCTCGGAAAGCTCGGACGCGTTGCTGCATCACGTGATCCGGGTGGAAAGCGGTGCCGAGGTGACGATCCTGGAAAACGGCCCCGCCGCCTCGCGGTTCAACAAATGCATGGAGATCGACATCGCCGATGGCGGCACCCTGCATCACGTGCGCGCCCAAGGGCGCGACCATGAACGCCGCGCGGTGACGCATATGTTCACCCGGCTCGGCGCGGCCTCGGTCTACAAGTCCTTTACCCTGACCGTGAACGGCGTGCTGACCCGCAACGAGCAGGTGGTCGAGCTGACCGGGGACGAAGGCGTGGCCCATGTGGCGGGCGCCTGTGTAGGCGATGGCGATTTCCTCCATGACGACACCGTGTTCGTGACCCACGACGCGGTGAACTGCGAAAGCCGTCAGGTGTTTAAGAAAGTGCTGCGCAACGGCGCCACGGGCGTGTTCCAGGGCAAGATCCTGGTTCAGCCCGGCGCCCAGAAGACCGACGGCTATCAAATCAGCCAATCGTTGCTTTTGGACGATGACAGCCAGTTCCTGGCCAAGCCCGAGCTGGAGATCTATGCCGATGACGTCGCCTGTTCGCATGGTTCGACCAGCGGCGCCATCGACGACACCGCGCTGTTCTACCTGCGCTCGCGCGGGGTGCCCGAGAAGGCGGCCACCGATCTGCTGACGCTCGCCTTTCTGGCCGAGGCGGTCGAAGAGATCGAGGACGAGGCGCTGGTCGCCGATATCGTCTCGCGGCTCGAAGGCTGGCTGGCACGGCGGGCCTGATGCCGGTCACCAGCGATATCGCGGCCAGCTATCGCGGGCCGGCGCGGGTGATGCGTCACCTGCTGGACATGGGCCAGCGCGAGGATCGCGCGCTGGCCTTTGTGATGGCGTTCTGTGTCATCGCCTTTGTTGCGCAACTGCCGGCGCTGGCACGGCGGGCGCATCTGGAACAGGCCGATCTGAACATGCTGATGGGGGGTGCGCTGCTGGGCAGTGTGTTCCTGCTTCCGCTGCTTTTCTATGCCATCGCGCTGCTGTCTCATTGGGTCGCGCGCATGCTGGGCGGGCAGGGCAGTGCCTATGGCGCGCGGCTGGCACTGTTCTGGTCGCTTTTGGCCTCGACCCCGCTGGTCTTGCTCAACGGGTTGGTGGCGGGGTTCATCGGCCCCGGCCCGGCGCTGAGCGCAGTTGGGTTGATATGGGTTGCGGTCTTCGCCTGGTTCTGGCTAACCAATCTCAGAGAAGCACAGAGGCCCGCCCCATGACATCTGCCGAGCTGCGGTCGCTGGCCGCCCTCACCGTGACCGATCCCGCCAGCGCGGCGCGGCTGATCCTGACCCGCAACCCCGGGCGCGAGGCGCTGTGGCTGGCACTGGCCCTGTCGGTCGCGCTGACCAGCCTGCTGCACGGGCTGTCCAACATGGCCTTTGGGTCCGTGGCGATGCCCGGCATCCCGCAATCGGTGGTCGGCTATGGCGCGCTGATGGGGGGCGGGCTGATCCTGACCATCGCGGCGATCCACCGGATCGGCCGGTTGCTGGGCGGGCAGGGCTCGTTCTGGGACCTGATGGCGGTGATGGTCTGGATTCAGCTGGTGCTGGTGGTGGTGCAGGCCGCCACCCTGCTGTTGGCACTGACCGTCCCGTTGTTGTCGGCACTGCTGGCGCTGGCTGCCAATCTGGTGGCGCTGTACGTCACCCTGCATTTCATCGACCAGGCCCATCGCCTGAATTCCCTCATGCGCGCGGCGGGGGTGCTGATCCTGTCGGTCCTGGCCATTGCCCTTGGCGTGCTTGTCCTGTTGTCCCTCGTCGGAGGGCCAATCCCCGGAGCGACCCCCTATGTATGACGTCGACCGCATCCGCGCCGAGTTTCCGATTCTGTCCCGTCAGGTGAACGGCAAGCCGCTGACCTATCTCGACAATGGCGCCTCGGCCCAGAAACCGCAGGCGGTGATCGACGCGGTGACCCGCGGCTATGCCGAGGAATATGCCAATGTGCATCGCGGCTTGCATTTCCTGTCCAATCTCGCGACCGAGAAATACGAGGCGGTGCGCGGCATCGTGGCGCGGTTCCTGAACGCGGGTTCCGAGGACGAGATCGTGTTGAACTCGGGCACCACCGAGGGGATCAACATGGTCGCCTATGGCTGGGCCATGCCGCAAATGCAGGCAGGTGACGAGATCGTGCTGTCGACCATGGAACATCACGCCAATATCGTGCCCTGGCATTTCCTGCGCGAACGCCAGGGCGTGGTGCTGAAGTGGGTTGATCCGGAACCCGACGGATCGCTGGATCCGCAGGCGGTGCTGGACGCGATCGGTCCCCGGACGAAACTGGTGGCGATCACCCATTGTTCCAACGTCTTGGGCACCGTTGTCGATGTGAAATCCATCTGTGCGGGCGCCCGGGCCAAGGGCGTGCCGGTACTGGTCGATGGCTCTCAGGGCGCGGTGCATATGCCGGTCGATGTGCAGGATCTGGGCTGCGATTTCTATGCCATCACCGGGCACAAGCTCTACGGTCCTTCCGGCTCAGGCGCGATCTATGCCCGGGCCGAGCGGCTGGCCGAGATGCGTCCGTTCATGGGCGGTGGCGACATGATCAAGGAGGTCACCAAGGACACGGTGATCTACAACGACCCGCCGATGAAGTTCGAGGCCGGCACGCCCGGCATCGTACAGACCATCGGCATGGGTGTTGCGCTGGACTACATGATGGCGCTGGGGATGGAGAATATTGCCGCCCACGAGGCCGGTCTGCGCGACTATGCGGCCAGCCGTTTTGCCGGGCTGAACTGGCTGAACGTGCAGGGCCATGCGCCGGGCAAGGCCGCGATCTTTTCCTTTACCCTTCAGGGCGCGGCCCATGCCCATGACATCTCGACCATCCTCGACAAGAAGGGTGTCGCGGTGCGCGCAGGCCACCATTGCGCAGGGCCGCTGATGGATCACCTAGGCGTGACGGCGACCTGCCGGGCAAGCTTTGGTCTCTACAATACCCGCGCCGAGGTGGATACGCTGATCGAGGCGCTGGAACTGGCCCATGAGCTGTTTGCCTGATTGCTGATCGGCAAGGGCGTCGGGGGGCGCAGCCCCCCGATGACAAAATTCGTCGAATTTTGTCACCTCGCCCCGGAGTATTTGCGGCGGAATGAAGCGGCTTAGTCGGGTCGACCGATCAGGCGGTCGATCGGCGCGAAATCATCGCTCAGCAGGGTGCCCGTTGCCGCCAGTCGGGCCACCCAATCCGGATCGAGCGCGCCATATTCGGTGGGGTTGGGCGCGCGGGTGACAAAGCGGGAATGCGACGTCGGACTGTTGCCCGCGACCAGCACAAAGACCGCACGCTCGCCCGGTGGCGGCGGGGTGGTGCTGGTCCAGACCTCGACCATGGGAAAGACGGCGCGCAGTGTGTGCACCAGCGCGGCCAGTGCCTGCAACCGGTCGCGATAATCGATCACGTTCATCAGATAGCTGCCCTCGGGGGTCAGCCGGTCGCGCACCAGGTCGAAAAACTCGTGCGTCACCAGATGGGCGGGCACCGCCACATCGGTAAAGGCATCGCCCAGAATCACATCATAGCGCCGCTCGGGCCGGGTCAGCAGCGCGCGGCGGGCGTCTTCGTGCAGGATCTCGGCACTAGCGGGATCGAACCAGAATTGCTCGGCGGCGATTCGGGTCACCTCGGGGTCGATCTCGGCCACCACGCGCGGGCCGGTGCCGCGCAGGGCAAAAGCGCGCGGGATGGAATACGAGCCGCCCCCGATGAAGAAGGCCGAGAAATCGGGGCGCGGCGCCCTGATGCGGGCCAGCGCGTCCAGCATGGCGGCATGGTCGGTATACATGGTCAGCGGCGCATCTCGGGCGCTGATCCCGTGGCCCAGATGGTCGATCACCATCAGCCGCTCGGGCGCCTCTTGCGGGCCCAGCTCGATCACGCGGATGCAGTAATAGCGGCTTTCGCGGGTGCAGGGATCGGGCGCGGCGAGTGCCGCCACGGCCAGCGTCAGAATCAGCCCCAGCGCCAGCAGGGGCGCCAGCCAACGCCCACCAGCAAGGCGGAAACACAGCAGCGCCGAGAGCGCATACACCGCCGTGACCGTCATCAGTGTGAGCGATGAGCCAAGCCAGGAGATGAACACGAACCCCGCCAACAGGGTGCCAGCAATCGCGCCGATGGCCCCGGCGGCAAACATCGCCCCCAGGGCACGCCCGGCCCCCTGGCCGCCCTGTACCGACAGCGCGGCAAGCACCGGCGCGGGCACCCCGGCAAAGCAGGAGGGGAGAAAGAACACGGCCAGCGTCAGCACCGCGATGCCCCAGACCGGGTGTTCCACCAGCTCCAGAACTGGCCCCGAAAGGCTGCGCAACAGCAGCGCCGCCGCCGCCGTGGTGAGCGCGGCGGCTACCAGTGTCCAGCCGGTCAGACGCAGAGCGCGTTCCGCCGGACGCTCGGCCAGCAGGCCGCCGACCCAATGGCCCAGCGAGAACCCCGCCAGCACCACCGCGATGACCGAGGTCCAAGTATAAAGAGACATGCCCACATAGGGCGCCAGCATGCGACCGGCCACGATCTCGACCACCAGCGAGGCGGCAGAAACGATAACCTGGAGCAGGATCAGCAGCAGCAAGGACGGGGGACGGGCCATGGCCTGCATTTGGCGAAGCGGCTGTTAGGAAGGCAAGAAAAATCCGCAGATTGCCGATTGCGGACCTCGCGCCGATACCTTATAGCCCGGATCACAGGCACCCGTAGCTCAGCTGGATAGAGCGCTGCCCTCCGAAGGCAGAGGTCACAGGTTCGAATCCTGTCGGGTGCGCCATCTTCTGCAAACTTTGATGAACTAAGTCAGCCCTACCTCTGACGGCAAGGTTGCTGTTTTTGCACGCAGCCTGGGTGTTTTCGGTGAAACTATGTACAGTAACGTACCTGAGGGGGCGGGCCTGGTGTGCCCAGGCGGAATGAACTCGCCCAGGGCCTCCGTCGAAATGGAGCCTTTCCCCAGAGCCGCTCTTTGGAAAGCCTCTAGGTGGTGGAAAATCCGGGACGTATCGAGGGCGGCGCCGAAAGAATCCGATCTGATTCTGCTTGAAGGGATCGAAGGGAGCCGTTAAACGAGCGGTCGATCTGGGCATGCGGTTCGACAGGTTGGGAAGATCATTCATACCCGACCAAGAGCGCCCGTGTTCCTGGACCGGATGCCGCCAGCTTGGGTCGGCAAGTTGTTTCGAGTTCGGCCATGGTTGGGCCGCAACAAATGAGGAATGCCGCTGTAGCTCAGCTGGTAGAGCACGTCATTCGTAATGATGGGGTCGGGGGTTCGAGTCCCTTCAGCGGCACCATTCCTCTCAGAACAATCTCATAATTCCAATGACTTGAGCGGATCGTCACTGGTGGATCGGTTGGTTCCGCACCGATGGGGCCGCGTGCGCTGATACATGGCGACTGACGTGAGCGACGATGTGAGGCCAATTGTCTCGGTTTCGTCGGCGATCAGAGATGTGGAAACGGAAGAACCGTTCGCCTGAAGGTAACGTCAAGACTGCGCTTGCGGTTTAGAAGGGTGAGCGTGTGGTTAGCGCGATGACAAGTCGTTTCGTCCTGCACCCGACGCTCAGACCGGGGGATCGGCAAGTGAGGTTGAAAACGATTGCTCATACCGACGCCCTCACAACTCCAAAGAAGTCGAAAGCAGCCAGTGTTTGAACTAACCCCGCCAAGAACGGGTTAGAGGTTGAGACCCTATTGGGTGCGAAAGAAACAATAAATCAATGCAGTATACGCCTTTGTAAATGCTGCTCTAGTCTTCACTCTCTGGCGCAAGCGGTGCGGTCATCTATAGGTGCGCTCCTCCATCGGTGTGGTGTCGATGGCGTTTAGAATTTCCTGCAACAGCAGGTCTTCGGCCCGGTTCTTGACCGCCGCCTGATTCCAGACAACATGAACGTCGATTGCGGGCAGGCCCTCGTAGGGTGGGACCTGCCACAACAGCCCGTCGCGCACGTCGCGGGCCGCCACATGCAGGGGCAGCGGGCCGATACCCAGCCCGGCGACGATCATCCGGCGCACCTCTTCCAGGTGGCTTGAGATACCGGTGATCTTCTGACCCAGTTCGGCCTGGGCCCGCATGACGGTGACCGGCTTGAGTACATCCTGCAACCGATCCGTCTCGAAACTGACCGAACTGTGCCCCGCCAGATCCCGCAGGCTCAGATCGGGTTTGCCGAACAATGGATGCGGGGGGCCGCAGAACAGGCCGAAAAACTCGCGGAACAGCCGTCTGTATTCCAGTTTGGGGTTGTGATCCTTGACCAGGCACACCGCGAACGAGGCCCGCTTGGCGGTGACTTCGGCGATCGCGTCGGCGCTGGAGAAGACCTCGATCGACAGGGTCGCCTTGGGGTGTTTGGCATGAAAGCGCGCCAGCGCGTTGTCCAGCAGCGGGCTGACGACGTGGCTGGCCACGGTGATGCGGACATTGCCCTGCACCTCGTCGGTCAATTCGCGCATCAGGGTCGACAGGCGCAGCACCGAGCCGTTTATCTCGACCGCCTCGCGATACAGCAGCCGTCCCGCATCGGTCAGCGCGAAATGTCCCGGTGAGCGGTCCAGCAGTTTGCGGCCGATCCGGTCTTCGAGCTTTTTGAGGGCGGCCGAGACCGAAGGCTGACGCAGGCCCAACCGGTTGGCCGCATCGGTGACCGAATGGCTCTCGGCCAGCACCACGAAGGTGCGCAGCAGGTTCCAGTCAAGTTCGCGGGCGATGCGGTCGGGATGGTAGCGGTGAGACGGGTCGGACATAGATCATACCTATAGTCAGAATTCCAATTATCTATTTGAACTATGATAGGTGGCTTTGCACAGTGCCGGCAAGTGTTCACCCGAGGCAATCCCATGTCGATCGAAACCCGCGAGGCCCGTCAGCCCTGGATCCTGCTTTCACCGGCGCTGACGGCGATCATGCTGCTGCTGTTCGTGCCGCTGAGTTTCATTGTCGTCTACAGCTTCTGGCTGCGCACAGCGACCGGGGCGGATCAGGTCGGGTTCTACCTGGACAACTGGGCCGAGGCGCTGAGCGACCGGTTTTATCGGGACATCCTGTTCAGCACCCTGCGCATTGCGGCAATCACCACGGCCGTTTGCGCGCTGATGGGATATCCGGCCGCCTATTTCATCGCTAGATCAAAGGGTAACAAGGCGATCCTTTTGCTTCTTCTGATGCTGCCCTTTTGGATCAGCTACATCATCCGCACGATGAGCTGGATCAATATCCTGGGCGTGTCAGGCGCGTTCAACTCGGTGCTGATTTCGCTGGGGGTGATCTCCGAGCCGATCCAGATGCTGTATAACGAGACGACTGTGATCCTGGGGCTGGTGCATTTCCTGCTGCCGTTCATGGTCCTCAACATCTATGTCAGCCTGGACGGGATCGACACCAATCTCGAAGCGGCGGCCAACTCGCTGGGCGCCACCAAATGGCAATCGTTTCTGCAGGTGACCCTGCCGCTGTCGCTGCCCGGTCTGGCGGCGGGCGGGCTGCTGTGTTTCGTGCTGGGGGCGGGCACCTATATCACGCCGCTGGTGCTCGGCGGGCCGCGCGATGCGATGTTTGCCAACCTGGTGTTCGAGGCGATCATCACCCAGCTCAACTGGCCGCTCGGCTCCGCTCTCAGCCTGATGCTTCTGGCGGTGCTGGGGGCGCTGGTGATGATCTACAACCGTTATCTGGGCATGGCCCAACTGATGAAGGGGTTGGGCTGATGGGCTGGCACCTGATCCGCGCCTGGTCGATCGGCGTCTATATCTTCATGTTCCTGCCGGTGGCGGTTGTGGTTCTGCTCAGCTTCAACGCCTCGCAATTCGGCAGTTTCCCGATGACGGGGTTCTCGCTGCGCTGGTTTCTGGAGTTGTGGAACAACGAGGCGATCCTGCGCGCCTTTCGCACCTCGCTGGTGCTGGGGCTGATGACGGCGCTGATCTCGACCACGCTGGGCGTTCTGGCGAGCCTGGCGCTGGTGCGCTACAAGGTTCCCGGAGCCAATCTGATCTCGACGCTGCTGATCGCGCCGATCCTGGTGCCCGAGGTGGTGCTGGCGGTGGCGCTGCTGTTGTTCCTGAACTTTCTGGGCGTGAACAAGAGTTTTGGCCTGCTGCTGTTCGGCCATGTCATCTTTACCCTGCCGTTTGTGATCCTGGTGGTGCAGGCGCGGCTGGTCAGCATCAAGCGAGACATCGAAGAAGCGGCGATGAGCCTGGGCGCGACTCCCATCCAGACCTTCTTTCAGATCACCTTGCCGCTGATGATGCCGGCGGTTCTGGCCGGGGGCCTGTTCGCCTTTACCATCAGTTTCGACGACATCACCGGAACCCTGTTCTGGAAGCCCGGCGGTGTCGAGACCGTACCCACCCAGATTTTTGCGATGCTGCGCAACTCGATCTCGCCCGAGATCAACGCGCTTGGCACCGTGATGATTGTCATGACCGTTGGCCTGCCCCTGCTGGGGGCGGCCATCGCGCGGCAACTGGCCCGAAAAAGGGGCACATGAGAACCGCAATCCATCAACCCGATCCCGACATGGAGTGAGACATGACCAAGAAAATGGACAACACCACCCGGTATGAGCGCCTGCGCGAGCGCTATATGAACGGCGATATCGACCGGCGCGGCTTTCTGGGGCTGCTCGGTGCCGCCGGTCTGGCCTATGGGGTGCAGTCGCCCTTTGCCCGCTATGCCCATGCCGCCGCCGACCAGGTGCGCTTTGATGGCTGGGGCGGCGTGGTCTCCGAGGCGTTCCGCAAATTCGCCTTTGATCCTTATACCGCCAAGACCGGTATCCAGGTGGTCGACGGCACCTTTGGCGGCGGCGACGAGTATCTGAGCCGGGTCAAGGCCAGCCAGCCGGGCGAGTACAATATCGCCCACCTGTCCGGCGTATTCGATTACGCGCGGTATCACGGGCTGGGGCTGACCTCGGAGCTGAACGAGGCCAATATTCCCAATCTCGGGCTGGTGATCCCCAAACTGGTCGACGTGTTCCGCGGCGTGACCGGGGGCAAGCTGTCCTGCGTGCCCTATGACTACGGCACCACCGGTCTGGCCTATAACCGCAAGCATATCAGCGACGACCAGATGCAGGAGATGGGCGCGAAAATCCTGATCGACGACAGCCTCAAGGGCAAGATCGGCGGCTGGAGCGACTGGCGCACCCGCATGTGGTACGCCGCGTTGCAGACCGGACAGGATCCGAACGGCGTCACCGACGAAGAGGCCGCATGGGACGCGGTGCGCGCCCATCGCGATCTGGCGTTGAAATACTGGACCTCGGGGGCCGAGTTGATGAGCCTGCTGGCCGAGGAAGAGATCTATGTGACCGAAGGCTGGTCGGGCCGCATCTATGCCCTGCAGGAACAGGGCCACGATATCGGCTATATGGATCCGCCCAACGGGTTCGGCTGGCAGGAATGCCTGTTCGTGATCAAGGGCTCGCCGATGGAGGCCTGTGAAGAACTCTTGAACTTCATGCTGGCGCCGGAAACCTCGATCGCGGTGGCCGAGGGGCAGAACTATCCCACCGCGCTGGACCCGACCAAGGTCGATCTGGGCGACAAGATCCCGACACTGCCGGCATTCGATCCGACCGGCACCCTGTCCGGTCTGACCTTTGCCGATCCCGACTACTGGAACGGGCACGAGGCCGAATGGTCCAAGACCTTTGGCCGCGTGCAGAAAGGGTATTGAGAGCGACCCGCTCCCCGGGATCGGCCCGGGGAGCAACCCCCAGAACCGGAGAGCGTTCCCGTGAGTTCCGTCACCCTCAGCAATATCGTGAAGCGTTTTGGCGAATTCACGGCGGTGCATCCCACCAATCTCGACATTCCCGAAGGCGCGTTTGTCACGCTGCTGGGCCCCTCCGGCTGTGGCAAGACCACGAACCTGCGCATGATCGCGGGGTTGCTGGACCCGACCGAGGGGGAAATCCTGATCGGCGGGCGGCGCGTCAACGATGTGCCGATCCACAGGCGCAACCTGGGGATCGTGTTTCAGAACTATGCGCTGTTCCCGCACAAGACCGTGGCCGAAAATGTGGCCTTTGGGTTGAAGTACCGGGATGGCCCAAGGGCCGCGATCGCCGGCAAGGTGCAGGCGGCGCTCGATCTGGTGCAACTGCCCGATGTCGGCAACCGCTATCCCAAGGAACTGTCGGGCGGCCAGCAACAGCGGATCGCATTGGCGCGCGCCATCGTGATCGAACCCGATGTGCTGCTGCTTGACGAACCGCTCTCGGCGCTCGATGCCAACCTGCGCGAGGATATGCGGGTCGAGCTGAAGCGCATCCAGCATCAGATCGGGGTGACCACGGTTTTTGTGACACACGACCAATCCGAGGCGCTGGCCATGTCCGACAAGATCGTGGTGATGAGCGCGGGCCGTGTCGAGCAGGTCGGCACCCCGTCCGAGGTCTACAATACGCCCGCCAGCGAATTCGTGGCCAATTTCCTGGGCGCCTCCAACATCCTGACCGCCGATTGCATCCGCGTGGACGGGCAGGGCGCCATGCTGGAGGTTCCCCTGTTCGGCAGGGTCCCGGTTGCATCGACCAAGGCGGCAGGCGTCAGCCAGGGGGCCGCAAAACTGGTGCTGCGGGCCGAGAAGCTTACCCTTTATGATACCAGCGCCGACACATCGGCCCTTGTTACTGCCCCGGCCACGGTCGAGAC
The DNA here is from genome assembly GCF_000011965.2 of Ruegeria pomeroyi DSS-3. Taxonomy (NCBI): domain Bacteria; kingdom Pseudomonadati; phylum Pseudomonadota; class Alphaproteobacteria; order Rhodobacterales; family Roseobacteraceae; genus Ruegeria; species Ruegeria pomeroyi. The sequence continues at coordinate 2,134,852 of NC_003911.12, read as the reverse complement.
CGTCGACTATCAGGGTCAGACCGTGCGCTATTTCGTGCGCGTCGCCCAGACCCAGCTTCAGGCCATCAACATGATCGACGAACGTCCCTTTGCCGAGGGCAGCACTGTCACCGTCGGATTCCGCCCACAGGATTGCGCGGCCCTGCAAGGAGTTTGAAATGTCGCATCTTTTCTATCAGGGGCGCGGCCGAAAACCGGTGCTGGATCAGGCCCGGGGCGTCTATATGTGGGACAAGGACGGCAAGCGCTATCTCGATGGATCCTCGGGCGCGATGGTCTGCAATATCGGCCATTCCAATCCCAATGTGCTGGCCGCGATGCAGCGTCAGATGGAGAAATCGACCTTTGGCTACCGGCTTCATTTCGAGACCGAGGCCTCGGAAAAGCTGGCCTCGAAACTGGCCGCTCTGGCGCCCGGGGGGCTGGACAAGGTGTTCTTTGTCTCGGGCGGATCCGAGGCGGTGGAAAGCGCGCTGAAGCTGGCCCGGCAATACATGAACGCCACCGGGCAGGGCAGCCGCTGGAAGGTGATCTCGCGCCAGCCCTCGTATCACGGCAGCACGTTGGGCGCGCTGGCGGTGACCGGATACACGCCGCTGAGCGCGCCGTTCGAACCGATGCTGCGGCAGATGCCCAAGATCCCGGCGCCGCGCGCCTATCTGGACGGGCGCGATCCGCGGGACCCGGCGAGCGGGCACCATTATGCCAACATGCTGGCCAGCGCGATCGAGGCCGAAGGGCCCGAAACCGTCGCCGCCTTTATCGTCGAGCCGGTCGGCGGGGCCTCGACCGGGGCGCTGGTGCCACCGGCAGGTTACATGGAGCGCATCCGCGAGATCTGCGACCGGTACGGCATCCTGATGATCGCCGACGAGGTGATGACCGGGGCCGGGCGCACCGGGCGGTTCCTTGGCTCTGATCATTGGAACGCGCGCCCCGATATTATCGTGATGTCCAAGGGGCTGGGCGCGGGCTATGTGCCGCTGGGCGCCATGATCGCTGACGCGCGTCTGGTCGAACCGGTGCTGGACGCGGGCGGCTTCGCCCATGGCTATACCTATGCCGGCAACCCGCTGGCCTGTGCCGCCGGCCTTGCCGTGGTCGAGGAAATCGAAGGTCAGGCCCTGTGTGCCAACGCCGACCGGATGGGAGAGCGCCTGCTGGCGCGACTGCGCGGGCTGATGCAGAAACACGAGGTCATCGGCGATGTGCGCGGCATGGGGCTGTTGACCGCCTTTGAACTGATGAGCGACCGCGACAGCAAGGCGCCGCTGCCCAAGGGGCTGAACGCCTATCAACGGCTGGTCGATATCGCCTATGACAAGGGATTGATCGTCTATTCCCGCCGCACCCGCGACGGGATCGAGGGCGATCACATCCTGGTCTGCCCGCCCCTGATCGTCACCGACGACCATCTGGACGAGATCATCGAGGGGCTGGACGCGGCGCTGTCGCAGTTCGCCGATGAGATCGCCGGGACGGCTGGCTGATATGTCCCGCATCCTGATCACCTGCGCCATCACCGGCTCGATCCACACCCCGTCGATGTCGCCCTATCTGCCGGTCACGGCGGACGAGATCACTCAACAGGCCGTTGATGCGGCGGATGCCGGGGCGGCGATCCTGCATCTGCACGCGCGCGATCCTGAAACCGGCCGGCCCTCGGCCGAGATCGGGCATTTCATGGGCTTTCTGCCGCGTATCAAACAATCCTGTGAGGCGGTGCTGAACCTGTCGACCGGGGGCAGCGCGGTGATGACGCTGGATCAGCGGCTGGCCGCGCCCAAACAGGCGGCGCCCGAGATGTGCAGCCTGAACATGGGCACGATGAACTTCGCGCTCTACCCGGCGGCGGATCGGATCAGCGACTGGAAACACGATTGGGAAGAGCCCTTCCTGCGCGGTTCCGACGATCTGGTGTTCAAGAACACGCCGCGCGACATGGCGCTGATCCTGGGCGAAATGGGCACCAAGCGCGGCGCAAGGTTCGAGTTCGAAGTTTATGATGTGGGTCATCTCTACATGCTGCGCCATTTCGTGGATCGCGGACTGGTGCAGGGGCCGCTGTTCATCCAGTTCGTGTTCGGCGTGCTGGGCGGGATCGGTCCCGACCCCGAGAACCTGATGCATATGAAGACAGTCGCTGACAAGCTGTTTGGACAGGATTACCTGTTCTCGGTTCTGGCCGCCGGACGCCATCAGATCCCGCTGGTCACCATGGCGGCAGCGATGGGGGGGCATGTGCGCGTCGGGCTTGAGGACAGTCTGATGATCTCGCGCGGGGTGCTGGCCCGTTCGAATGCCGAACAGGTGCGCAAAATCCGCCGCATCGTCGAGGATCTGGGTCGCGAGGTGGCCAGCCCCGGTGAGGCGCGCGCGATGCTGGGGCTCAAGGGCGCGGACAGGACGGCATTCTGATGGATTTGGTCCTTCGCATCGCACAACAGGCGGATGCCGCCGCGCTGAACCGGGCGCTGCAACGTCTGTCCGACGATCTGGGCGACCGCCACCGGGCGCGCCCGGTGGATCTCGAACAGGCCGGATGGGGCGCGATGCCCGCCTTTCGCGCGGTGCTCGCCGAGCAGGCGGGCGAAATTCAGGGCGTTGCGCTGTATTCGCCGCTGTTCTCGACGACACAGGGAGGCGCGGGGCTTTATGTGTCGGACCTGTGGAGCGCGCCGCAGCTGCGCGGCCAGCGGATCGGGACCCGCCTGCTGGCGGCGGCGCTTGCGGATGGGCGCCAGCTTTGGGGCGCGCGTTTCCTGAAGCTGTGCGTTTATGACACCAGCGCCCGGGCGCGGCGCTTTTACGATCATCTGGGGTTCGTCTCGGCCGGGGGCCAGAGCAACCTGATACTGGACGAGGCCGGCTGTGCGGCCCTGAGAGGTGAAGAATGAAAGCGGTCTTCGACACGCGGCAATGGCGACACGACCCGCAGCATTTCATGGCCAATGGTGCCGTCCTGCCCAATCCCGAGCAGCCTCGCCGCATCGAGGTGCTCAGGGCCGGGGCCGAGGCGGCCGGTTGTGTGTTCGCGGCGCCCGGCGATGCGGGGCTGGGCCCAATCGCGGCGCTGCATTCGCCCGAATACCTGACGTTTCTGCAGACCATCCATGCCCGCTGGCGCCGGATTCCCGGCGCCGGGGCCGAGGTGATCCCCAATATCCATCCGGGCGCGCGCACCGACGGATACCCGAAATCCGCTGTCGGGCAGGCGGGATATCATCAGGCCGATACCGCTTGCCCCATCGCCGAAGGCACCTGGGAGGCGGCATATTGGTCGGCCCAGTCGGCCATCACCGGTGCCGACCTGATCATCCAGGGAGAGCGGTCCGCCTATGTCCTGTCGCGGCCACCGGGCCATCACGCCTTTGGCGATCTGGCCGGGGGGTTCTGCTTTCTGAACAATTCGGCCATTGCGGCCGAGCGGCTTCGCGCCGCGGGTCTGCGCCCGGCCATCCTCGATATCGACGTGCATCACGGCAACGGCACGCAAGGCATCTTTTATGAGCGCGACGACGTGCTGACGGTGTCGATCCATGCCGATCCGGCGCGCTTTTATCCGTTCTTCTGGGGCCATGCGCAGGAACGGGGCGCGGGCCGGGGGCTTGGGTATAACCTGAACCTGCCGTTGGCACGGGGCACCGGGGATGATGACTATCTCGATACCTTGAGCGTCGCGTTGCGGCAGGTTGCCAGCTTTGGCAGCCGGGTGCTGGTGGTGGCGCTTGGCCTCGATGCCTCGATCGATGATCCGTTTCAGGGGCTGGCGATCACCCAGGACGGGTTTGCCCGGATCGGGGCGGCCCTGGCGGGAACCCGGGTGCCGGTGCTGTTCGTGCAGGAGGGGGGCTATCTCTGTGACAGTCTGGGTGACACTCTGACCCGGGTGCTGACCGGCTTCCAGGAGGCGCTGTGAAGACTTCGGATGTTCTTGTCATCGGCGGCGGCATCGCCGGGATCAGTGCGGCGGCGGAACTGGCCGCGCATATGTCCGTGTGCGTGCTCGAGGCCGAGACAGTGCCGGGATATCATGCCACGGGCCGGTCCGCCGCGATCTTTATCCGCAACTACGGCAACGCCACCCTGCGTGCTTTGAATGCCGCCTCGGCCCCGTTTCTGGCAGCGCCAGATGGCATCGGCACGGACAGCCTGCTTTCGCCCCGCGGTGAGATGCTGATTGCCACCGAAGACGAGTTGGACGCGCTTGACGCGTATTCGGCTGGCGCCACCGGGCTGGAGGCGCTGACACCGGATCAGGCGGTGGAACTGGTGCCGATCCTGTGCCGCGAGCTGATTGCCGGGGCGATCATCGAATGGGACGCCCAGGACATAGACGTCGATCGCATGCTTGCGGGATATGGCCGCCTGCTTCGCGCCCGAGGGGGGCAAACCGTGACTGGGGCGCGGGTAGAGGGGATGCGCCGCAAGGCGGGTGTCTGGACGGTTCGCGCAGGCGATACCGACTATCAGGCGCCTCTGGTGGTGAATGCGGCCGGCGCCTGGGCGGACGGGGTCGCTGGCCTTGCGGGGCTGGCGCCGCTTGGGCTGCAACCGATGCGCCGCAGTGCCGCGCTGCTGCCTGCACCGGCCGGGCACGATATTCGCACCTGGCCCCTGTTCGCCAGCGCGGCCGAGCAATGGTACGCCAAACCCGAAGCCGGCAAGCTGATGGTCAGCCCGGCCGACGAAGACCCGGTTGAACCCCACGACGCCTGGGCCGAAGACATGGTGCTGGCCGAAGGTCTGCACCGCTATGAACAGGCCGTGACCCATCAGGTGACCCGTGTGGAGAGAACCTGGGCGGGGTTGCGCACCTTTGCCCCGGATCGCAGCCCGGTGGTCGGGTTCGACCCGCGGGCCGAAGGGCTGTTCTGGCTGGCCGGGCAGGGGGGGTACGGCATCCAGACCGCGCCCGGTCTGTCCCGGCTGGCGGCTGCGCTTGTTGCAGGAGAGCGGGTCGTGCTGGATACTGACACTGTCGCCGCGCTCTGCCCGGCAAGATTTTTCACCTGACCAAACGAGGACTCCATGACCGATATCACCCGCCACCATACCGGCACCCGCATGAGCCAGATCGTCATTCATGGCGATACGGTCTATCTGGCGGGGCAGGTTGGTACTGCCGGCGCCAGCGTCGCGCAGCAGACACAGGACTGCCTGAACCAGATCGACGCGCTCTTGTCCGAGGCGGGGAGTGATCGCACCCGGATCCTGCAAACCACCATCTGGCTGGCGGACATGGCGGATTTCGCCGAGATGAACGCGGTCTGGGATAGCTGGGTTCCCGCAGGGCATGCGCCCGCGCGCGCCTGCGGAGAGGCAAGGCTGGCAACGCCCGACTACCGGGTAGAGTTCATCGTCACCGCGGCAAGAGCTGACTAGCTCCTGACCGGACACCCGTTTCGCCAAGAGCCTGCGCCGTGGCCCCGCGACGCGGCAGCGGGGCCACGGCGCGCGCGAACCGGTTTGAACCGGCAAGCGCTCCCGGCGGTTTTGCTGTCGGAAACGGAGTCCCCTGTCACAGTCTTCACGAAACGCTCTCGGCCTGTGCCCTGGTTTCCAGCGGGGCCGCCGAACCGCCTCTCGGGGTGAGACGCCGATCAAGGGCGTCGGAGAAATGCGGCGCGACTGCCTCCAGGGCCTTCTCTCTCGTCGCTGACTGAACCGGACCGGTTCTGCGGCGCGTCCTGGTGGCGGGTCGATCTGATTTGCCCGCTGCGCGCCGCGGCAAGCCGAGGGCCAGACAAACCGATCTCATAGCACTGAGCGCTGTTTCCCGGATGCCGCAAGCAGGCGGATCGTTTGCAAGTGCCCAAAAAAGAGAGGGCGATGCAGTGCATCGCCCGGGAGTGAGGGTGGTCCCGTCCGCAGGAGACCCCTGCGGACGGTTTGGCAATGGCCGGCTTAGATAGGCTCGTCGCCTTCGTCGCCTTCGTCGCCTTCGTCGTTTTCATTGCCTTCGTCGTCTTCGTCGCCTTCGTCACCTTCGTTGCCTTCGTTGTCTTCGTCTCCCTCATCTCCTTCGTTGGCATCGGCCTGGCTGTCGCCCTCGTTGCCTTCGTTGCCTTCGTCTCCTTCGTCTCCTTCGTTGCCTTCGTCGCCTTCGTCGCCTTCGTCGCCGTCGTTGTCGTCGTGGACCTCGTTTTCTTCGTTACCTTCGTCGTCCTCGTCGTTTTCGTCGCCTTCGTCGTCTTCGTCGCCTTCGTCGCCTTCGTCATACTCGTCGGCTTCGTCGCCTTCGTCGTCTTCGTCGCCTTCGTCGGCTTCGTCGTCTTCGTCGCCTTCGCTGCCTTCGTTTTCTTCGTCGAACTCGTCGTTTTCGTCGTTTTCGTTATCCTCGTTGTTTTCGTCGCCTTCGTTGTTTTCGTCGTCTTCGTCGTTTTCGTCGCCTTCGTCGGCTTCGTCACCTTCGTCGTATTCGTCGTTTTCGTCGTCTTCGTCGCCTTCGTTGTTTTCGTCGTCCTCGTCGTTTTCGTCGCCCTCGTCGTCTTCGTCGCCTTCGTCACCCTCGTCGTCTATGCCGCCTTCATCGAATTCGTTGCCTTCGTCGTTTTCATCGCCCTCGTTGCCTTCGTCACCTTCGTCGAGCTCGTCGTTCTCATTGCCTTCATTGCCTTCGTTGTCTTCGTCGTCCTCGTTGTCCTCGTCAGATTCGTCGCCTTCATCATATTCGTCGTGCTCGTCGTTTTCGTCGTCTTCGTCAGCTTCGTCACCTTCGTTGTCTTCGTCGCCTTCGTCATCTTCGTCGGCTTCGTCGTCCTCGTCGCCTTCGTCGGCTTCGTCACCTTCGTTGCCTTCGTCACCTTCGTCGTGCTCGTCGGCTTCGTCGCCTTCGTCGGCTTCGTCACCTTCGTCGTTTTCGTCGCCTTCGTCGCCACGATTGTCGATATCGGCTTCGTCACCTTCATTGCCCTCGTCACCGTCATCGCCGGTGCCGGTTTCGGCCTCGTCGCCTTCGTCGCCTTCGTCGTACTCGTCGCCTTCGTCGCCTTCGTCGTTTTCGTCGTGCTCGTCGCTTTCGTCGGACTCGTCGCCTTCGTCGTCCTCGTCGCCTTCGTCGAATTCGTCGTCTTCGTCGCCTTCGTTGCCTTCGTTACCCTCGTCGAATTCGTCGTTTTCGTCGAACTCGTCGTCCTCGTCGCCTTCGTTACCCTCGTCACCCTCGTCGTTTTCGTCGTTCAGATTGGTTTCGTCGCCTTCGTTGCCTTCGTCGCTTTCGTCGCCTTCATCACCTTCGTCGGCTTCGTCATCTTCGTCGCCTTCGTCGTCTTCGTCGCCGTCGATCTGGCCCTCGTCGCCCTCGTTACCTTCGTCGCCCTCGTCGCCTTCGTCGCCTTCGTCGCCCTCGTCGAATTCGTCGTCTTCGTCGCCCTCGTTGCCCTCGTTGCCCTCGTCACCTTCGTCGCCTTCGTCGAATTCGTTGTCTTCGTCGTTTTCGTCGGCTTCGTCGCCTTCGTTGCCTTCGTCGTCTTCGTTGTCTTCGTCGTCCTCGTCGGCTTCGTCGCCTTCGTTGCCTTCGTCGTCCTCGTCGTTTTCGTCGGCTTCGTCGCCTTCGTCGTCCTCGTTATCCTCGTCCCACTCGTTATCCTCGTCGCCTTCGTCGCCTTCGTCGTCCTCGTCGTCTTCCTGGCCTTCTATTTCTTCGTTGCCTTCATCGCCTTCGTTGCCTTCGTCATCCTCATCGTCGGTCTGGGGGCCTTCGTTGCCCTCATTGCTCTCGTCGTCCTCGTCGCCTTCGTCGTCCTCGTTGCCCTCGTCGCCCTCATTGTCATAGGGATCGCTGGCGTCGCCTTCGTCGCCTTCGTCGTCCTCGTCGCTTTCGTTGCCTTCGTTGTCTTCGTCGCCTTCGTCGCCGCCGTCTTCGTTGCCTTCGTCGCCTTCGTTGCCTTCGTCGCCTTCGTTGCCTTCGTTGTCTTCGTCGCCTTCGTTGCCTTCGTCAGCTTCGTCGCCCTCATCACCTTCGTCGCCGGACTCGTCGCCTTCGTTGCCTTCGTTGTCCTCGTTGCCTTCGTCGTCTTCGTCGCCTTCGTTGCCTTCGTCGGCCTCGTCACCTTCGTCGTTTTCGTCGTTTTCGTCTTGCTCGTCGCCTTCGTCGCCTTCGTCGTTGTCGTTCTCGTTACCCTCGTCGCCTTCGTTGCCTTCGTCGTCCTCGTTACCTTCGTCGCCCTCGTTACCCTCGTCGCCTTCGTCGCCCTCGTCACCCTCGTTGGCTTCGTCGCCTTCGTTACCTTCGTTGTCCTCGTTGCCTTCGTTACCCTCGTTGCCCTCGTTGCCCTCGTTGCCTTCGTTCCCCTCGTCGCCTTCGTCGCCTTCGTCGCCGCCGTCCTCGTCGCCTTCGTTGCCTTCGTCGCCTTCGTCGCCTTCGTCGCCTTCGTTACCTTCGTTGTCCTCGTTGCCTTCCTCGCCTTCGTTGCCTTCGTCGCCTTCGTCGGCCTCGTTGCCTTCGTCGTTCTCGTTGCCCTCGTTGTCTTCGTCGCCCTCGTCGGCTTCGTCGCCTTCGTTACCCTCGTCGCCTTCGTTGCCTTCGTTGTCCTCGTTGCCTTCGTTGCCCTCGTTGCCTTCGTTACCTTCGTCGCCTTCGTCGCCGCCGTCGGCTTCGTTCTGTTCGTCGCCTTCGTTGCCTTCGTTATCTTCGTTGCCTTCGTTGCCTTCGTTGCCTTCGTCGTGCTCGTTGCCTTCGTCGTCCTCGTCGCCCTCGTCGCCTTCGTTGGTCTCGTCGCCTTCATTGCCCTCGTCGCCATCGTAATAGTCGGGCGCAAAGCTGATGGCGGCGTCCGGACCGGTCAGGGTCAGCGCCTCGTCGATCAGTTCGGCCAGGTCGATGGTCAGGTCTGCGATGTTCAGGGAAGCGGTTGCGATAATGGCGGTCATGACGGAGTCTCCGGTGAAAATGGGTCAAAGATTGAAGCCACGGCCATGTCACGCATGGCCGCGAATGAATGGGTTCTTGAGATCCACGGAACAGAGAAGCAGTTCGGAAAGAGTGCGTCAAAAGCGCATTGCTGCAATACGATCCGACCCGCACAATCCCGCGGGGGCTCATTTGGGCCAAAGTGATGCCAGGTGGCGCCACGGCCCGATAACTGCGTTTTCGAGAGTCATGTTTGACTCGAATCAGGCATCTGTCAACGTCTAACACCGGGAAGCTTTCGGGCGGATGCAGTGTGAAACGCGCCCGCAGACGGCGCCGCAGGCATGCCTCTCAGGGTCATTCGGCATCGCTGCATAGCAGCGAAACGAGTGCGCCCAATTGCGCGTCTCCCCTGAAAACGGACGCTGCGATCCCGGTGCGCAAAGGCCTGTCACCTTGCGTCAAAGCCTGTGCGATCTGGCGGGCCGGCGGATAATTCCAGCAATCGTCGTAGGGGGTGTCGGGACAGGCGAGCGCGGCGCGCAACCGCTTTGCGATAGGGCCGAGATCGGTGAGCGTGCGACGGGCATAGGCCCGGCAGACCGGGTCAGCCAAAGGAGTGTCGCGGAGGGCCAGGGCCCCCGCGACAACCGCCTCGGCAACAAAGGCCGCGGTTTCCCGCAGAACCGGCGGTAACTGTACGCCCGAGCAGCAGTTCAACTGTAGCGCGTGGCCGAATTCATGCGCCACCGTCAACGCATCCCATGGCGTTCCGGCCAGGGGACATGAAACATAGACCTGACCGTCGACCGGCATGTGAAGCGTGAAGGGTCTTGGATAGTTCCGTGGATCCGGTGCGAAATCGACACGCGTCTGGCTTGCGGTCCGGAGGATATCACTTGCAAGTTCGGGCAGAGTTTCGGACAGGCAATCCGCAGCCAATGCCCACAGAGCCGGGCCATCGGGCGATGGCACCTGCCGATCTTGGCCCGTGCCCGGAAGCGATCGCGGTGCCAGTTTCAAAAGGGTTTCGCATTGACCGGCGGTCAGTTCGTTGAGCTGTAGCCATCCTGCGATGGTGGATGCGGGCTTTGAACTCACTTCTGTGCCGCGCAACCCTGGGGCGGTCCGATCTGCCAGATCAGCGGTCTGTCGACTGGCAGCAGCTCGGCGACATAGGCGATTCGGGCGGGGACGGCGTGGCGCGTCACCTGTGTGTCGACCGGCGGAAAGCGGTCCGGGTGGTGCAGGATGGCAAAGGCAAAGAGCGCGGTTTCGGCCAGATCCTCGCGTTCGGGGCTTTTCTGGCCGTACCGGGTCAGGAACATGCCGTCCGATTGTTGGGCGGCGATCCACTCTGGCGCGAGCCGGTGGTCACGATCCCACGAGGCGTGAACCGCCTCGTGGAACAGAGATTCCTCGAGGTGATCGTAGCTTAGCCGGTTCTCGGTGGTCTGTGCGTAAACAACGATACCACCGGTGCCGGCGTGATATCCGCGGCGCCCCTCATGAACGCTGAACCGCTTGATACCGGCGCGCAGAGCCGTGGGCAGGCGTCCAAGCGCCGGTGCGTAGAGTTCGGCCTGTTCCCGGGCCATCTCGTCCGATCCGAATTCGGGGTTGATGGCGATCTCGATCGACGTGCCATCCGCATATTGAGATTGGAAAAGATAGGCGAGAACAACTGGTTCCCCGTCGACGCGCTTGTCCCAGATCTGCCGTTCGGCGCGGCCAAGCTCGTCGAGGCAGACAAAGGTCGTAGGATCGTCGGCGCGGATGATGTCGAACACCGTACCGGCAGTGTTGTCAAAAGGCGGCGGCCGCTGCTGTGCCACCGCCGGCAGGGCGCAGAGGCAGAACAGCGCCGCGGCGGCATTGCGAAACCGGTTGTGCAGCGCGGCGTGCACGCGGCGCCGGGCCGGGTGGTCGGGCGCGGCGGGGCGGAGAGGATGTGTCATGCAGAAAGGGTGACGCAACCGGGGGGGCATGACAAGCGATCTTGCCGCGGCCCCGCGCAACATGGGTTTGGTAAACGGGGGCTGCCCCGGTAAAAAAGCCCCGGTAACGGCAATGTGGGTCAGCTCTCGCCGCAACGCGGCAATTCCACCCGGTCAAAATTTATTCCGAAATACATCTTTTCCTAGGCGTTGCAACGCAGTGCGAATTTTGCAACCATCCGGGCATTCGATAATATTATTCACTCAAGAGAGACCATCCATGTCGCAAAAAGACCTCGGCTTCGTCCGTCGTTCCTACTTTCCAACGATGATTTTCCAGATCGATGTGCCCGAGCCGGAAGACCTGAACAAGAAGCTTCTCGCGTCGATCTATGCGGAGCGCGAAAGAGACAAGAAGGGGATCAGCCGCTCCAACATTCCGGCGCTTGGGGGGTGGCATAGCCACAACGATTTGTACAAATCCAAGGAATATGCCGAACTGGTTGGTCTGATCGGACAGGCCACTTCGAAAATGTCGGAGGATTTGGGCTATGCGGATAGCCATACAATTCGCATCGGCACCATGTGGTCGATCATCAACCCTCCGGGATGCGTGAACCGGGCGCATGTGCATCCGGGCTGCCTGTGGAGCGGCGTGTACTATATTCAGGCCCCGGAAAACTGTGGTAACATCGAGTTTATCGAACCGCGCACCGTGCATCTGATGAACCAGGCCAAGTTTCAGCCGAACAAGAAACGGTCGCGTGAAAACTGGACAAAGGTCCGCTATACCCCGGTCGCGGGGCGCATGATCATATTCCCGGCCTGGCTCTATCATGCGGTGGATCCGAACGAGACAAAGGAAACCGGCGACGCGGGCAATCGGGTCATTATCAGCTTCAACCTGAATCAGGTGAAGAAATCCTGATCCCCATTGTCGCGTAGGCGCGTCGTCATCTTCTCTCCGTAACGCTGACGGAGAGAGCAGGGGGCATCTCGGCAGACCGACCGGTCCTGTGGCCGTCACGTTCGCCGGGTTGCAAACAGAGGAGGGTCCGAATGAACTCGGCAAAAGCCCTCAGGGGGTCGGCCCGGAGAGCTGTCCGCAAGGGCGGACTCATCCTCAGCGCGGCGTTCCTTCTGAGTTTCGCGGTCAACCTGTTGCGGTTGGGCGGCCCGTTCTTCATGATCCTGGTCTATGACCGCGTTCTGACATCCAGGTCGATGGAGACATTGATCGCGCTGTTTTCGCTGCTGATTGTTCTCCTGCTGGTCCTTGGCACCCTGGATTATGCCCGCAAACGATTGCTGGCGCGGTTCGGGGCGCAGTTTCAGGAGCAGATGGAAGAAACGCTGCTCAGGAACTCGGGGCGAAACCATGTGTTTCAGCACAACAAGTCGAAACCGGCTGTGGGGCTGGACGAGGTGGACGGCTTGCGGGGGTTCTTTCACTCCGGTTCGCTGATCGCGGTGTTCGATTTCATCTGGACGCCGATGTTCCTGACTGTGGTGTTTTTCCTGCATCCGCTTCTTGGCTGGGCCTGTCTTGGCGGCGTGGCCGTGATTGGGCTGCTGGCTCTGGCAAAGGCGATGTTCATCGGCGGGCGCCGGGAGCGCGCCAAAGACAGCGCGGGCGCGGTCAACAATTTGCGCAACATCCTGATCGCCTCCCGGGAGACGGTGCGGGGTCAGGACATGGGGGTCGGGTTCCGGCCGCGCTGGCAGCAGGCGCGCGAGGACGCGCGCGACGAAGCGATCGCGCTCAAGGATTGGACGGGCTGGTTCGACAGCATGTCCAAGGTCACCGTCATGGTGGTGCGCTACTCGGTCCTGGCGACCGGCGCCTATCTGACGCTGAACGGAGCTTTGACGGTCGGGGTAATGGTGGCGGCCACCTTCATGGTCACGCGCATTCTGGGGCCGGTGGACCGCTTCTTTACGCAGATCCCGCAGATGTTCCTGGCGCGCGATCATTGGCGGCATCTGAACTCGATCCTGGCCTCGCGCGCCGAGGAGCTTGAGGATGACTATGCCGAGCAACCCGGCGCCTTGCATCAATTGGTTCTGGACAATGTCTCGGTGCGCTCGCCGATTACCAACAATCTGATCCTGCGGTCGGTATCGCTGGTTGCGGATGCCGGAGAGATCATCGAGATCAACGGGTTGTCGAGCCAGGGCAAGACGGTGCTTCTGGAAACCATCCTGGGGATGTGGTCGACCTCGTCCGGTTCCGTTCTGGTCGAAGGGCGGCACAGCTCGCGCCTGACCGACACGGATGCCCGAAACCTGTTCGGCTATGCCCCGGACAACCCGGGTTTCGTCGCGGGCACGATCGAGGAGAACATCTCGGGCCTGGATCCGGAAGCAACGCCGGACAAGGTGAGCCTTGCGGCCAGACGGGCGCGGATGCATGCCGCGATCAGCTCGCTGCCCGAAGGCTACAAGACCAGGCTGGACCCGCGCGGCAACTGCCTGTCGAGTTTCGAGAGATATCAACTTGGCCTGGCGCGGGCCTTTTACGGCGACCCCAAACTCTTGCTGATCGACGGGCTCGATTCCGACATGCTGGTCAGAATTCCGAAGAAACTGAAGGCGACGTTCGACGCGTTCAAGAAGAGTGGAACCACGATCATCCTGACGTCGCGCGATCCATCGGGTCTGTCCAACGTCGATCGGCGGTTCCAGTTGCAGGATGGCAAGTTGACCCTGATGCCCAAGGCGGCGAATTCCAAGCGCCGGGTTACTGAAGAAAACGGCGCCGAAAGCGCGGCAGAGCGCCCGGACGCGGAACGGTCGAAACGTCCGAACGTGTCGGTCCTGCGGAATGTGAACGCGCAGGACCCGGGAAAGACGGGAACGCGTTAAGCCATGGCCGACCCGAAGTCGAAGCGCAGAACATGGACCACCGGCCGCCCGTTTGCGGTCACGGTTTTTTCGCTGATCTTTCTGCTGGGGTGCCTTGCCGTCTGGTCAACACGCGCCAATATCTCGGGCGCCGTGATCGGATCGGGAACGATCGAGGTTTCGACCACGATGACGGCAGTGCAACATCCGATCGGTGGGGTCGTCAGCGAGATCAACGTGCGCAATGGCGACCGCGTGCGTGCAGGCGATATCCTGGTACAGCTCGACAGCCGTCAGTTCCATTCCGATCTGAACGTGGTCGAGGGCGAGTTGTTCGAGGTGCTGGCGAATATCGCGCGGCTTCAGGCGATCATGGATAACCGGCGTCAGATGGAACTGACGCCGGTGCTGGCCGAGGCGGTCCAGACAAAGCCCGAGGTCAAGCTGCTGGTCGAGCGACAGCAACAGCAGCTGACCGCTCATTTCGAGGCGATCACCTCGGGCATGCATCTGCTGGATGAACAGATTACCCAGGTGCGTGCCGAAATCGCGGGGGTCGAGGCGCAGCTTGCGGCAAAGCTGGACGAGATCGATCTCTTGTCGCTGGAGATCGAGAACGCCGAACAGCTTGCGGAACGCAAGCTGATCACGATGTCCGAACTCTACAAACTGAAAAAGGATGACGTCACCATCCGGGGTGAAATCGGCCAGAACGAGGCCAAGATAGCCGAATTGCGCGGCAAAATCTCCGAACTGAACCTCAAGCGCCTCGTGGTGATCCCGGACGCTCAGGAAAAGGCCGAGGAAGAACTGCGCAAGTTGCGGCCGCTGCGGGTCCGCTTCATGGAGATGCGCCTTAGCCTGTTGGATGATTTGTCAAAGTTGGAGATCCGCGCCCCGGTCAACGGCAAGATTCACGAATCCCAGGTGCAGGGGCGGCGCTCGGTGATCACAGCCGCCAAGCCGCTGATGATGATCGTGCCCGATGACGATCCCTATCAGATCGGCGTACGCATCGCCGCGGCCGATATCGACCAGGTTTTCATCGGGCAGGAGGCCTCGATCAAGTTCCGGGCCTTCAACGCGCGCGACCTGCCGATCATCCTCGGGTCGGTGTCGCGGATATCGCCCGATGTCACGCTGGACCCGCTGACCAAGAAATATCACTACGAGGTCAAGGTGGCGTTGAACGCGGGCGAAGAGGCCAAGCTCAATGGGCGTGAACTGTTACCCGGAATGCCGGTCGAGGCCTATATCGCCACCGAAAGCAGGACCGCGATCAACTATGTCGTGCGCCCCATCAAGCGTTTCTTCGACCGGGCCTTGCGCGATACTTGAACGGGGCTGCGGCGCGCCCATTGAACTTTCTGTGCCCGACGGAGGGCCCAACTCGCAGCCGAATAGGCTGCGGATACTGCACCCTCCAAGAACCCGCTCCTGCCCTGGGCTGCCCGTTGCTCATCCAATCCATGAAGTGACCCTTTGACGCCAAAGGTCTATTATAGAACCGGTTGTATCCGTTTCTGTTAGAGTCCTTTGCGTCAGCCGGTGAAGGCGGACAGGATGCAACGTGAACCTCCCGCAATGACGGGGTCCGCCGTTCTGTTCAGGAAAACGGAGGCTCGGAATGGCGACTAAGCGCCTGAACGATAGCCCAAAAAACGGGGTGCCGATCCCCGGTATTTTCCTTACCATTCAATGTATCAAATGGGGCAATCCTGCGGGATTGCAAGTGGCGGAGAGACAGGGATTCGAACCCTGGGTGGGCTTGCACCCACAACGGTTTTCGAGACCGCCCCGTTCGACCACTCCGGCACCTCTCCGCGGGGGTCTGTGAGGGGGGGATTTAGTGAGGTTCGCGCGGGGGTGCAAGCGGAAAGTGACAAGTTTTTGCGCTGCCCCGAATTTCCATTGCCCGGGCAGACAAATGGCTTAGGCTTGGGCTATGACACGACTGTTTCGCGGCGCTTTGCCCCTTGTTCTTGGCTCACTGTTCCTTGTTCTCGCCCTGGCTCTGCCGCTCAGGGCGGCGGATCGGGCGCGGATCGAGGCGTTTCTGGTGACCACCGGATTCGACGTGGCGCTGGATTCGATTGCCCAGGCTTCGGCCTCGGCACCCGGCATGCTGGGGTTGGAGGCCGAGAGCTTTGGCAGCCAGTGGACCACGCTGACGCGCGAGGTGTTCGATACCGGCGTGATGCGGGGGCGGGCGCTGGATATTCTGGAGCAGACGCTCAGCGACACGGCGCTTGATCATGCGGTGGGGTTTTATGCCTCGGATCTGGGCCAGCGTCTGGTGGTGGCCGAAAATGCCGCGCATATGGCCGATGACGACCTGAAGGAAGAGGCGGGCGAGGCGATCGTGTCGGAGCTGGTCCGGCATGGATCGACCCGGATCGAAAGCCTGAAACGGATGAACCGGGCCATCGATTCCTCGGGCACAGCGCTGCGGGCCTTGCAGGAGATTCAGTTGCGGTTCCTGCTGGCAGCCAGTGCCGCCGGGGTGATCGAGCTGCAGATGGAGACCGAGGACCTGCGCGAACTTCTGCGCAGCAACGAGACCGAAATGCGCAATGCGCTGCAACTGTCGGCGCTGGCCTCGGCCGCCTATACCTATCAGGCCTTTTCCGACCACGAGGTGGATACCTATACCGAGGCGCTGGAACAGCCGCTGATGCAGGAGGTGTATGAATTGCTGAACGCGGTGCAATATTCGATCATGGCCGACCGGTTCGAGGTGCTTGCGGTCCGCATGGCGGACCTTCAGCCGGTGCAGGATCTGTGATGCGGCGCGGCGGGGTGGTTCTGTGCCTGTGGCTGGCCGCACCGGTTGCGGCCGAGCAGCCTTTCGACGATCTGGCCCGCGCGATGCGGCTGGATGAGGTGGTTGCGATCCTGCGCGACGAGGGGCTTGGTTATGGCGCGACGCTGGATGCCGAGTTTCTTGGGGGCAGCGGCGGCGCCTTTTTCACCGCGCAGGTTGACCGCATCTATGCGCCGGACCGGATGCAGGCCGCACTCAGCGGCGCGCTGGCCGATCATCTGGATACCGAACAGGCCGCGGCAGCGACCGCGTTTTTCCGCACCGAAACCGGCCAGGCCATCCTGACGCTGGAAAACTCGGCCCGGCGCGCCTTTGCCGATGACGGGATCGAGGAAATGGCGCTGGAGCGGGCCGAACGGGCAGGGGAGGATGACACCCGCCTGCGCCAGGTGGCCGCCTATGTGGCAGCCAACGATCTGGTCGGGCAGAACGTCAAGGGCGCCATCAGCGCCGATTTCCAGTTCTATCGCGGCCTCAGCGACGGGCAGGATCTGGACCGCGATGACGGTGCGGTGCTGGCCAGCCTGCTGGAGGCGCGCGACGAGACCGAGGCCGAAACCCGGCGCTGGGTCATGGGCTTTCTCTATTTCGCCTATGCGCCGCTGGAAGATGCGCAGATGCAGGCCAATATAGACTTTTCCCAAAGCGCCGCCGGACAGGCGCTGAATGCGGCGCTGTTTGACGGGTTCGACCGGCTTTATGGCGAGATCTCCTATGACCTGGGCCGGGCGGTCGGCTTTGCGCTCAAGGCATCGGATATCTGAGCGCGCCGTACTCGGGCAGGTGTTCGGACAGGATCTCCCTTGCCCCTGCTTTTGCAGTTGACAAAGCGCGGCCCGGCATGGATAAGCCCGCATCCCGGCCCGGATTCCGCGCCGGGTTTCGTTATCGTTTGGCCTGCCCGGAAACGGAAGGGCCGTTAATCCGCCCGGAACAGGGCGCGCTGTTCGCAGGTGGCTATCCGTGATGGGGCCGAAACGCCCGGGCAACCGGGGACCGAAGAACGCGGTGACAAGAAGGAAAGACGCATGTTTGCGGTCCTCAAGACTGGCGGCAAGCAGTACAAGGTTCAGGCGGGCGATGTGCTCCGCGTTGAAAAGCTGGCTGCCGATGCAGGTGAAAAAGTTCAATTCAACGACGTGCTGATGCTGGGCGGTGACGCACCGGTCGTGGGCGCGCCGCTGGTTGATGGCGCTGCCGTTCAGGCCGAAGTCATTGATCAGATCAAAGGCGAAAAGCTGATCCATTTCGTCAAGCGCCGTCGTAAGCACAGCTCGCAGCGCACCAAGGGCCACCGTCAGAAGCTGACCCTGGTCCGGATCACCGAGATCCTGACCTCGGGCGCCGACAAGACCGGTGTCAAGGCCGCGACCGGCCAGGCCGCCGCAGGTGCTGCTGCACCCGCAGCCGCAGCTCCCGCAGCCGCAGGTTCGGACGATCTGACCAAGATCACCGGTGTCGGCCCCGCCGCCGCCAAGAAACTGGTCGAAGCAGGCATTGGCAGCTTTGCCGCCCTGGCCGCCTTGTCGGACGAGCAGATTGCTGCTATCGACGCGGTCAAGGTGAAACCCGAATGGGTTGAGCAGGCCAAAGAGCTGGCTCAAGGCTAAGGAGAGAAAGAATGGCACATAAAAAAGCTGGCGGTTCCTCCCGTAACGGCCGCGACTCCATCGGTCGCCGTCTTGGCGTCAAGAAATACGGCGGCGAAGCTGTTGGCGCCGGCAACATCCTCGTGCGTCAGCGCGGCACCAAGTTCTGGCCGGGCGAAGGCGTTGGCATGGGCAAGGATCACACGATCTTTGCAACCGTCGACGGCGCCGTGAAGTTCCACAAGGGACTGAAAAAGCGCACCTTCATTTCGGTCCTGCCGGTGGCGGAGGCCGCAGAGTAAGCCGAAACCCAGAAGGTTTAGAAAAAATTCATGGGGGACCGGCAAGGATTGCCGGTCCCCTTTCTCGTTTTTCACCGAAGTTTGACCGGACGCCCCCAAATGGCCGTTGCCACGACCAGCTTTCTGCTCTTTGCCGCCGCACAGGTAGGCACGCCGGGCCCGGCCAACATGGCCCTGCTGGCCACCGGTGCGCGCTATGGCTTTCGCGCGGCGCTGCCCTTTGTCGCCGGGGTGGCCCTGGGCAAGCAGCTGGTCATCTGGCCGGTGGGGTTTGGCCTGATGGAACTGGCCGACCGGGTGCCGCTGCTGTTTCAGGCGCTCAAATATCTTTGCGTGGCCTATATTTGCTGGCTGGCCTGGAAGATTGCCAATCTGCGCCTTGCCCCCGGTGGAGGCGGGGACGGGGCGGCGCCGGGGTTTGGGGCAGGCCTTCTGGTGCATCCGCTCAACCCCAAGGCCTGGGCGATGATCGTCACCGGTTTCGCCGGTTTCGTTGCGCCGGGCACCGCTGCTTTTCAGGCAACGCTGACCGTGGCGCTGGGGCTGTTGGCCTGTCAGGCGGTTTTCCACCCGCTCTGGACATTTGCAGGCGATCGTATCGCTGCGGTGGTTGCAGGACGGCCTGGCGAGAAATACCTGATGTGGATGCTGGCGGGGCTGACCGTTGCATCCGTGATTTTTGGTGTGTTCGGAGGAGGAGCACAGAAATGAAGTTTGATACGATCATAAACCAACCGGTCATTGAAACCGAACGCTTTGACCTGCGCCCGCTGCGCAAGTCGGATATGGGCCTGATCGAGCATTACGCCCGTGACGAGCGGGTGGCGCGCATGACCACCTCGATCCCGCACCCGCTGCCGCCGGGCATGGCCGAGGGCTTTGTCGCCCGCGCCATGAGCGAGGAGCGCACCGAGGATGTTTGGGCGATGGATGCCACCCGCGACGGCGGGCCCGAGCTGATGGGCCTGATTTCGCTGGAACGGATGGATCGCAACCAGTCCGAGGTCGGGTATTGGGTCGCGCCCGTGTTCTGGAATACCGGCATCGCCTCGATGGCGGTCGAGGCGCTGGTGAATGCCAACCCGCTGGGCAACGCCACCATGTTCGCCAGCGTGTTTCAGGACAATCCGGCCTCGGCCAGGGTCTTGACCCATTGCGGGTTTCAGTATCTTGGAGATGCCGAGAGTTATTCGGTGGCCCGCGACGCCGCCGTCCCCACCTGGACCTATAGCCGCAAACTGTGACTTGGCCCGCCCGGGCCTTTGCAGTAGGGAGCACATATGAAATTTCTCGATCTTGCAAAGGTCTATATCCGCTCGGGTTCCGGCGGAAATGGCTGCGTCAGTTTCCGGCGCGAAAAATTCATCGAATATGGCGGCCCCGACGGGGGCGATGGCGGCAAGGGCGGCTCGGTCTGGGCCGAGGCGGTGGATGGGCTGAACACGCTCATCGACTTTCGCTATCAGCAGCATTTCTTTGCCCAGAACGGGGTGCCCGGCAAGGGGCAGCAGCGCTCGGGCAAGGATGGCGAGGATATCGTGCTGCGGGTGCCGGTTGGCACCGAGATCCTGGACGAGGACGAGGAAACCGTTCTGGCCGACCTGACCGAGGTGGGCCAGCGTGTGCTGCTGGCCAAGGGCGGTAATGGCGGTTTTGGCAACCTGCATTTCAAATCGGCCACCAACCAGGCGCCGCGCCGGGCCAACCCGGGCCAGGCCGGGGTGGATCGCACCATCTGGCTGCGGCTGAAGCTGATCGCCGATGTGGGCCTTCTGGGCCTGCCCAATGCGGGCAAGTCGACCTTTCTGGCCGCGACGTCCAACGCGCGGCCCAAGATCGCCGATTACCCCTTTACCACGCTGCATCCCAATCTGGGGGTTGTGGGCGTCGACAATGTGGAATTTGTGATCGCCGATATTCCCGGCCTGATTGCCGGCGCACATGAGGGGCGGGGCATCGGCGACCGTTTCCTGGGCCATGTGGAACGCTGCGCGGTGCTGTTGCATCTGGTCGATGGCACCTCGGGCGATCTGGTCGAGGATTACCACACCATCATTGGCGAGCTTGAGGCTTATGGCGGCGATCTGGCGGGCAAACCCCGCGTGACCGTGCTGAACAAGATCGACACGCTGGATGACGAAGAACGCGCCTTCCTGGTCGAAGAACTGGAGACCGCCTCGGGCGGGCCGGTGATGATGATGTCGGGCGCCTCGCGCGAGGGGGTGACCGAGGTGCTGCGCGCCCTGCGGGCCCGCATCGACGCCAACCGCCTGCGCGAAAAACCTGTGGAGGAGTCGCAGCCTTGGCAACCCTGACGACAGCCCGGCGGCTGGTGGTCAAGATCGGCTCGGCCCTGCTGGTCGATCGCAACACGGGCGACCTGCGCGCCGACTGGCTGCATTCTCTGGCGGCCGACGTGGCCTGGCTCAAGGGGCTGGGCCTGGATGTGATCCTGGTCTCGTCCGGCTCGATCGCGTTGGGGCGGGGCGTGTTGGGCCTGCCGCGCACGGCGCTGCCGCTGGAACAGTCGCAGGCCGCCGCCGCCGTGGGTCAGATCCGTCTGGCCCGCGCCTATGAAGAGGCGCTGGCCCCGCACAGGATCACAACCGCGCAGGTTCTGGTCACGCTGGAGGATAGCGAGGATCGCCGCCGCTATCTGAATTCGCGCGCGACGCTGGAAACGCTGCTGGGCCTTGGGGCGGTGCCCATCGTCAACGAGAACGACACCGTCGCCACCGACGAGATCCGCTATGGCGACAATGACCGGCTGGCTGCACAGATCGCGGTCACCGTGGGCGCCGATCAGCTGATTCTGCTGTCGGATGTGGACGGGTTCTATACCGGCAACCCCAGCGACGATCCGGGCGCCACCCGGTTCGACGTGATCGACCGGATCACGCCCGAGATCGTGGCGATGGCAGGGGATGCAGGCTCGGGCCTGTCCAAGGGCGGCATGAAGACCAAGCTGATGGCGGCACAGATGGCCACCGCCGGCGGCTGCGCCATGGCAATTACCGAAGGGTCGCCTCTGAACCCGCTGAAAACGCTGGAAAACGGTGCCAACTGCACCTGGTTCACCGCAACGCTTGATCCGCAGGCGGCGCGCAAACGCTGGATTGCGGCGATGAAGCCGCGCGGCGACATCACCGTCGATGCGGGTGCTGCGCGCGCGCTGGAGGGCGGCAAAAGCCTGCTGCCTGCGGGCGTGGCCTCGGTCACCGGCGATTTCGGGCGCGGCGATCCGGTGGCGATCCTCGGGCCTGACGGGCGGCGCCTGGGTCAGGGGCTGTGCCGCTATACCGGGGACGAGGCGCGCGCCATTCGCGGGCGGCAGTCTTCGGATATCGAGGCGACGCTGGGCTACCCAGGCCGCGCCGCGCTGATCCACCGGGACGACATGGCGCTTTGACCTGTCGGCCCGCAGACGCTACCCATTGATCCGACCGCAGCCCAGGGGCCCGACATGAAAGACATCGCCGACATCTCCGCCACCATGACCGAATTGGGCAAACGCGCCCGCGCCGCCGCGGCCCAATTGGCCTTTGCCAGCGCCGAGGCCAAGCGTGCCGCGCTGATCGGTGCCGCCGATGCGGTCTGGGCCCGGCGGGGTGAGATCATCGCCGCCAATGCGCGCGATCTGGAATTTGGCCGTGACAAGGGGCTGAGCCCGGCGATGATGGACCGGCTGATGCTGGACGAGGCGCGCATTCAGGGCATCGTCGACGGCTTGCGCACCGTGGCCGACCAGGATGATCCGGTGGGCGAGGTTCTGGCGGAATGGGACATGCCCTCGGGCATCCATATCCAGCGGGTGCGCACGCCGCTGGGGGTGATTGGGGTGATCTATGAAAGCCGCCCCAACGTGACAGCGGATGCCGGGGCGCTGTGCCTCAAATCGGGCAATGCGGTGATCCTGCGCGGCGGGTCCGAAAGCTTCCATTCCTCGGGTGCGATCCATGCCTGTCTGGTCGCGGGGCTGCGCGCCGCAGGCCTGCCCGAGGATGCGATCCAGCTGGTGCCGACCCGCGACCGGGCGGCGGTGTCCGAACTGCTGACCATGACCGATTATGTCGACGTGATCGTGCCGCGCGGCGGCAAGGGGCTGGTGGGTCTGGTACAGCGCGAGGCGCGGGTGCCGGTCTTTGCCCATCTCGAAGGCATCGTGCATATCTATATCGACAAGGCCGCCGATCCTGAAAAGGCGCTGCGCGTGGTGATGAATGCCAAGACGCGCCGCACCGGAATTTGTGGCGCAGCCGAATGTCTGTTGATTCACAAGGATATAGCGGACAATCTTGGTGCTGATCTGGTGCGCGCGCTGATCGAGGCCGGGGTCGAGGTGCGGGCCGAGGGGCTGCCCGGCTCGCTTGCCGCAACCGAGGCGGACTGGGGCAAGGAATACCTCGATATGATCATCGCGGCCAAGGTGGTCGATGACGTGGATGCGGCCATCGCTCATATCCGGCAGTATGGCTCGAACCACACCGATTGCGTGATCACCGAAGATGACGCGGTTGCCGCGCGCTTTTTCGAGCGGCTCGACAGCGCCATCCTGATGCACAATGCTTCGACCCAGTTTGCCGATGGCGGCGAGTTCGGCATGGGCGCCGAGATTGGCATCGCCACCGGCAAGATGCATGCGCGCGGCCCGGTGGGGGCGGCGCAGCTGACCAGTTTCAAATACCTGGTGCGCGGGAACGGAACGACCCGGGCCTGATCAGAACCGGATCACCAGCTGGCGGTCGCTGGTTTCAACCGTGACCCGCCGGCCGGCATCTTCGGCCACCGCCGGCAGGAGGGCGAATTGAACCTGCGCCGGTGTCACCTGTTTCAGGGCGGCGGGGTTGCTCAACCCCTCCCACAGGGCGGGATCGACCGACAGTTTCTCGGCCTCGGCGGTGACGATCCAGCGGTCTCCCTGCTGGTCCATCCGCACGCTGCCGCCAAAGGGCAGGGCGGTTTCGCAGCATTGCAGTGCCAGAAAGGCCATCCGCACCTCGGCGCGGGTAACCGGCTCAGTCGGTGCCCAGTCGGCCTTGGCCCGGGCGCTGCGGTTCAGATCGTCGAGCAGGCCGACCAGTTCGGCGCGGCCCAGCATCTGATCGCTCGACGCGCCATAGGCGATGCGAAAGAAGCGGATGCGTGCCCCGGCATTGCCGACGCTGTCGGCAATCAGCTCCATCTCGGGCCCCTCGACCGAACCGGTCATGTCCAGCAGCTCAAGCCCGTTGGTAATGGCGCCGATCGGGCTGATCAGATCATGACAGATGCGCGAGCCGATCAGGCTGGCCAGGTTGACGCCGCTTTGGGCCATGCGATACCTCCGTTATCAGACCTCACATCCAGCAGACAGGGCCCGGATATGACCGATCTCAATGCCATTCTTGCACCGGGCATGTTCGTGCGCCACCCCGATTACCCCGACTGGGGAACAGGGCAGGTCCAGTCCAGCATCGCCGGCAAGATCACCGTGAATTTCCCCGATCAGGGCAAGGTGGTGATCGACGGCACACGCATCGCCCTGCTTGTGGTCTTTGATCCGTGATTTGCGTTACCGAAAGGTTAACAGCAGGGCAGGCCCGCGCCTTTGTGTTGCAAACCCTGCGCAAGCCGCGCTATCTGCGCGCAACCACGATCGACCCGCCGGAGACCCATGCCTGACCACGGCCCCGCCTTCACCGTCAAGATTGCCGAGACCGAGGCCGAACTGCACGCGGCCCAGCGCCTGCGCTATGACGTGTTCGTACGCGAACTGGGCGGCAGCGGGGCGCTGGTCGATCATCAGGCCGGGCTGGAGCGGGACCGGTTCGACCCATTTTTCGACCATATGCTGTGCATCAACAACCGGTCCGGGCAGGTGGTGGGCGTCTATCGTCTGTTGCGGGATGAACAGGCGCAATCGGCGGGGCAGTTCTATTCCGAGGATGAATATGACCTTGGCGTGCTGAAACGCTCGGGCCGGCGGCTGCTGGAACTTGGCCGCTCCTGCGTGCATCCGGATTATCGCGGTGGCATGGCCATGTATCACCTGTGGAACGGGCTGGCCGACTATGTCGAGCAGCACGGGATCGAGGTTCTGTTCGGGGTTGCCAGTTTCCACGGCACCGATGTCGAGGCGCTGGCTCAGCCGCTGTCGATGCTCTATCACAACCACCTCGCGCCCGAGGATCTGCGGGTGCGCACCCAGCCCGCCCATTATGTCGACATGAACCGGATCACGCCCGAGGCGCTGGACCGGCGCCGCGCCATGCTCGAGGTGCCCTCGCTGATCAAGGCCTATCTGCGGCTGGGCGGGTTCGTGGGCGATGGCGCCTATATCGACCATGCCTTCAATACCACCGATGTCTGTCTGATCCTGGATACCGCGCGGATGAACGAGCGTCAGCGGCGCATCTATGGCGGGGGCTAGCAATGGCTCCGCTCTGGGACAGTGAGGACGATCCCGATCCGATCGAGATCGGCACCATCGGCTGGCTGCTGGTACTGGCACGCGGAGTGCCGCTGGCGCTGCTCGTCTTTGGTGGGCTGATCGTGCTGCTGCTGGTGCGGCTGGTCGAGCGTCCGCTGTGCGGCCTGCACCGGCCCGTCACGCCGCATATCACCCAGTTCGTCTGCCGAAACGCCTTTCGCATTCTCGGCATCGGGTTCGAGAGCAGTGGCGAGCTGATGCGCGAGCATGGGGCGGTGGTGGCCAATCATACCTCGTGGCTGGACATCTTCGCGCTCAACGCGCGCAAGCGGGTCTATTTCGTCTCCAAGGCCGAGGTGGCGAACTGGCCCGGGATCGGCTGGCTGGCACGCGCCACCGGCACCGTGTTCATCGAGCGCAATCCCAAACAGGCCCGCGAACAGACCCGCATTTTCATGGAACGTCTGGGGGTGGGGCACAAACTTTTGTTCTTCCCCGAGGGCACTTCGACCGACGGGCTCAGGGTGCTGCCGTTCAAGACGACGCTGTTTGCGGCGTTTTTCGCGCCCGAGCTTCGGTCGACCATGTATGTGCAGCCGGTCTCGGTGGTGTTTCACGCCCCCAAGGGCCAGCCCGATCGGTTCTATGGCTGGTGGGGCGACATGGAGTTCGGCCCCCATCTGCTCAAGACGCTGGCGGCGCGGCGGCAGGGACGGGTCGAACTGATCTATCACGCCCCGGCCCGGGTGAGCGATTTCGACAACCGCAAGGCGCTGGCCGCCCATTGCGAAGAGGCGGTGCGCCATGCGCACAGCCTGGCGCGGCTGACGCCCTGATTGCTCAATCCACCGGCAACAGCCGCTGTTGCAGCTTCGGCGCCGGGGCCAGCGGCAGCGCGGGAGCTGCCCGGGCCGGGCTTGGCGCGGTGGTCACCTGCGGCCTTGCTGGCGGTGTCTTGCGGCGGATCACCAATACGCCGGGCGCATAGCGGCCCGGATCGCCCCAGAACATCGCCTTGTCACCCTGACGCACCGCGATTGCCGCGCCATCAAAGGCGGCAATGGTCACCGCCCAAAGCTCGCAACTGAGAGAGCGGCCGCGATACTCGGCCTTCTCGGGATATGCGCAGGGCTCGCTGTCATAAAACCCGTCCGAGCTGAGCAGGCGACCCAGCTCGTATATGCCGGTGGGCTGGCGGGTGCGGACAAAGTTCATGTGACCGAACCGGTCATAAAGCAGTACGATCCGTTCGGTGGGCTTGATCTCCCCACTGGCGGCGCGGTCGAGGGCGATGCGCCCTTGCCGTCCTCCCAATCGGCTGTAATCGCGCGGTTCGATCACGCGGCGCCCCAGTTGCAGCAGATCGGAACAGGCGGTGAAGGTCTCGAGGAACCGTTGCGGGCTGGCCCCATCGGCCAGGTTCACCATGTCCAGCCCCTCGACATAGGAATAGGTGGCGCGGCCTTTGAAGTTCAGCCCGAACAGGAACGGCACCTGCCCGTCATAGCTTTCCGCGTTGCGACGGGCCATGTCGTTCAGGCACAGGATCGCATCCAGATTGCGGGCAAAGAACATCGATTGCATGTCGCGCCCGTTGATCCGGCGATAGCCCACCACCCGCGTGTCGCCCGCCACCCGGGCAAACCCCATCGGCACCACGGCCACAACAGCGGGGTCGTCGCGCACCGCCAGCCAGGCCTCGGCCATGGTGGGCGACAGGATGCGGGCGCCGCCGGTGGCGGCATCCACCAGAACGCCCTTGGCCGCCCGATTCCGGTAGGCGCGGTTGAACAGGTCCTCCATATCGAAGAACTCGTATTCATAGAGCGGCACCTCGCGACCAAACCGCAGCGCATCGTATTCGAAACGCCCGGTCTCCGGCCCGTCAAAGGTGGCGCCCTGTTTGGTCCAGACCTTGTCGAACCCGGCCAGCGGTTGCCAGCGCGCCTCCTGCGCAAGGGCGGGCAGGGCAAGGAGAGAGAGCAGGAGCGCAAGCAAGCGATGCATCAGCATGTCTTCCTCCCCTTTTTCGCGGTCACGATGATCTTCATGTCAAAGCCGCCGTCAGGGACTTGTCCGTCCAGCGTCACCGGGTTGTTCGGATCCAGCGGCCCGGACCGCTTGATGTTCGCGCGCACCGTGACAAAGCCCGAGGGCGCGTTGTTCAACGCGGTGCGCACGATACAGGTCACATCGTCCTGATAGCCGTTCACGTTGATATTCTGGGTAAAATTGCCGATGGTAATGGTCAGCACCGCCGCTTCCTGGCGGAAGATGTCATAGAAGCCGCCCTTGGTCTCGGGGCGGACATTGATATGAAACAGCTGATCGTCGGTGGCATAGAACTGATCCGAGATCTTGAAGGTCGTGTCATATAGCGGCACGCCGGCCTCGTTCACCGCCTGGCGTCCGTCATCCCCCTGGACCGGGGTCTTCTGATAGAACAGGTTGAGCGTATAGACCGCATCGACCTGATCGGTAACCGGCGACAGCCAGGCCTTGAGCATGTTGGTCTCGCCATATTCGCGGTAGAGATATTCCACGTAATCGTCGCGGAAATCGCTGACCGAAAGCAGCACCTGTCGCTGAAAGAACTTGCGGAACTCGGGATCGGCAAACAGCGCCTTGATCTCTTCGGCCTCGGGCGGACGGGCCAGACGTTCGATCACCGGGCCGCCTTCGGCCTCCAGCCATTTGCGCGCGGTGATCTGGTCATAGCCCGACAGCGCCCCGATGACATTGTCGCGGTGCCAGGCGCGATAGCCATCGTCGGGGCGGCTGAGTTCGGTCATGATCTCGGACGTCAGGCGCGGGCGCAACACCCCTTCCCAGATCAACACCACCACGATGGCGATCGGGGTTGCGACAATGGCGGCAACGATGCCGAAATCCTTGATCAGAGAGGACAGGTTGGACAGGGTCGCGCGCCAGCCGGCGGGTTTGGGTTTGTCGGCAGCAGGGGCGGGCGCGGACGGGGCCGCTTGTACTGCGGGCGGGCCTGCCGGAACCGGTCCTCCCGGTTCCGGGGCGGGTACGCCCCCATCGACAGTGTCGTTTGGCATGCCAATTCACCTATATCTACAAAGTCATTTCAAAACAGGGCTGGCCGCTGAAAGCTGCGACCGGAAAAGATGCAATCTCTGGATGAGTACCACAAAATCCGCTATGTTTCCAGATGAGGTATGGCGGGGCGGCCCCTGATATGGTCAATGCCCCTTGCGCCCCCGGTCCGGTCGCTGTATACGCGCGCCATTCAAAACCCGCAGGCGGGGTTTTGGTCCGTTTGGGGGAGACATCCCCATCCGAACCGCCGGTTGGAGCATCCGCTTCTTCTCCCCCGCCAAGGCGCAAACCGGAAAAGGAAATACCGCATGGCTCTTCCCGAGTTCTCCATGCGTCAGCTGCTGGAAGCTGGCGTTCACTTCGGCCACCAGACCCAACGTTGGAACCCGCGCATGTCGCCGTTCATCTACGGCGCTCGCAACGGCATCCACATCCTGGACCTGACCCAGACCGTTCCGATGCTGGACCAGGCGCTGAAAGCCGTGCGCGACACCGTCGCCAAGGGCGGCCGCGTTCTGTTCGTGGGCACCAAGCGTCAGGCCTCGGGCCCGATCGCCGAAGCCGCCGAGAAATCGGCCCAGTATTACATGAACCACCGCTGGCTGGGCGGCACCCTGACCAACTGGAAGACCGTGTCGCAGTCGATTCAGCGCCTGCGCATGATCGACGAGAAGATGGAAGGCGGCGCCGAGGGCCTGACCAAGAAAGAGCGTCTGGGCATGGAACGCGACCAGGCCAAGCTGCAGGCTTCGCTGGGCGGCATCCGCGAAATGGGCGGCGTGCCTGACCTGCTGTTCGTCATCGACGTCAAGAAAGAAGCGCTGGCCATCGCCGAAGCCAACAAGCTGGGCATCCCGGTTGTGGCCGTGGTCGATACCAACTGCTCGCCCGATGGTGTGGATTACATCATCCCCGGCAACGATGACGCCGCCCGCGCCATCTCGCTGTATTGCGATCTGGCCGCGCGCGCCGCACTCGACGGCATGACGGCACAGCTGGGCGCCGCAGGCGTCGACCTGGGCGAGCTGGAAGAGGCCCCCGCCGAAGAGGCGCTGGCCGAAGAGGCAGCCGCCGAGGCCTGATCGGCCCCGTCATCCAAATGACATATGGGGCAGGGTATGACCTGCCCCAAATCCGTTTTGAATTGAGGAGAGCCAAGATGGCAATCACTGCAGCACTCGTTAAGGAACTGCGCGACAGCACCGG
The DNA here is from genome assembly GCF_000011965.2 of Ruegeria pomeroyi DSS-3. Lineage (NCBI taxonomy): Bacteria > Pseudomonadati > Pseudomonadota > Alphaproteobacteria > Rhodobacterales > Roseobacteraceae > Ruegeria > Ruegeria pomeroyi. Next base: position 2,105,824 of record NC_003911.12, on the reverse strand, counting down.
CGCAGGCATGATGGACGCGAAGAAGGCCCTGACCGAGACCGATGGCGACATGGAAGCCGCGGTTGACTGGCTGCGCACCAAGGGTCTGGCGAAAGCCGCCAAGAAATCGGGCCGCACCGCCGCCGAAGGTCTGGTCGCCGTTGTCGTCGAAGGCGGCAAGGGTGTCGCCGTCGAGGTGAACTCGGAAACCGACTTCGTCGCCAAGAACAGCGATTTCCAGGAGATGGTCGGCAAGATCGCCGCTGCCGCTCTGGCCGCTGACGATGTCGACGCGCTGCTGGCCGCCGATCTGGGTGGCAAGAGCGTCGCCGATACGCTGACCGCCAAGATCGCCACCATCGGCGAGAACATGTCGGTGCGCCGTCTGGCCAAGCTCGAGGGTGAGACCGTTGTGACCTATGTCCACAACGCCGCTACCACCGGCATGGGCAAGATCGGCGTTCTGGTCGCCATGAAGGGCGGCGACGAGGCCCTGGGCAAGCAGGTTGCGATGCATATCGCCGCCGTGAACCCCGCCGCGCTGAGCGAAGCCGAGATGGACCCGGTCGTGGTCGAGAAGGAAAAGCAGGTGCAGATGGATATCGCCCGCGAATCCGGCAAGCCCGAAGCGGTGATCGAGAAGATGATCGAAGGCCGGATGAAGAAATTCGTCGCCGAATCGACCCTGCTGAGCCAGCAGTTCGTGGTCAACCCCGACCTGACCGTCGGTGCCGCCGCTGCTGAGGCCGGCGCAGAGATCACCGGATTTGTCCGTCTCGAAGTCGGCGAAGGCATCGTTGTCGAGAAAGAGGATTTCGCCGCCGAGGTCGCCAAGGCCGCACAGGGCTGATCCTGAAATGACTCTGATCGGCGCCGGGATATGCGGCGCCGGACATTCCGACCGGCCGTACGTCATGCGTGCGGCCGGTTTTCTTTTGCCGATTGGAACCGCTGCGCTGTCGACATGCGAAAAGGGCGAAACCGGCATCAGCCCGGTTTCGCCCGCAAGAAGAGAGGGGCCCCCGACGATGGGGATGGTAGGGGCCCCTCATGTACTCCGGCGCTGATACCGATCAATAGGCAGTCAGCGCCGAACAGGTCAGAGAGCCTTGATATTGCAAGGGTCTTTTCCCGATGTTCCCAGGCCAAAGCCACCACTCACGGAACACGATCATATTGCAAGAAGTGGCTCTGGCGCGAAAGTCGGGGATTCCTTACCTATGGTCAACTTTTGGAACAGACATTGTACAAACAGAGGTGGCGCCCCATCGGCGACAGAGCGATTTACCTTCTAAATCTTGAATATCAAAGGGTTATCAGGGAGAGCTGAAGCAGGCGCGTTCTTAGGCTTCCATGATGAACATCTGATTGTGCAGCGCGGCCTTCAGCACCGCCTGGGCCGTGGTTTCCACCGACAGTGCCTCGCGTGCAAGACGCAGGTGTTTTTCCACCGTGGCTGCTGTCAGCCCCATCAGGATGGCGATGTCCTGGGTGGTCTTGCCGTCGCCCACCCATTGCAGCGCCTCGCGCTGGCGCCGGGTCAGCGAGCGGTTGGGAGCCACATAGGGCAGGGTCATGATCTTGAGATGGGCCACGTTGTTCATCAGCAGGATGTCCTGCCCATGCGTCCGCCACAGGGCGTCGACCTCGTCCTGGCTCATCCCCTTGCGCGCACACAGCGAAATCGCGCCCTTGGTCCGGGCGGAAACCGAGGTGAAGCTGACCGTGTACCCGGCGGTCACCCCGTGTTCGGCATTGAACGCATAGACGCGCCGCTCTTGCGGGGTCAGCGTTTCGCTGTCCAGCATATCGGAAATCATCCGCCAGCTGCCGGCACCTTCGTGCTCCAGCGCCCAATGCAGCATCGGGGCGTGGAAATAGAGCCCCTCCTGCATGAACCCGTCGATATAGGATTGATCGTGATTGGTCAGGATCACGAAATCCTCGGGATCGCCCAGCGAGGTGGCGGTTCGATAGTTGGTATAGCCATAAAGCAGCCGGTCAAAGCCATATTCCGCCATCTGCCGGGTATGCCCATCCCAGAGCTCTTCCAGCGTGCGTACATAGCTGAGCTTTTCCAGATAGTTGCGCAATCTCATCGCGCGCCCTCCGGCGACAGATGCGCAGCAAGCGCATCGAGCGCCAGCAGATAGCCCTGGGCGCCAAAGCCGCAGATCTGGCCCAGCGCCACCGGCGCTATGTGCGACACATGGCGGAACGCCTCGCGCGCATGGATGTTGGACAGATGCACCTCGACCACCGGCAGTTCGACCGAGGAAATGGCGTCGCGCAGCGCAATCGAGGTATGGGTATAGGCCCCGGCATTCAACACGATGCCGCGATGCACACCCTTGGCGGCATGGATCGCATCGACCAGCGCACCCTCGTGATTGGATTGCAGGCAGGCGACCGACAGCCCCCGGCTCTGGCCATGCGCGATACAGGCGCTGTTGACCATCTCCAGCGTTGTCGTGCCATAGACCTCGGGCTGCCGGGTCCCCAGCAGATTGAGGTTCGGGCCGTGCAAGACCAGAATACTTGTCATCACTTTAAATCCCCATTCAGGATTCTCTTAGACAGGAATAGGGCGGGCTGTCCACCTTGCAGTCACCCAAACCAGTGACAGCGCGGAATTTTCCTTGGATCAGTTGGCTTTGGGCAACGCCTGTTCGAACAGGCTGAGGGTCAGCCATTCGGCGGCCAGGGCCGGGGTGCCGCTGCCTTCGATCTCGACCGTCAGCGCGTATTTGCGCAGCAGTTCGGTGGCGCTGCGCTGGCGCGCCTCGATCAGGCGGAAATGGCCGCGCAGCCGTGCGCCGGCGGGCACCGGGGCCAGGAAGCGCAGCTTGTCAAAGCCGTAGTTGATCCCCATCACCTGGCCCGGCAGTGGCGCCAGCACGTCGTAGACAAAGCGGCTGCTCAGCGACAGGGTCAGGAACCCATGCGCGATGGAGCCGCCAAAGGGGGTTTCGGCAGCGGCGCGGGCCGGGTCCACATGGATCCACTGGTCATCCATCGTCACCTCGGCAAACCGGTCGATCATCGCCTGATCGACGGTGATCCAGTTCGAGGCGGGGATCTCTTGGCCGATGCTGGCCTGTTCCTGGCGCAGGGCCTGTTCAAGCGGGGTCATGGTGGCTGTCCTTTCCATCCTGGGTCACGCGCCGCTGAACCGCGGCCTGCGTTTCTCGGCAAAGGCGCGGGCGCCTTCGCGGTGATCGTCGCTGAGCAGGGTGCGGATCATGCGATCTGCCTCGATATCCAGCGCCTGGCGCAGGTCCACATCGCCGGCGCGGTCGATGTTTTCCTTCATGTAGCGCAGCGCCATCGGGGCAAAGCCGGCGATCTGGGCGGCCAGCGCCTGCGCCTCGCCCAACACATCCGCATCCGCGACCACCCGGTTGACAAGACCCAGCGCCAGCGCCTCGTCCGCGCAGATGCGGCGGTTGGTGAAATAGACCTCCTTGGCGCGGGCGGGGCCGATCAGGCGGGCCAGCAGCCAGCTGCCGCCGAAATCGCCCGACAGGCCGATGCCGCCAAAGGCGGGCAGCAGATAGCCGCTGTGCCCACTGACACGGAGGTCGCAGGCCAAAGCCAGCGACATGCCCGCCCCGGCAGCGGCACCGGGCAGGGCGGCGATGCTGGGTTTGCTCAGCCGGGCGAGGCGCAGTGCGATATCGTCCTGCGCCTGCCGCAGGCGGCGGGTCATCGCGTCGGCGTCGGGCTGCGCGCCATCCCCCAGCGCCGCGCCCATGCTGGTGATGTCGCCACCCGCGCAAAAGGCACCACCTGCGCCGGTCAGCACCAGCACGCGGGCGCGGGGGTCGTCGTCCAGCAAGGCCAGCATCCGGCCCAGCGCCTGGGGCAGGTCGCCCGACAGCGCATTGCGCCGTTCGGGATTGTTCAGCGTCAGGGTGGCCACGCCATCGGCAAGGCCACACATCAGCAGTTCCGATCCGGTGTCTATCTCGTTTTGGGTCATTGCATCCTCTTCCCGATCCGGGACAGGATGCGCGCAGCCCAGCCTGCGAGGATCCGATGACCCGGGAATACCGTCAAACCGTCTATGCGCCGCCCGCTGGGGCGGTCGATCTGTTGTTGATCCGTCATGGCGAAAGCCAGCCCGCCCGTCCGGGCGAGCCTTTTCCGCATGTGGACGGGCAGGGCGACCCGGCGCTGCATCCCGAGGGCGAGGCGCAGGCCCATGCCGTGGGCACCCGGTTGAAGGGTGAGCCGCTGGCGGCGATCTATGTCACCACGCTGCGGCGCACCCATCAGACCGCCGCGCCGCTGGCCGCGCATCTGGGGTTGGCGCCATTGGTAGAGCCGGACCTGCGCGAGGTCTTCCTGGGCGACTGGGACCGGGGCGAATACCGCATCCGCGCCGCCAATGACGACCCGGCATTTCTGCGCGCCAGGGAGCGCCAGGAATGGGGCGAGATCCCGGGTGCGGAAACCACCGCTCAATTGCACGCACGGGTGCGGGCCGGGTTGCTGCGCATCGCGGCGCGCCATCCCGATCAGCGGATCGCGGCCTTTGTGCATGGTGGCGTCATCGGCGCTGCCATGGCCATGGCCAGCGGCGCCGAGCCCTTTGCCTTTCACGGGGCGGCCAATGGCTCGATCAGCCGGCTGGTGATCCAGGGCGAGCGGATGGTGGTGCGGGGGTTCAACGACGTGGCGCATCTGTCCTAGACCCGGTCAGGGGGTAATCACCACTTTGCCCAGCACCTTGCGGTCCTGCATCATCTCCAGCGCCGCGCCCGCCTGATCCAGCGGAAAGCGCGCACAGATCTGCGGCTTGATCCGGCCCTCGGCGTACAGACGGAACAGGTCGCCCACGTTTGCCGCATGGCCCTTGGGGTCGCGGAACACCGACGCCCCCCAAAACACGCCGACGATCTGGCAGCCCTTGAGCAGGGTCAGGTTCAGCGGGATGCTGGGGATACCCGCCGGGAACCCGACGACCAGATAGCGCCCCTGCCAGGCCATCGCGCGCAGGCAGGGTTCGGCATAGGCGCCGCCCACCGCGTCATAGACCACATCGACCCCGTCGCCCCCGGCCAGTTTCTTGATCTCGCCCGACAGCGCCTTTTGTCCGTCGCGGTCCAGCTCGCGCGGGTAAACCAACGTCTCGTCCGCACCGATCTGACGACAGAATTCGGCCTTCTCCTGCGATGAGACGGCGGCGATCACCCGCGCGCCAGCGGCCTTGCCCAGTTCGATCGCGGCGGCACCAACGCCACCCGCGGCACCCAGGATCAGCAGGGTCTCGCCCGGTTGCAGCGCCGCGCGATCCTTGAGCGCGTGATGCGAGGTGCCATAGGTGAAGATGAAACAGGCGGCCTCGTCATACGGCATGGCATCGGGGATTTTCACCGCGACGTTGGCCTTGACCGTCAGATGGGTGGCAAAGCCGCCAAACCCCGTCAGTGCCAACACCCGGTCGCCGGGTGTATAGCCGCTGACACCTTCGCCCACCGCCAGAACCTCTCCCGCGATCTCGCCGCCGGGGGCAAAGGGGCGGGGCGGCTTCATTTGGTAGAGGTCGCGGATCATCAGCGTATCGGGAAAGTTCACCCCCGCCGCATGCACCCGAACCAACAATTCTCCCTTGCCCGGCGCCGGGTCTGCCATCTCGGTCAGTTCCAGCGTTTCGGGGCCGCCCACGGCGGTGCTCAGCATGGCTTTCATATCGGTCTTTCTCCCTGTTGCGGTCGCTTGCGTACCGCGATTTGACGTCAAGTCTTTGGCCCGCCCCCTTGGTTGTCAACCGGATTTCGAAATGCAATTCTGCTCTGCAAAACGGATATCGGTATATGGGGAGGACACATGGCCGAAGAGGACAAGGCGATTGCCGCCTTCCGCGACGAGCTGCGTGCCTGGCTAGAGGCGAATTGCCCCGCAGACATGCGCGATGGCCGCAATGACGAGGCTAGCATCTGCTGGGGCGGCAAGAACTGGAACTTTACGTCAGAAGCCCAGCGTACCTGGCTGCAACGTTGCGTCAGCAAGGGGTACACGGTGCCGACCTGGCCCATCGAGTACGGCGGCGCCGGGTTGAGCCGCGATCAGGAGAAGGTGTTCCACCAGGAAATGCGCCGCCTGAACGCGCGCTATCCGCTGCAAAGCTTCGGCATCTGGATGCTGGGACCGGCTCTTTTGCATTTCGGCACGCATGAGCAAAAGCTGCATTACCTGCCGCCCATCGCGCGCGGGGAAATCCGCTGGTGTCAGGGTTATTCCGAGCCGGGCGCAGGGTCCGACCTGGCAAATGTGCAAAGCCGGGCCGAGGACAGGGGCGATCACTGGCTGGTCAACGGGCAGAAGATCTGGACCTCATACGCCGATCAGGCCGACTGGATCTTTGCGCTGCTGCGCACCGACCGCGAGGCGCCCAAGCACAAGGGCATCTCCTTCATCCTGCTCGACATGACCAGCCCGGGCGTGACCACCCGGCCCATCAAGCTGATCTCGGGCGCCTCGCCGTTTTGCGAGACCTTCTTTGACAATGTGCAGGTGCCGCGAGAACAGGTGGTGGGTGAGGTCAATCGCGGCTGGGACGTGGCCAAATACCTGCTGACGCATGAGCGCGAGATGATCTCGGCCGCTGGCGGCTCCATGGGGTCGGGTCGGGCGCTGGGGGCGGTGCTGGCCGACAGCGGCAGCACCGACACGGTGCTGCGCGCCGATGCGATGCGCGCCGAGGTCGACGGGCTGGCCGTGGCGTTGACACTGGAGCGGTACAAGGATCAGGCCGAGGCCGGGCAAGGCGCGGGCGATGCCTCGGCCATGCTGAAATACATGGGAACCGAGCTGAACAAGCGCAATCTGGAACTGGTGATGGCGGCGGGCGGCTCGGATGCACTGATCTGGGAGGACGGGCGCGCGCCCAACTGGCTGAGGACCAAGGCCAATTCGATCGAGGGCGGCACCTCCGAGGTGATGCTTTCGATCATTTCCAAACGTGTTCTTGGGCTTCCGGGGTAAGGCAGATGGCAAAACTGGTACGAAGCGAAGAAGAGGTCATGCTGGCCGATGCCGCGCGCGGCTTTCTGGATCAGGCAGCGCCGGTGGCGCATCTGCGTAGGCTGCGGGACGGCGAGCAAACGCAGGACCGGGCGCTCTGGTCGGAAATGGCCGCGATGGGCTGGGCCGGGGTTCTGGTGCCCGAAGAGGCGGGGGGCAGCGATATGGGCCATGCCGCCGCCTGTGCGCTGGCGGGCGAAATGGGCAAGACGCTGGTCGCCTCGCCGTTTCTCTCAACGGCAGTGATTGCGGCCACCGCGCTGCGGCAGGTGTCCGATGCCCGCGCGGGCCAGGCGCTGGCGCGTATTGCCAGCGGAGAGCTCACCTATGCGCTCGCCATCGACGAGGGCGCCAAGTTCGCCCCCGAGGCGACGCAGATGCAGGCGCAGGCCGAGGGCAACGGGTTCCGCCTGAACGGCGAAAAGCGGTTTGTCGTGGATGGCGCCAATGCGGACCGGCTGCTGGTGCTGTCGCGGACCGATGCGGGGCTGACCCTGTTCGATCTGCCCGCCGAGCGCGACGGCATCACCCGCGAGGCGCAGGCGATGATCGACAGCCGCGACGCTGCTAGGATCACGTTCTCCGATGTGATCGCCACGGGTGAGGATGTATTGGGCCAGGTCGATGACGCGATGAGCGTACTGGCGCCCGCGCTGCGCGCCGGTCAGGCGGCGCTGGCCGCCGAGATGGCCGGACTCGCCGCCGGGGCATTTGGGATGACGGTGGAATATCTCAAGGAACGCAAGCAGTTCGGGGTTCCGATCGGCGCGTTTCAGGCGCTGCAACACCGCGCCGCGCATCTGTGGTGCGAATGCGAGGTGACTGCCTCGGCCATCCTGAACGCGGGCCGGATGCTGGACGAGGACCCCGACAATGCCGCGCTGGCCGTGTCGCTTGCCAAGGCGCGCGCCACCGACACCGCGCAGCGTGCGGTGCAGGAAGGCGTGCAGATGCATGGCGGCATCGGCATGACTGACGCATTCGACATGGGGTTCTATATGAAACGCGCCCGGGTCGGGGCCGAATGGCTGGGCGATTACGGATATCACGCAAACATCGTCGCGCAAGCGCGCGGATTTTAAGGATTTACCATGACACCTGAGACATTGTTTTCCCTGCACGGAAAGACCGCGCTGGTCACCGGCGGCGCCACCGGCATCGGGCGCATGGCAGCCGAGGCGCTGGTGTGCGCAGGTGCGCGCGTGTTGATCGCCTCGCGCAAGGGCGAGGCCTGCGAGGCGGTCGCTGCCGAACTCAACGCGATGGGTGCTCCCGGCACGGCCGAGGGGTTTGCGGGCGACGTGGGGAGCAAGGAGGGCATCGACACGCTGGTCGCCGAGGTAAAGAGCCGCACCGAAACCCTTGATATCTTGATGAACAATTCCGGTGTTACCTGGGGCGCGCCGTTGGGCCAGTTCCCGCATGAAGCCTGGGAAAAGGTGATGTCCGTCAACGTGGCCGGTGTCTTTGACCTGACGCAGAAACTGTTACCGATGCTGATGAAAAGCGGCACCATCGATGACCCTGCTCGCGTGGTCAACGTCGGCTCGGTCATGGGCGAAGTGCCGATGGGCGACGGCGCCTATAGCTATGCGGCCTCCAAGGCGGCGGTGATCCACCTGACCAAGATCATGGCCAAGGAACTGTCGCCCTATGCCGTCACCGTCAACGCGCTTGCGCCGGGGCCGTTCGTGTCGCGGATGACCGCATTTGCCACCGCCGACGAGGAAAAACGCGCCAAGGTCGGCAGCGACGTGCCGCTGCGCCGGGTGGGCCGGGACGAGGATATCGCCGGTTGCATGCTGTTCCTCTGCGGGCGCGGCGGCTCTTATGTCACCGGCGCGGTGATCCCGGTTTCGGGCGGCATCAACGTGATGTCCGGCCGCAACATCTTTGAAAAGGCACTGTAAGGGGGCGGGGATGGACATTCGTTTCGACGGACGGGTGGCGATTGTCACCGGATCGGGCGCGGGCCTGGGCCGCGCCCATGCGCTGGGTCTGGCCGCGCGCGGTGCCAGGGTGGTGATCAACGATCTGGGGGCGGCGACCGACGGCACCGGTGCCTCTTCCGACGCCGCACAGGCGGTGGTCGAGGAGATCCGCGCCATGGGTGGCGAGGCGATAGCGCACGGGGCCGATGTGGCGGACGAGGCGCAGGTGGCCGACATGGTCGCCCAGACGATGGCCCAATGGGGCCGCGTCGATATCGTGGTCAACAACGCGGGCATCCTGCGCGACAAGACATTCGCGAAAATGAGCATGGCCGACTTCCGCAAGGTGATCGACGTGCATCTGATCGGCAGCGCCAATGTCGCCCATGCCTGCTGGCCGATCATGCGCGAACAGGGCTATGGGCGGGTGGTCTTCACCTCCTCCGCCTCGGGGCTTTACGGCAATTTCGGGCAGGCCAACTATGGCGCGGCCAAGGCTGCGATGATGGGTCTGATGAACGTGCTGCATATCGAGGGCGCGCGCGACAACATCCGCGTCAACTGTCTGGCGCCCACCGCCGCGACCCGCATGACCGAAGACCTGATCCCCGAACAGGCGCTGGCGTTGCTGGCGCCCGAAACGATCACGCCGGGCCTGCTCTATCTGGTGAGCGAGGACGCACCCTCGCGCGTGATCCTCTGCGCCGGGGCGGGCTGTTACGCGCAGACCCTTATATTCGAGACCGAGGGCATCCTGCTGGAGGGCGATGCCAACACGCCCGAGGAAATCGCCGCCCGTTTTGCGCAGGTGCAGGATGAGGAGGGCAAGCGCGAGCTGACCGACGCCTTCAGCCAGACCCGCAAATTTGCCCGCAAGGCGGCGGATGCGCGCGGCATCGACCTGCCTTGGGGAGCATGAGAAAGTGAAAGACATGACCTGGACACGCGACGAAAGCCACCTGCCGCCCGCCCTGCGCGGCCTGCGCATTCCGCTGATCGGCTCGCCGCTATTCATCATCTCGGTGCCCGATCTGGTGATTGCGCAATGCAAGGCGGGGATCGTGGGGTCGTTCCCGGCGCTTAATGCGCGCGAGGGTGAGGGCGAGCCGCCGCTATTGGAGGCCTGGCTGAAACGCATCACCGAGGAACTGGACCGCCACAATCAGGACAACCCCGACACCCCGGCGGCGCCTTTTGCGGTGAACCAGATCGTCCACCGCTCGAACGGGCGGCTGGAACGGGACCTGGAAATCTGTGCGCGCTGGAACGTGCCGATCTGGATCACCTCGCTGGGTGCCCGGGTCGAGGTGAACGAGGCCGCGCATAGCTGCGGCGGCGTGGTGCTGCATGACGTGATCAACAACACATTCGCCAAGAAGGCGATCGACAAGGGCGCCGACGGGCTGATCGCGGTGGCCGCCGGAGCCGGGGGGCACGCCGGGCAGCAATCGCCACTGGCCCTGATCCGCGAGATCCGGTCTTGGTTCGACGGGCCGCTGGCCCTGTCGGGCGCCATCGCCTGTGGCGAAAGCCTGCTGGCCGCCCGGGCGCTGGGGGCCGATTTCGGCTATATGGGCTCGCCCTTCATCGCCACGAATGAGGCCAACGCACAGCCCGAATACAAGCAGATGATCGTCGACAGCACTGCCGAGGATATCGTCTATTCGTCGCTTTTTACCGGGGTGCATGGCAATTACCTGAAGAAATCGGTGGAACGCGCCGGGATGGACCCCGACAACCTGCCCTCGGCCGATGCCAGTTCGATGAATTTCAGCCAGGGGTCCTCCAAGCCCAAGGCGTGGAAAGAAATCTGGGGCTCGGGTCAGGGCGTGGGCGACGTGCATCAGATCGAACCGGTGGGTGATCTGGTGGACCGGATCGACCGCGAATACCGTGCGGCGGGCGCCCGGCTTGCTGCCGAATTCATCGGCTGAACCATGGCGGAACTGATCGTCATCCGCCATGCGCAGGCCTCGTTCGGATCGGACAACTATGACCGGCTGAGTGAGTTGGGCCATCGCCAGTCGGAACTGGTGGGGGCAGCGCTGCGCGAGACGGGCTGGGTGCCCGACCGTCTGGTCACCGGCACGCTGGCGCGACAGAAGGAAACCCTGCGCGGCATGGGGTTCACGGACGTGCCCGAGGAGCACGCGGGCTGGAACGAATACGATTTCCACGACCTGTTGCGGGTGAAATTCGGCGGCACCATTCCCGATCTGGTGCAGCATGACCGCAAGACGCATTTCCGTACCCTGCGTGATGTCTTGCGCGAATGGCAGGGCGGCGGAGTCGCGGGCGCGCGCGAAAGCTGGGCCCAGTTCACCGCCCGGATCGAGGCCGCGCGTCAGGCGGCCACGCGCGAGGGTGCCGAACGGGTGCTGGTGATCAGCTCGGGCGGGGCCATCGGACAACTGACCGCCGCCGCGCTGAGCGCGCCGCCCGAGCAGATGATCGCGCTGAACCTGCAGGTAAAGAACACCGCCATGTCGCGGTTCATCTTTACCCCGCGCGCCTTCTTTTTGCATGAATTCAACGCAACCCCGCATTTTGCCCAACCGGCCCATGCGGATATGCTGAGCTATAGTTGAGGGACAGGATATGAGCGACACGACCCAAAGCCTCGACCTGAGCGCCGTCGATGCCTATCTGCGCGACCACCTGCCGGGCTATGCCGGGCCGCTGGAGGCGCGGAAGTTCGACGTTGGCCAATCGAACCCGACCTTCCTGCTGGCAACGCCTGCGCGCAATTATGTGCTGCGGCGCAAGCCGCCCGGGGTGCTGCTGAAATCCGCCCATGCGGTGGATCGCGAGTTCCGGGTGCAACGCGCGCTGGCGGATACTGACGTGCCGGTGCCTCGGATGTACCTGCTGTGCGAGGATGACGCGGTGATCGGCTCGGCCTTTTACGTGATGGAGCATCTGGACGGGCGCAACTTCGCCGAACCGACGATGGAGGGCGAAACAAATGCCACCCGCACCGCTGTCATCGACGAGATGAACCGGGTGCTTGCGGCGTTGCATTCGGTCGATATCGACGCGGTGGGCCTGTCTGACTATGGCCCGCCCGGCAACTATTTCGAACGCCAGATCTCGCGCTGGACCAAGCAATACCGGGCCTCGGAAACCGGGACTATCGCCGATATGGATGCGCTGATCGAGGCGCTGGGGCAGGACATGCCCGAGGATGACGGCCAGCGCACGCTGGTGCATGGCGATTATCGGATCGACAACATGATGTTCGAAAAGGGCGGCACCCGCTGTCTGGGCGTGCTCGACTGGGAGCTATCGACCATCGGCCACCCTTACGCCGATCTGGCCGCCGTCATCATGCAATGGCAGATGCCGCCGGGCCGAGAGGGGCGCGGGCTGGCCGGGGTCGATCGTGCCGCGCTGGGCCTGCCCACGGATGACGAATTCATCGCCGCCTATTGCGCGCGGCGCGGCATCGGCGGGATCGACCGGTTCGGCTTTTACCTTGCCTTCACCTTCTTCCGCATGGCGGCGATCATCCAGGGCGTCTACAAACGCGCGCTGGATGGCAATGCGTCAAACCCCGAACGCGCCCGGATGCTGGGCCAGTATGTGGGCGTATTCGCGCAAAACGGGCTGAGGGCGCTGCGCGGGTGAGCGGGCAGGGCGACGATATCGACGGGTTGGCCGAGGGCAAGGACCGCAACTTTGTCACCGCGCTGGCGCGGGGGCTGGATGTGCTGCGCAGCTTTCGCCCCGGCGAGGTCTTGCTGACCAATACCGACCTGTCCGAACGGACCGGTCTGCCCAAACCCACCGTCTCGCGCCTGACCTATACGCTGTGCCAGCTGGGCTATCTGGTGCAGGACCGCCAAAGCGGCGCCTATCGTCTGGGCGTGGGCGTGCTGCAACTGGGTATGGGCGTGCTGGCGGGCCTGGATATCTGTGACCGCGCGGCCGAGGTGCTGCGCGGCCTGCGCACCGGCGCCAACCCCTATATCACCGCCGCCCTGGGCGAGGTACACCGCGCCGAGGTGATCTATGTCGCGGTGTCGCGCTCACGCGAGAATGTCTCGCTCAGCATGCATGTCGGCTCGCGCCTGCCGCTGTTTCGCTCGGCCATCGGGCGGGCGATCCTGGTCGGGATGGAGGCGGAGGAGCGCGAGGCGGCTATCGCCGCCGGAATGCGCGACCTGGGCGTGCCCGAGGCAGAGCTGCGCAGCCAGATCGCGCGCGCCGTCGAGGAATACGCGGTGCGCGGCTATTGCACCGGATATGGCGATTGGCGGGCGGATGTGAACGGCATCGCGGTGCCGGTGCTGTCGCTGGGCGGCGCCCGGCTGCACGGGCTGAACCTGGGCGGGCCCAGTTTCCACGTCACCCAAGAAGAGCTGGAGCGTGTTTTTGCCCCGCTGCTGATCGAGGCCGGGCGCAGCCTGGGCATGGTGCCATGAGGGGGCGGCGCACCCTCTCGACAAGGGTCCGTATTCCTACGTACTTTCCTTGGCGCGGGGGCCGGGTGACACTCGGCCCAGCCGCGACAGCAGGAGGATAGCGCGATGCCCGACCCCGGTTACAGGACACTCGACACGGGCCGGTTGGGCCGGATCGCGGGCTGGATGCAGAGCTATGTCGACCGGCGCCGATATGCGGGCAGTTCGGTGTTGGTAAGCCAGGGCGGGCACGAGGTGTTTTTCCACACAGCCGGTCAGCGCAGCATCGAGAACCAGTTGCCCTTTACCCGTGACACGCTGGTGCGGATCTATTCAATGACCAAGCCGGTCACCTCGCTTGCGGTGATGATGCTGGCCGAACGGGGGCTGTTTCACCTCGACGCGCCGGTGTCGACCTTTCTGCCGTCCTTCTCGGACATGCAGGCGCTGGTGCCCGGGGCCAGCGCGATTGACCAGACCGAACCGGCGCCCTCGCCAACGCTGCACCAGTTGCTGACCCATACCGCCGGGCTGAGCTATCCGTTCAACCCGGGCGTACTGGCGCGCGCGATGGAGGAGCAGGATCTGCTGTTCAAACCGGGTCAGGGCGCGCTGGCCGACATGGCCGACAAGGTGGCGGCACTGCCACTTGCGTTTCAACCGGGAAGTCGTTGGGAGTACTCGGTTTCTATCGACATTCTGGGGCGTGTGGTCGAGGTGGTCTCGGGCCGGACGCTGGCGCAGTTTTTTCAGGACGAGATTTTCGCCCCGCTGGGCATGACCGAGACCGGGTTCAGCGTGCCCCAGGGCGCGGGCGACCGGTTCGCCTCGCTCTATACACCGCTGGCCGGGGATGCGATGGCGCTCAACGATGCCCATTCCGGTGGCGATACGCTGCGCCTGTTCGACGAGGCGGGCAACTCGCCTTTCGAGACTGCCAGCATGTATTCCGGCGGCGGTGGGCTGGTCAGCAGCATCGACGACTATCGCCGCTTTGCCGAGATGCTGCGCCGGGGTGGCGCCGTGGACGGGCATCGCCTGATCGGCCCGGCGACGCTCGATTTCATGATGCGCAACCATCTGCCGGGCGATATCGCCTCGATGGGACCGCAGAGCTTTGCCGAACAGCCGATGGACGGGATGGGCTTTGGCCTGGGCGGCGCCGTGGTGCTGGACCCGGCCCGCGCCCGCACCCCCGGCTCGATCGGCGATTTCAGTTGGGGCGGCATGGCCTCGACCTTTTTCTGGCTGGATCGCGTCAATGACCTGACGGTGGTCTTCTTCACCCAGTTGTCGCCCTCCAGCGCCTATCCTTCGCGCTCGGAACTCAAGGCGCTGATCCATGGAGCATTATGCGGATGACAGACCCCCGGCCCATTCTCTGGACCCCCAGCAACGAGCGTGCTGAAAACAGCCGCATGGCGGCGTTTCAGCGCTGGCTGGCAAAGGAGCGCGGGCTGGAATTCGACGATTACAATGCGCTCTGGGCCTGGAGCGTGGCCGATCTGGACGGGTTCTGGAGTGCGATCCGCGATTTCGCGGGCCTGCCGTTTGAGGGTGGCGACGGTCGGGTGCTGGCCGAGCGGCGGATGCCCGGTGCGGTCTGGTTTCCCGGTGTCACCACCAATTTCGCCCGCCACATGCTGCGCCATGCCGAGAGCCGCCCCGAGGCACCCGCGCTGATCCTGCGCTCCGAAGGGTTCGGCCGCAAGGAGGTCAGCTGGGCCCAACTGTCGCAAAAGGTTGCCAATGTGGCCGCGCAGCTGCGCGCCATGGGTGTGGGGCAGGGCGACCGGGTGGTGGCGATCCTGCCCAATACCGATACCGCGGTGGTCGCGTTTCTGGCTGCCGCAAGCATCGGTGCGATCTGGTCGCTGTGCGCCCCGGATATGGGCCATGTGGCGATCCTGGACCGGTTCCGCCAGATCGCGCCCAAGGTATTGATCGCGCAGGACGGTTATGTTCACGCGGGGCGCACCATTGACCGGCGCCCGGTGCTGGAGGAGATCCGCGCGCAGCTGCCCAGCCTCGCACAGACGGTTCTGGTGCCGGTGATGGGCGAGGTTCCGCCGAGCATGATCCCCTGGGAGGAGATGACCCAAGGCGCGGCCCAACCCGAATATGCCGATCTGCCCTTCGATCACCCTCTGTGGATCGTCTATTCCTCGGGCACCACGGGCAATCCGAAACCCATCGTGCACGGTCATGGCGGCATCCTGCTGGAGGGCGCCAAACAGGCGCTGCATCAGGATCTGGGCGGCGACGACCGCTTCCTCTGGCTCACCTCGTCGGGCTGGATCATGTGGAACGCCCAGTTTGTCGCCATGGGGCAGGGTGCCACCGTGGTCCTGTTCGACGGGGCCGCCAACCACCCCGACATGCAGGCCGTCTGGCGCGTGGTGGCCGAAGAGCGAGTCAGCAGTTTCGGCGTCGGCGCGGCTTATGTCACCCAATGCCTGAAATCGGGGATCCGTCCGCGCGAGGCGCTGGACCTGTCGGCGCTCAAGGCGCTGGGGACCACCGGATCGCCCTTGACGGCCGAGGGCTATGACTGGGTCTATGACGCGGTCGACCCGGATATCTGGCTGGCGCCGATCTCGGGCGGCACCGACCTGTGCGGGGCCTTTGTCGGCGGCAACGTGATGCTGCCGGTGCGCGCGGGTGAGATGCAATGCCGCTATCTGGGCAACGCGGTGCGCAGCTATGACCCGGAAGGCAATGAAATCACAGCAGAAGTGGGAGAGCTGGTTTGCACCGAACCGCTGCCTTCGATGCCTCTGGGGTTCTGGGGTGATCGTGATGGCAGCCGCCTGCATGAAAGCTATTTCGACACCTATCCCGGTATCTGGCGCCATGGCGACTGGATCGAGATCACGCCCGAGGGCGGCGCGGTGATCTATGGCCGCTCGGACGCCACCATCAACCGCAAGGGGCTGCGGCTCGGCTCGTCCGAGATTTATCGCGCGGTCGAGGCGCTGCCCGAGGTGCTGGACAGCCTGGTGGTCGATCTCGAATTCCTGGGCCGCGACAGTTTCATGCCACTCTTCGTGGTACCGGCGCCGGGGCAGGTGCTGGATGACGCTCTGCGCGCCCGCATCAACACGGCCATCCGCGAAACACTGTCGCCGCGCTTTATCCCCAACGAAATCGTTCAGATTGCCGAGGTGCCGCGCACCCTGTCGGGAAAGAAGCTGGAAGTTCCGGTCAAGAAACTGCTACTGGGGGGCGACCCGGCGCAGGTGGTGAACCGGGACTCGATGGCGAACCCGGAAAGTTTCGATTTCTTCGTGACTTACGCGGCCGGGCGACGCTGACGCCGGAGGATGCGACATGACCGATGCGGAACGCCAGCTGCTCGACCTGCTTGATATCGAGCGGTTGGAGGTGGACCTGTTTCGTGGCACCGGATCGGGGGGCGAAACACCCACCCGCATCTACGGCGGCCAGGTCATTGCCCAAGCGCTGGCCGCGGCCTATCGCACGGTCGAAGACCGGCTGTGCCATTCGCTGCATGCCTATTTCATCCGCCCCGGTGACCCGTCGATTCCCGTTATCTATCAGGTGGATAGGGCACGGGATGGAGGGTCTTTCACCACTCGTCGGGTGGTGGCCATTCAACATGGCCGCCAGATCCTGAACCTGTCGGCCTCGTTCCATGCGGGCGATGACGGCTGGGATCATCAGCACCCGATGCCCGAGATTTCCGGCCCGGAAACCCATCCAACCCGTCAGGCGCTGCAAGAGCGTTTCATCGACCGTATCCCACAGAGATACCGCGCCGAGTTCACTCGCGCGCGTCCCATCGAAATCCGCGAGGTCGCGCCGCGCGACATGTTCGAGCCGATCCCGACCGACGACCGTCATTACCTGTGGTTCCGCATGGGGGCGGCAGCCGGGGCAGGGCCGGCGATGCAGCATCTGCTGCTCGCCTATGCCTCGGACATGGGGTTGCTGGGGTCGGGGCTGCGCCCGCACGGGCTCAGCTGGTACACCCGTCAGGTCAACGGCGCCAGTCTGGACCATGCCATGTGGTTTCACGCGCCGATCCGGTTCGAGAACTGGCATCTTTACGCGATGGACAGTCCCTGGACCGGCGCCGGGCGCAGTTTCAACCGGGGCAAGATCTATGCCGAGGATGGCACGCTGGTGGCCAGCGTGGCGCAGGAAGGGCTGATGCGGCGCCTGAAATCCGAAGGTTAGAGCTTGCCGCCGAATTGCCGGTTCAGCTTGCGCATGCCACCTAGCCAACGGTCGTAATCCGCTGTTTTCATTCGAATATAGTCCAGAACCTGTGGATGTGGCAACACCAGGAAACGGCGATCGCGGATGGCCTGAACGCAAGCTTCGGCCACGTCCGAGGGTTCCAGCAGACCGTCTAGCGCCGCCACCGACTCTTCGTGCCCGCGCGTCATTTCCGAGCGGACAGCCTGCGGACACAGCACCGACACGCCGATCCCGTCATCGCCATAGGTCATCGCCAGCCACTCGGCCAGACCAACCGAGGCGTGTTTGGTGACCCCATAGGGTGCCGCGCCGACCTGGTTCAGCAGACCCGCCGCCGAAGCCGTGTTGAGCAGATAGCCACCACCGCGCGCGATCATGCGCGGCACCACATGACGCGCCGCCCAGACCTGCGACATCACGTTGATATCCCAGATACGCTGCCAGTCCGCATCCGGAGTCTCGATACCGCCAATGGTCAGGATACCGGCATTGGAACAGAACAGGTCGATGGGACCGATCTGGGTTTCCACATGCTCGATCAGGGCGGCGATATCAGCCTCGCGGCTTACATCACAGCGCAGGGCGACACCGCCAACCGCTTGCGCGACGTCCTCGGCGCCTTGCAGGTTCAGGTCAGCACAAACAACGCATTTCGCGCCCTCGGCGGCGAAGCGTTCGGCCAGGCCGCGCCCGATGCCGCTGGCCGCACCGGTCACGACAACGATCCTGTCTTTCAGTTCCACGGCGGTCTCCCATATTGCGCATTGGCCAAAGCGACGTCTGATCAGTGTGTTACGAGACCACTCTCAGAGATCGCCATTGTTTGAGCGGGCTTGGTTACCCGAGATTTCCCTCAACGCTAGCGCAAGCGCGGGGCGGTGCCAATCCACGCCATCTGCGTGACGTTCCGGCATCAGGGTGTACGTTTATAATACATAATACCGATTATAAGAATCACGGATATCATACTCTGGATCACATACGATCCGCCCTATTCATGCGCAGCGCGGCAAAGGCGTCGTATTGCGACAGGAAAACACGCCCCGTCAGGTCTTCCAGGAAATGACTGCGGGCAAGCCGGTCCATCACCGGGCCCTTCACCTCGGACAGATGCAGTTTGACGCCCAGATCGTCCAGCCGCCGGTTGATCGCCTCGAGCGATTCCAATGCGCTGAAATCGACCTCGTTCACCGCCGAGCACATCAGGATCACGTGGCGCAGGCTGTCACGGTCGCGCAGCACCCGGTTCAGGATCAGGTCCTCCATCCGGCGCGCGTTGGCGAAATAGAGGCTCTCGTCGATACGCAGTGTCACCACGCCAGGATCGGTTTCTACCTTGTGGCGCAGGATGTTGCGGAAATGCTGGCTGCCGGGCACCTGCCCCACCTCGGCCACATGCGGGCGTGAGGTTTTCCAGACGAACAGCAGCAGCGAGATCAGCACGCCGCTGGCGACGCCGACCTCGACCCCGGCCAGCAAGGTCAGCGCGATGGTGGCAAAGACCGCAGCGAAATCGGCGCGCGAATAGCGCCAGGCCCGCGACAGGATCGACAGATCGACAAGCGACAGCACCGCAACGATGATGGTGGCCGCCAGCGTCGCCTTGGGCAGGAAATACAAAAGCGGCGTCAGGAACAGCGCCGCCACCAGCAGACCCACGGCGGTAAAGACCCCGGCAGCGGGCGTTTCAGCACCGGCATCGAAATTCACCACAGACCGCGCGAACCCACCGGTGACCGGATACCCCCCCGACAGCGAAGACGAGATATTGGCGGCCCCCAGCGCGATCAGTTCCTGATTGGGGTCGATGCGCTGTTTGCGTTTGGTGGCAAGGGTTTGCGCGACGGAAACGCTTTCGACATACCCGATGATCGAGAGCAGCGCCGCCGGGCCGATCAGCGCGGGCACCAGCCCCCAATCGACGCCAGACAGGCCCAAAGGCGGCAGGCCGGTGGGGACTTCGCCCACCACCGCCACGCCCAGTGACGGCAGGTTCAGCACCCAGGCGGCCAGTGTGGTACCAATCACCGCAAAGATCGGCCCGACCCGTGCCAGCGTTGCAGCCAGCGGTTTCGTCAGGCCTAGTCTGGCATGAAAAACTTGCGCCAATCCCTTGCGAACCCAGAACAAAAATGCAAGCGCCACAATCCCTGTCACCAGCGTTGCCAGATTGATCTGTCCCAGATGCCGCGCCAGATCGAGAAGGATTTCCGGCAGCGTATGCCCATGTAGCGGCACGCCCAGGATATGTTTCAACTGGCTTGCCGCGATCAGCAGGCCCGAGGCGGTAATGAAACCCGCGATCACCGGATGGCTGAGAAAATTGGCCACAACACCCAGCCTGAGCGCACCCATCAGCAGCAGCATCGCGCCCGACAGCAGCGCCAGCACCCCCGCCGCCGCGACGTATTCGGACACGCTCGACAGGTTCAAAGGTGCCAGTGCCGAGGCGGTCATCAGCGAGATCACCGCCACCGGCCCCACCGCCAGCGCCCGGCTGGTGCCAAACAGCGCATAGGCCACCAGCGGCAGGATCGAGGCGTATAGCCCCACCTCGGCCGGCAGGCCCGCCAGCAGCGCATAGGCCAGCGATTGCGGGATCAGCATCACGGTGACGATGACGGCGGCAATCAGGTCGCCGCTCAACTCACCCCGGCCATAGCTGCGGCCCCAGTCGAGGATCGGCAGATAGGTTCGCGCCAACCCGCGCAACTGTTGGTTCATCCCTGTCCCCTGCCCGATCCGTGCCAGATATACATATTCGCGATTGCTTATATGAATGAATCGCGGAGAATGTGAAGAGGGCCAGATGAAAAAAGCGCGAGGCCCAAGCCCCGCGCTTTTGACTTCGAAATCCGAGAAAGGGTCAGAAGAACGCCTGCAACCCGGTCTGCGCCCGGCCCAGAATCAGGGCGTGCACGTCATGGGTGCCCTCGTAGGTGTTCACCGTTTCCAGGTTCACCATGTGGCGGATCACCTGGAACTCCAGGCTGATGCCGTTGCCGCCGTGCATGTCGCGCGCGTGGCGCGCGATTTCCAGCGCCTTGCCGCAGTTGTTGCGCTTGATGATCGAGATCATCTCGGGCGCGGCCTTGGCCTCGTCCATCAGGCGGCCGACGCGCAGGCTGGCTTGCAGGCCCAAAGCGATTTCCGTCTGCATATTGGCCAGTTTCAGCTGGAACAGCTGGGTCTGGGCCAGCGGGCGGTTGAACTGTTTGCGGTCCAGACCGTATTGCCGCGCGCCGTGCCAGCAGGCCTCGGCAGCGCCCATAACGCCCCAGCTGATGCCATAGCGGGCGCGGTTCAGACAGCCGAATGGGCCTTTCAGGCCCGAGACATGCGGCAACAGCGCCTCTTCGCCCACCTCGACACCGTCCATGACGATCTCGCCGGTGATCGAGGCGCGCAACGACATCTTGTTCTCGATCTTCGGCGCGCTCAGCCCCTTCATGCCCTTTTCCAGCACAAAGCCGCGGATCTTGCCATCATGCGCGTCAGACTTGGCCCAAACGACAAAGACATCGGCGATCGGCGCGTTCGAGATCCACATCTTGGTGCCGGTGAGCCGATACCCGCCCTCGGTCTTGACCGCGCGGGTCTTCATGCTGGCCGGGTCCGACCCGGCATCGGGCTCGGTCAGGCCGAAACAGCCGATCCATTCGCCGCTGGCGAGTTTCGGCAGGTATTTCATCCGCTGCTCTTCGCTGCCATAGGCATAGATCGGGTACATCACCAGCGAGCTTTGCACCGACATCATCGAGCGATAGCCGCTGTCGACCCGCTCGACCTCGCGCGCCACCAGACCATAGGTCACATAGCCGGCGCCGATGCCGCCATATTGTTCTGGGATGGTGGTGCCCAACAGGCCCATCTCGCCCATCTCGCGAAAGATGTCCGGGTCGGTATGTTCGGTCTGGAAGGCTTGCGTGACGCGAGGCTGCAGCTTTTCCTGCGCATAGGCGCGGGCGGCGTCGGCAATCATGCGTTCGTCTTCGCTCAGCTGATCGGCCAGGCGGAACGGATCCTCCCAGTCGAAACCGCCCAGATCGGGCTTGTCCTTGTCACGCAGGGCGGGCTTGGCGGCGATATCCATCGGGAAAACTCCTGAAATACGGTCTGACGGGACCATATCTTTCCCGAACCGCAAAAATACAGCGAGACTTTTGCGGGTTTTCATGAGTAAAACGCATACATGCTGACCTCACGCAAGTTCTTCCCCTCCCTGTCTTCGCTACGTGCGCTCGAAGCGCTGGACCGGCTCGGCTCTGCCTCGGCGGTAGCCGAGGAACTCGCACTGACGCAAAGCGCGGTCAGTCGTCAGTTGCAGACGCTCGAAGGACAGATGGGCGTGGAGCTGATCCGGCGCGACCGCAAGCGGCTGTCGCTTACACCGGCGGCGCAGGATTACGTGACCGAGATCCGCGAGGCGTTGAACCGGATCGCACAGGCCTCGCTCCGGCTTCAGGTGGCGCCGGCGGGGGGCACCGTCAACCTGGCGATCCTGCCCACCTTCGGGATGCGCTGGCTGATGCCGCGCCTTCCCGAATTCTCGCGCCTGCACCCGGATATCACCATCAACATGACCACCCGGTTGCGACCATTCAACTTTGCCAGCGAACCCTTTGATGCGGCGTTGCATTTTGGTGAACCGGACTGGCCCGGAACCGACCGGCTTCTGCTCAGGGCGGAACGTGTGCTGCCGGTCTGCGCGCCGGGCCTGCTGCCGCATGGGGCGCCGAAATCCCCGGCCGACCTGCTGCGCCTGCCGCTGTTGCATATCCAGACCCGCCCGCGCGCCTGGCAGGACTGGTTCGCGCAGATGGGAGTCACCTGCCCCGAGACCCTGCCCGGCACGCTTTACGATCAGTTCGCCACCATCGGACAGGCGGCGCTGCATGGGCTGGGGGTGGCCTTGCTGCCCAATTACGTGGTGGAACAGGATCTGGCCACCGGACGCCTGGTCGCCGCCTATCCCGATGCGGTCGAAACGCTCGGCGCCTATTACCTGGTCTGGCCACGGGCGCGCGGCAACGACCCGTCGCTGCGCGCCTTTCGCCACTGGCTGGCGGCACAGGCCGAGCCCGAGGAGGGCTTGCCGCGCTAAGAGCGCGCCCTGCCCGTCTCAGCCCAGCGCGTATCCCGCACCGCGCACGGTGCGCACCGGATCATCGCCGCCATGCTGGGTCAGCGCCTTGCGCAGCCGCCCGATATGCACGTCGACCGTGCGGGTATCGACATAGATGTCGCGCCCCCAGACCCGGTCCAGCAGCTGCTCGCGGCTCCAGACCCGGCCCGGTTTCTCCATGAAGGTCGACAGCAGCCGAAACTCGGTCGGGCCCAGTTTCAGCGGTTTTTCCGAGCGGCTGACCTTGTGGGTCTCGGCATCTAGCACGATATCCTCGTATTCCAGCCTGAGGCCGACAGTCGAGGGACGGACCCGGCGCAGCTGGCTGCGCACGCGCGCCATCAGCTCGACCACGGAATAGGGTTTGACCACGTAATCGTCGGCGCCGGTTTCCAGCCCGCGCACCTTGTCGACCTCTTCGCTGCGCGCCGACAGCATGATGACAGGGATGCTGCGGGTCTCGGGCCGGGTCTTCAGCCGCCGGCAGACCTCGATACCACTCAGGTTCGGCATCATCCAGTCCAGCACGATGATATCGGGCGTGTCCTCGTCGACCAGCAGCATCGCCTCTTCGCCGTTCTCGGCGCGGATCACGCGAAACCCTTCGGCCTCGAGATTATAGGCCAGCACCTCGCGCTGCGCCATTTCATCCTCGACCACCAGAACGCTGGGTTGATCGGCTGACATCTGTCACGTGCCTCCTTATGCGGTCGTCGAGGTCACATCGCCCTTGGGGCGCATCTCGTCGGGGCGGTTGCCGGTGACGAGATAGACGACCTGTTCGGCGATCGAGGTGACATGGTCGCCCATGCGCTCGACATTCTTGGCGATGAAATGCAGATGCATGCAGGGGGTGATGTTGCGCGGATCCTCGGCCATGAAGGTCAGGAACTGGCGGAACAGCGCGTTGTACATCTGATCCACCTCATGGTCGCGCTCGATCACATCGGCGCCCAGCTCGGCGTCGCGCTGGATATAGGCGTCCAGCGCGTCCTTCAGCATCAGCTCGACCTCGCGCGCCATCCGGCGCAGCGCGGCGGCGCTGTCGCCCACCTGCGGCTGATCCACCAGCACCGTGGTCCGCTTGGCGATGTTCTTGGCGTAGTCGCCGATCCGCTCCAGGTTTCCGGCGATTTTCAGCACCGTCAGCACCAGCCGCAGATCGCTCGCCGTGGGCGCACGCAGGGCGATCAGGCGCGCGGTCTCCTGGTTGATCAGCTCTTCGAGCGCGTCGATCGCCTTGTCGCCGGCACGCACCTCGTTGGCCAGTTCCGCGTCGCGGGTCTCCAGCGACCGCGCCGCGGCCATGATCGCGGCTTCGACCAGGCCGCCCATTTTCATGATATGGGCCTGGATCGCCTCCAGCTCCCGGTCATAGACCGAGGTGATGTGTTGTTGAGCCATGTGTCCTGCTCCTGTCCTCAGCCGATGCGGCCGGTGATATAGCTTTCGGTCCGGGGATCTTCGGGATTGGTAAAGATCTGGCCGGTCTCGCCGTATTCCACCAGTTGCCCCAGGTGGAAGAAGGCCGTTTTCTGACTGACCCGCGCCGCCTGCTGCATCGAGTGGGTGACGATCACCACCGAATAGTTCTGGCGCAGCTCGTCGATCAACTCCTCGACCTGGGCGGTGGCGATCGGGTCGAGCGCCGAACAGGGCTCGTCCATCAGCAGCACCTCGGGTTCGGTGGCGATGGCGCGGGCAATGCACAGGCGCTGCTGCTGACCGCCCGACAGTCCGGTGCCCGGCGCGTCCAGCCGGTCCTTGACCTCGTCCCAGATGGCGCCGCGGCGCAGGGCCTTTTCGACGATCTCGTCCATCTCGGCCCGGTTGCGGGCCAGCCCGTGGATGCGCGGGCCATAGGCCACGTTGTCATAGATCGACTTGGGGAACGGGTTGGGTTTCTGGAACACCATGCCGACCTTGGCGCGCAGCTGCACCGGATCGACCCGCTTGTCATAGATATCCTCGCCGTCCAGCTGGAACGAGCCCTGAACGCGGGCGCCGGCGATGGTGTCGTTCATCCGGTTCAGACAGCGCAGAAAGGTGGACTTGCCGCAGCCCGAGGGGCCGATAAAGGCGGTCACGGTCTTGTCCGCGATATCGACATTCACGTTCTTGATGGCGTGGGTGTCGCCGTAATAGACGTGGCAGTCCCGGCACTCCATCTTGGTTTGCTTGCTTTCCACGGCTCTCTCCACTCGGGACATATCGTTCATTGTCTGCCTCCTTCTACCAGCGGCGTTCAAAGCGGCGGCGCAGGATCACGGCCAGCGTATTCATGGTTACGAGGAACACCAAGAGGATGATGATGCCCCCCCAGGCGCGTTCATAAAAGGCCGGGTCGGCCCGTTTCGCCCATTCATAGATCTGGGCGGGCATGGCCGAGTTCGGCGACAGCAGGCCAGCGGCGATCCCGTCGGGCGGGTTCGAGGCGATGAAGCCCACCATGCCGATCAGCAGCAAGGGCGCGGTTTCCCCCAGCGCCTGCGCCAGGCCGATGATGGTACCGGTCAGGATGCCGGGCGCGGCCAGCGGCAGCACGTGGTGGAACACCGCCTGCATCTTCGAGGCCCCGACCCCCAGCGCCGCATCGCGGATCGAGGGGGGCACCGATTTCAGCGAGGCGCGGGTCGAGATGATGATGGTCGGCAGGGTCATCAACGTCAGCACCAGACCGCCCACCAGCGGCGCCGACATCGGCAGGTGCATGTAGTTGATGAAGACCGCCAGACCCAGGATACCGAACACGATCGAAGGCACGGCGGCCAGGTTCGAGATGTTCACCTCGATCACGTCGGTCAGCCAGTTCTTGGGGGCAAATTCCTCGAGATAGATCGAGGCGGCCACACCGATGGGCAGCGCCAGCACCAGCACCACCAGCATCATGAACAGCGAGCCGACCATGGACACGCCCATGCCGGCGGCCTCGGGCCGCTGATCCGAGGCGTCAGAGCCGAGGATGAAATCGAGGTTGAAGGTCTTCCTGATCATGCCTGCCGCGATCAGCTGATCGACGAAATCCAGCTGTTCGGTGCTGATCGACTTGTCATTGGCGATGCTCTCGCGGGTGACGCGGCCCTTCAGATAGCCATCGACCCGCGAATTGGCCAGAAAGCGAAAGCTAACGGTCTGCCCGATCCGCTCGGGATCGGCGATGACATAGTCGCGCAGCTGGGCGGCGGCGCGTTTGGACAGGATGGCGGCCTGATCCTTGGGCTTCAGCGCGGTCTCGATCCCGGCCTTGTCCATGGCCGTTTCAAAGGCCGCGTTGATCAGCGGCGCATAGCCGAAGGTCGAGACTTTCTTGATCGCCTCGATATCACGGGTGCCCTTCTTGTCGAGCTTGCTTTCCAGCAGTTCCACATCCAGCGTCACAAAGGTCTGGGTATAGGCGCCGGTGCCGCGCGAGACGATGGTGAAGACCAGCACCGCCAGCATCATCAGGCCGATCAGGATGGCGCCCATGCCATAGGCGCGAAACCGGGCCTCGGCGCGATTGCGGCGGCGGGTGCGCGCATCCGGCGTCAACAGCGACGCGGCATGGCGGCGGCCGGGGGCGGCGTCGGGGGTAAGGTCGGTCATTCGTACTGCTCCCGGTATTTGCGCACGATATAGAGCGCCAGGACATTGAGCCCCAGCGTCAGGACAAACAGGGTGAGGCCCAGGGCAAAGGCCACCAGCGTTTCGGGGCTGGCGAAATCGGTATCCCCGGTCAGCTGGCTGACGATACGGGTGGTGATGGTGGTCATCGATTCCAGCGGGTTGAGCGAGAATTTGGCAATCGCCCCCGCGCCCATCACCACGATCATGGTCTCACCGATGGCACGTGACGCGGCCAGCAGGATGGCGCCCACGATGCCCGGCAGCGCGGCGGGCAGCACCACGCTGCGCACCGTTTCCGAGCGGGTCGCGCCCAGCCCCAGCGAGCCGTCGCGCATGGATTGGGGCACCGCGTTGATGATGTCGTCGCTCAGCGAGCTGACAAAGGGGATCAGCATGATGCCCATCACCACGCCCGCCGTCAGAACCGAGGTGGCACCCGCCATCCAGTTGACCCCCAGCGCGCCGCCATTGCCAAAGATATCGGCCAGCATCGGCCCCACCGTCAGCAGCGCGAACAGGCCATAGACGATGGTCGGGATACCGGCCAGGATTTCCAGCAGCGGCTTGGCGAAACTGCGGGTCGCCTTGCCGGCATATTCCGACAGATAGACCGCCGCGAACAGGCCGACCGGCACCGAGACCAGCAGCGCGATCAGCGAAATGAACAGCGTGCCCCAGAGCAGCGGCAGGATCGACAGCTCGCTGTCGCCCCGGAAGTTGGGGGCCCAGGTGCTGCCGAAGAAGAAGTCGCGCCAGTCGTGCAGGCCAAAGAAATTCGCGGTTTCGAACAGCATCGACAGCACGATGCCGATGGTGGTCAGGATGGCCAGCGAGGCGGCGAGGATCAGCAGCGCCAGAACCCCGCGTTCGACCACATTGCGGGCGCGGTAGTCGTGATGGGTGCGCATATAGGACCAGGCCAGCCCGGCCAGCGCCAGACCCGCCACCACGGCGCCCATCACCAGGGTGCCGGTGTGGCTGAGCGCGCGATAGGTTCGGGCGGCGGCCAGCACCTCGGGGCGCACGTCCGATCCCAGCGCCACCCCGACCTCGCCCAGACGGGCGCGGATGCCGGAACTGCCCGCCTTCAGCGCGCCAACCTCGGCCTCGCTCAGCGCGCCCTGGGCAACGGCGACGTCCAGCCCCTCGGCCACGCGGCGCACATCCGACATCACCAGATCGCGGGTCAGTTCGGCGGGAATGCTGTCTTCGGGGATCAGGCCCGAGACCCGGTTATCAATCAGCATCGGCTGCGCCAGAAGCCAGACCGCCAGCACGCCAAGCGCGGGGACCAGCCCGGTCAGGGCCACGTTCAGCCCGTAATAGACCGGCAGCGAATGCAGCTTGCGGGCGTCGCCACCGGCGGAACTCAGCGCCCGCGCGCGGCCGGCAAAGAATCCAAAGGTGGAAAGCAGGAGGAGGAACAGCACCAGCCAGAGGGTCGGCATCACACAGCGTCCGTCATCTGAGGATCAAAAGCCGGGGCGCGCGCAGACGCCCCGGCGGAGTTCACGATCGGGGGCGACCCTTACGAGTTGCCGCCGATGACCTTTTCGTCTGCCACGGCTTCCTGGGTCTTGGCCAGTTCCGGGTCCGACACCAGGCCGTATTCGGCCAGCGGGCCATCGGGGCCTGCGATCTCGTCAGCGATGAAGAACTCGGCATATTCCTTCAGGCCGGGGATCACGCCGATATGCGCCTTCTTGACGTAGAAGTAGAGCGGACGCGACACCGGGTATTCGCCGGTTGCGATCGACTCGGTCGAGGGAACGATGCCCGACATGGTCGCAACCTGCAGCTTGTCGGTGTTGTTCTCGTAGAAGGCCAGGCCAAAGACGCCGATGCCGTCCTTGTTGCTTTCGATGCGGGCCAGGGTCTCGGTATAGTCGCCGTCGATATCGACCGACACACCGTCGGTGCGCAGGGCGATACAGGCTTTCTCGGCGGCTTTCTTGTCGTCGCCATTGGCGGCCTTGAGCGCCTCGAAAGCGCCGGTGGCTTCACAGCCGGCCAGGATCACCTTGTCTTCGAACACTTCGCGAGTGCCGTGCTTTGTGCCCGGGATGAAGGCCTGGATCGGCTGCGCCGGGAAGGCGGCGTTCACGTCGGCCCAGGTGCTGTTGGGGTTGTCGACCAGCTGGCCGTCGACCATGATCTTGTCCGACAGCGCCAGGAACCAGTCGCTCGGGGTGAATTCGAACGTATTGCCGGCGATGTCGCTGGCAAACACGATGCCGTCATAACCGATGCGGACCTCGATGATGTCGGTCACGCCGTTTTCGGCACAGACGGCGACTTCCTTGTCCTTGATCTTGCGCGAGGCATTGGCGACGTCGATGGTGTTTTCGCCCACACCCTCGCAGAAGCGCTTGAGACCGGCGGACGAGCCGCCCGATTCCACCACGGGGGTCGGGAAGTCGAAGTTTTCGCCAAAGGCTTCGGCGACGATCGAGGCGTAGGGCAGAACGGTCGAGGACCCGGCCACCTGGACCTGATCGCGCGCGGCGGCAGCGGTGGCCGAAACAGCAGCAATTGCCAGGGCCGAAGCCGACAGTTTCACAAAGGACATTGCAGTCTCCTTGACAGCGGTAATCTAGCGATCATCCCCATGATGATCTCGGGCCGACTTCTAGGGGTCGTGCATGAGGCTTTTGTGACGGCTATGTAACAGGGATATGACAAAGCCCCGATTTGTGACGGCAAGTTTGCATGACAGCCATGTAAAGACAGCATGACAGCAGCGCGACACCGGCGATTGCCCGCCCCGCTTGCGCGGATCGGGCCCCGGATCGGCGTTACTTGGGCAGAATCACGGTAAAGGTGGTGCCGCTTCCCAGCGTGCTTTCCACCCGCATCCGGCCGCGATGGCGCGTGACGATATGCTTGACGATGGCCAGCCCCAGCCCGGTGCCGCCCTTCTGGCGCGAGCGGTGGTTGTCGGCGCGATAGAATCGCTCGGTCAGGCGCGGCAGATGCACGGCGTCGATGCCTGCCCCCTTGTCCGACACCTGGATGCGGGCGGCGGGGCCGCGCACCGCCGGGTCACGCTCAGCCTCGCTGAGGGTGACGCGCACCTCGCCGCCGCTGCCGCCATACTTGATCGCGTTCTCGATCAGGTTGGTCAGGACCTGGCGGATCTGGTCCTCGTCCCCGGGCACAATGACCGGGGTCTCGGGACCGGTGAAGTAAAGCTCGACCCCGGCCTCGGCCGCAAGCGGGCGCAGTGAATTGAGCGTCGAGGCGATCTGACCGGACAGATCCACCGCGCCTCGGGGTCGGACCCGCTCTTCGCTTTCGACCCGGTTGAGCGACAGCAGGTCCCCCACCAGCCGGTTCATCCGCCCGGCCTCCTGCTCCATGATGCCCAGAAACCGGTCCTGGGCGGCGGGATCGTTGCGCGCTGGGCCGCGCAGGGTTTCGATGAACCCCATGATTGCGGTCAGCGGCGTGCGCAGCTCGTGGCTGACATTGGCGACGAAATCGCGGCGCATCTGCCCGGCCTGTTCCATCGGGGTGACGTCGATAAAGCTGACCAGCACCGCGCCGCCCGCCACCGCGCCGATCCCGTTCACATAGCGGCAGGTCACCTCGAAGGTGGTATCCTGCGCCCCGTCATTGGCCAGATGGCGGCTGCGGCTGGACCCCTTGTCGCGCAGCGCCCGCTCGATCGCCTCGATCACCTGCGGCTGGCGCAGGATGGTGGCGTAATGGCGCCCGACGATCTGCTGTCCCAGCAGCGTCTGCGCCTCGGTATTGGCGGCGATGATCCGTTCGGCCTGATCGACCAGCAGCGCCGCCAGCGGCATGGCGGCCAGGAATTCGTGGTTCAGATCCTCGGGCATGGCGGCAATCCGGCGATCAACCCACCGCGATCATGCTGTCGCGGAACCGGCGCATGTTGTCCTGATAGTGCTTGGCGCTCCAGGCGATGCGGGCCACGGCGGCCTCGTCCAACTGGCGCACCACCTTGCCCGGCACCCCCATCACCAGCGAATTGTCGGGGATTTCCTTGTTCTCGGTGATCAGCGCCCCCGCCCCGATCAGGCAGTTGCGGCCGATCCTGGCGCCGTTCAGCACCGTCGCCCCCATGCCGATCAGCGAGTTTTCCCCGATCGTGCAGCCATGCAGCATGACCTTGTGGCCGATGGTGCAATTCGCCCCGATGGTCAGGGGATAGCCCGCGTCGATATGCATGACGCAGTTTTCCTGCACATTGCTGCCCTGCCCGATCCGGATCTCCTCGTGATCGGCGCGGATGGTGCAGCCGAACCAGACCGAGGCGCCCTCTTCCAGCACCACCTTGCCGATCAGGTTGGCATCGGGGGCGACCCAGGTGTCGGGATGGATTTCGGGGCGGTGCTCGCCCAGGGCATAGATGGTCATGACAGGTCCTCGAATTCACTTTGCAGCTTGCGCACATGTTCTTGCAGCGCCGGCTGCTGGATGCGGCGCATCCGCTCGGCGCTGACAATGGTTTTCAGCCGTTCCTCGGTGGCGTCCAGATCGTCGTTGATCAGGACATAATCGTAATAGCCCCAGTGGCTGATCTCGTCCCAACTTTTGAGCATCCGGCGCGAGATCACCTCGGCGCTGTCCTGGCCCCGGCTTTCCAGCCTGCGGCGCAGCTCCTTGATCGAGGGCGGCAGGATGAAGATCGACAGCGCGTGCTTGCCCAGATCCGAGTTGCGGATCTGGATCTCGCCCTGCCAGTCGACGTCGAACAGCACGTCCTGCCCGGCCTCGATCGTGTCGCGCACGGGGCCTGCGGGCGAGCCATAGAAATTGCCGAACACATGGGCATGTTCCAGCATCTCGCCGCGCCGCACCTGTCCCTTGAACTGGTCTTCGCTCAGAAAATAGTATTCGCGGCCATGTTCCTCGCCGGGCCGCGGGGCGCGGGTGGTGGCCGAGACCGAGAATTTCAGACCCGGATCCCAGCTCATCAACCGGCGGGCGAGCGTGGATTTCCCCGCGCCCGAGGGCGAGGAAAGAATGATCAAGAGGCCACGGCGGTCTGTCATCTGTCTTGCTTCCTGTCTTTATTCCACATTCTGGACCTGTTCGCGCATCTGGTCGATCACCGCTTTCAGCTCCAACCCTACCCCGGTCAGATCAGCGTTTTGTGACTTCGAACACAGAGTGTTCGCTTCCCGGTTGAATTCCTGCATCAGGAAATCCAGCTTGCGCCCCACCGCGCCGCCCTTGGCCAGCAGGTCGCGGGCGGCCTTGATATGGGCCTGCAGGCGGTCCAGTTCCTCGGTCACGTCGGCTTTGACGGCAAGCATGGCCAATTCCTGCGCCACCCGGTCGGGATCGGCGCCGTCCGTATTGTCCAGCACTCGGGCCAGATTGGCGCGCAGCGTCTCGGCCACCAGCGGTTTGCGCGCTTCAGCCAGCGCCGCCGCCTGCGCGGTCAGATCCGCGACACGGATCAGGTTGCCTTGCAGGATTTCGGCCAGTGCGGCTCCCTCGGTCTCGCGCATCTGCAGGAATGCGGCAATCAGCGGGCCCAGCTCGGCCTTCAGCCGCTTTACCAGCGGTGCCGGGTCGTCGCTGCCGCCACCCGCCTCCAGCACCCCGCGCAGCGCCAGAAGGTCCGCCGCGCGCGAGGGCGCCAGCGTCATGCCGCGCGTCATCGCCTGATCCTCGACCTCGGACAGCGCGTCCAGCACCGCCGACAGCGCGGCGGGGTTCAGCGCCAGCGCCGCGCCCTCTTCGCCCCGGGACAGCCGCAGGCTGAGCGTGACGCTGCCCCGACCCAGCGCCTTGCCCAGATCGGCGCGGATCGCGGTTTCCAACCCTTCCAGCCAATCGGGCACGCGCAGGCGCAGGTCCAGCCCCTTGGCATTGACGCTGCGCAGCTCCCAGCTCCAGCTGAATGGCGCCATCTCGCCGCGCGCCGAGGCAAAACCGGTCATGGATCTGATCATGGCTGCACTCTCCTATGTTGCGGACCCCGCCGGAAATACCCCCGCACCTAATGCCAAGCCCGCCCCTTGGGCAAGACCCGGCCGGATTTTCGTCAAGTTTTACGCAGTTAACCAATCGTTAAGGAATTGCTCCAAAATTGGGTCAACCCGTGGCAGGTTAACGTTTAGGTAACCTGTCTTAAGCTCCGTCCTTGTCCTGCAAGGCGCGAGCCAAGGCAGGGGAACGGCGAGCAACAGGGTAATGGTGATGAAGACTTTTTTTGGTGGCAGGTCCCGGGCAGATCGCGGGGACGGCGCGGGGAATGTGATCGCGATGGACCGGTTTCGCAGCGGGCGCACGGTGTCGCCGCTGCGTCAGGCCGAGGCCTATTGGTCGGCCCTGCGGGTGGGTGACGGGGTGCCGCGGCGCTCGGATATCGACCCTCGCGGGTTGGAGAACATCCTGGAATACACCTTTATACTGGAACGGATCGCGCCCGGTGTGGCCCGGTTCCGTCTGGCCGGCAGCCATCTGAGCGAGATGGCCGGGATGGAGGTTCGCGGCATGCCGTTGACGGCCTTTTTCACCGCCGCCGCCCGCTCCGAGATCGGCGCCACGCTGGAGCATGTGTTCGACACCCCCGCGATCTGCGAAATGTCGCTGCGCGCCGAGCGCCGCTTTACCGCGCCCCGGGTCGAGGCGCGGATGATCCTGCTGCCGTTGCAAAGCGATTTCGGCGATGTCAGCCGGGCGCTGGGTATCATGATCTCGGACGGGCCGCTGGGCACCGGCGGGCGCCGCTTCGAGATCTCGGAATCGGTGTTGCGCGACCTGCCCGAGGTTGCGCAACCCGACGCGGCCTCTGCCGCGCCCCAAGCCGCAGGCTTTGCCGCACCGCAAGCCGACTTCGTCAAGGGCAAGCCGCAGCTGCGTCTGGTCTCATCCGAGGAGTGAACGGCAAACGGCCCGGAGCATTCGCCCCGGGCCGCTGCCTGTCGTTTCCATCCGGACCTGTGCGGGCGGATCAGCCCGCCGCGCGGCGGCGCTGATCGGCGCGCAGCCGGGTCAGCTCCTCGGCCACGAGGAAGGCCAGTTCAAGTGACTGGCTGGCATTCAGCCGCGGATCGCAGGCGGTGTGATAGCGATCGCTCAGATCCTCGTCGGTCACCGCGCGTACGCCGCCGGTGCATTCGGTCACGTCCTGGCCGGTCATCTCGAAATGCACGCCGCCGGGCACGGTGCCTTCGGCCTGGTGCACGGCAAAGAAGTCGCGCACCTCGCGCAGCACCGATTCGAAGGGCCGGGTCTTGTAGCCCGAGGCCGACTTGATGGTGTTGCCATGCATCGGGTCGCAGACCCAGGTCACCTTGGCACCCTCCTCGCGCACCGCCTTGATCAGGCGCGGCAGGTGGTCACCCGCCTTGCCCGCGCCAAAGCGCGCGATCAGGGTCAGCCGGCCCTCTTCGTTCTCGGGGTTCAGCTTGGCCATCAGCACCTTGAGGTCTTCGGCGGTGGTGGTGGGGCCGCATTTCAACCCGATCGGGTTCAGCACACCGCGGCAGTATTCCACATGCGCGCCGTCCGGCTGCCGGGTACGGTCGCCGATCCAGATCATGTGGCCTGAGCCCGCCAGCCAGTTGCCCGAAGTCGAATCAAGCCGCGTCAGCGCCTCTTCATATTCCAGCAACAGCCCCTCGTGGCTGGTGTAGAATTCCACGGTCGAGAACTGATGCGTGGTGTCAGCAGTGATCCCGGCCGCGCCCATGAAGTCGATCGTGTCCTGAATGCGGTCGGCGATCTCGGAGTATTTCTGCACGTCCTGTTCGTCGGTAAAGCCCAGCGTCCAGGAATGCACCCGGTTCATGTCGGCGAAACCACCGGTCGAAAAGGCGCGCAACAGGTTCAGCGTCGCCGCCGCCTGGGTATAGGCCTGCAGCATCTTCTGCGGGTTGGGCATCCGGGCTTCGGGTGTAAAGGCCAGCTCGTTGATGATGTCACCGCGATAGCTGGGCAGCTCCACGCCATCCAGGACCTCGGTCGGCGCGCTGCGCGGCTTGGCGAACTGGCCGGCCATGCGGCCCACCTTGATCACCGGAACCTTGGCGCCGAAGGTCAGCACCATCGCCATCTGCAGCATCACCTTGAACGTGTCGCGGATGCCATCCGCGCTGAACTGGTCAAAGCTCTCGGCGCAATCGCCGCCCTGCAGCAGAAAGGCCTCGCCGCGCCCGGCTGCACCCAGATGCCGTTTCAGCCGCCGCGCCTCGCCGGCAAAGACAAGCGGAGGAAACTGGGAAAGCTGCGCCTCGACCCGGGCCAGTTCGGCCTGATCGGTATAGTCGGGCATCTGAACCCGCGGTTTCGCGCGCCAGTTCGATTTTTGCCACTCGCTCATCGCTCTCATCTCCGCAATGGTATTCACAGGGGGCCTCTATACAAAATGACCCGGGCAGAGACCATATCAGATTTGCGCCTCTTGACGTCGCAAACAAGCTCTGAGCAATGTGACGGATAGCCCAGCGCAGACGCCCCGGACGCGGCGTCACAATAGCCAAGGAACGCGCGCATGAAAGAGCAACGCCAAGTTGTCAGAGTGGAGAGCGGCCAGAAGAAGCCGCAGAGATTTGTCTTCGTCCTGCTCGACCAGTTCACCATGTTGTGTTTCGCCTGCGCGGTCGAGGCATTGCGCATCGCCAACCGCATGGCGGGCCAGCAATTGTATGAATGGTCGGTCGTGGGTGAAGGCGGGGCTTCGGCCACCTGTTCCAATGGCACCGTGTTCAAGCTTGACGGCGATCTGGAAGAGCTGCGGCGCGAGGATGTGGTCCTGGTCTGCGGCGGCATCGACGTGCAGAAGGCCACCACCAAGAAGGTGGTCGGCTGGCTGCGGCGCGAGGCGCGGCGCGGACCGGTCATCGGCGGGCTATGCACCGCGGGCTACACGCTGGCCAAGGCCGGGCTGCTGGATGGCAAGCGAGCCACGATCCACTGGGAGAATCAGGACAGTTTCGTCGAGGAATTCGAAGAGGTGACGCTGACCAAATCGGTCTTTGTCATCGACGGCGCGCGCATCACCACGGCGGGGGGCACCGCCTCGATCGACCTGATGCTGAAGCTGATCGCCAACACGCATGGCGAGGAGCTGGCCAACGCGGTCGCCGATCAGCTGATCTATTCCTCGATCCGCACCGATCAGGACACCCAGCGCCTGTCGACCCCCACCCGGATCGGCGTGCGCCACCCCAAGCTGAGCCAGGTCATCCAGATGATGGAGCGCAACATCGAAGAGCCGATCTCGCCCGCGCTGCTGGCCAAGGATGTGGGCATGTCCACCCGCCAGCTGGAACGGCTGTTCCGCCGCTATCTGAGCCGCAGCCCGAAACGCTATTACATGGAACTCAGGCTGCAAAAGGCGCGCAACCTGCTGATGCAGACCGATATGAGCGTCATCAATGTGGCGCTGGCCTGCGGCTTTGCCTCGCCCAGCCATTTCTCGAAATGCTACCGGGCGCATTACAACACCACCCCCTATCGCGAGCGCGGTGCGCAAAGCACCCGATTGTCGGTCTAGGCGGCGCTGGAACCTGCCCAAGATCGATGTCGGCGCTTGCTGTCGACAGGATCGAAAACATCGGGGGCAGGGTCAGATCCCGCACGCCCCCTTTGTGTTCATCAAACTCAGCTCAGGACGCAGGGCTGATCCTGTAAACCGCGCCCCGCCCCTCGGAGATGAACCAGATCGCGCCGTCCGGTGCTTCGACGATGTCGCGCAGGCGTTCGGTTTCGGGGCCTTCGATCCGCTCGGCCTCGCGCAGAGGGCTGCCGGTCAGGCGGACGATATGGTCGAACTTCAGGGAACCGACAAATATGTCGCCCTTCCACGCGGGCCAGAGCGTGCCGGAATAGACCAGCAGGCCCGAGGGGGCGATCGACGGATCCCAATGGAACTTCGGCTGTTCCATCCCTTCTTTGTGGGTGCCCTCGCCGATCCTGGCGCCCGAATAATGGCGGCCATATGAGATCACCGGCCAGCCGTAATTGGCACCGGGCCGGATCAGGTTCACCTCATCACCGCCGCGCGCGCCATGTTCCGAGGTCCAGAGCCGCCCCTGCGCATCCAGCCCCGCGCCCTGCGGATTGCGGTGGCCCAGAGACCAGACCTCGGGCCGGATACCGCTTTGCCCCACAAAGGGATTGTCGCTTGGGATGCGGCCATCCGGATGGATGCGGATCACCGAGCCTTGCGGGTTGCCCGGATCCTGCGCGCTGGCATCGGCGCCCCGGTCGCCCAGCGTGACAAAGAGTGTGCCATCCGCTGCCTCGACCACGCGGCTGCCGAAATGGCGGCCACCCTGTCCGCCTGGCGGCACCTCGTAGATGCGGCTGAGCCCGGTCAGGCGACGTTTGTCCTCGGACAGCCGCGCAACCGCCACCGCCGTGCCGGCGCCAACGCCCGGCTGCGGCTGCGCATAGGTGAGGTAAAGCCGCCGGCTGCTGGCGAAATCGCGGGCAAGGGTGACATCCAGCAAACCGCCCTGCCCCGCGACCCTTACCCGGGGCGTGCCCGACACCCGGACCCGCTGAGCACCGTTTACATAAAGCAGATCGCCACCCCGCTCGGTGACAAGAAACCCGGCCCCCGGCAGCGGCGCCACCGCCCAGGGCGAATCAAGCCCCTCGGCCATCATTTCGACCTTGAGCGGCCCGGCGCGCGATGACAGCTCGGCCCCGGCCCGATCCGAGGTCAGCAGCGCCGCCACCGTCAGAATCACGCAGCTGATCCGTGCGAATGTCATCCCGTTTCCTCCAGCCTACCCAGTCTCAACTCAAGACCACGACCAGCAGAACATCCATGATTTACGGCACCAAACCACTTTTTCGTTAGGACTTTTCTTTTGGCGACAGCTTGCCTAGGGTTTCGTCAGAACGATTACGTTCCAACAAGGGAGTAACACATGAAAAAGCTTCTCACGGCCACTGCGGCCTCTGCCCTGATGGCAAGCGCGGCCTTTGCCGGTGGTCATGCCAAAGAGGTGAAGATCGGCGTGATTCTGGGCTTCACCGGCCCGATCGAATCGCTGACCCCCTCGATGGCCGACGGCGCCGAGCTGGCGATGAAGGAAGTCACCGACTCGGGCCTGCTGCTGGATGGGGCCACCGTGACCTCGGTCCGCGCGGACTCGACCTGCGTTGACGCCGCCGCCGCCACCGCCGCCGCCGAGCGTCTGGTGACCTCGGACAAGGTTGACGGCATCATGGGCGCCGACTGTTCGGGCGTGACCGGTGCGATCCTGTCCAACGTCGCCGTCCCGAACGGCGTCGTGATGATCTCGCCCTCGGCCACCTCGCCGGCACTGTCGACCGCCGACGACAACGGCCTGTTCTTCCGCACCGCCCCGTCGGATGCCCGTCAGGGTGTCGTGATGACCGAAGTGCTGATGGAAGAAGGCATCAAGGAAGTCGCGCTGACCTATACCAACAACGACTATGGCAAGGGTCTGGCCGACAGCTTCCAGGCCGCATTCGAAGCGGCGGGCGGCACCGTGACCATCTCGGCCGCACATGAAGACGGCAAGGCCGACTATTCGGCCGAAGTGGGCGCGCTGGCGGCTGCCGGTGGCGACCGTCTGGTGGTTGCCGGTTACGTCGACCAGGGCGGTTCGGGCATCGTGCGCTCGGCCATCGACTCGGGCGCGTTCGACACCTTCCACTTCCCCGACGGCATGATCGGCGCCAAGCTCGAAGAGAACTTCGGCGACGAAATCGAAGGCTCGAGCGGCCAGCACCCCGGCACCGACAGCCCGGGCGTTGCCAAGTTCTCGGAAATGGTGGGCGGCGCGTTCGATTCCACCTCGCCCTTCACCCCGGAAGCCTATGATGCGGCAGCCCTGATCATGCTGGCCATGCAGGCGGCCAACTCCAAGGACTCGGGCGATTACAAGGATCACGTGATGCATGTGGCCAACGCACCGGGCGAGAAGATCTATCCCGGCGAACTGGCCAAGGCGCTGCAGATCATCAAGGACGGCGGCGAGGTCGACTATGTCGGCGCCACCGCGGTCGAGCTGATCGGACCCGGCGAAAGCGCCGGCAACTACCGCCAGATCACCATCGAAGGCGGCAAGATCACCACGGCCAAGTTCCGTTGATCGCCCTGCGATGAGATGACACAGAACAGCCCGGGCCTTGTGTCCGGGCTGTTTCAATGACAAAAGGCCGCACCTCTTTTCGGGGGATGAGGCAACAACCAACAAGGCCGCAAAACACAAAGCGGCCCCGGGGGAACACATGATCGTCGTCGAAGACGTGCACAAGCACTTCGGCGGTTTCCATGCTGTCGATGGTGCGACGCTGGAAATCACCAAGGGCTCTGTCACCGGTCTGATCGGACCGAACGGAGCCGGCAAAACCACCCTTTTCAACGTGATCGCCGGCGTCCTGCCGCCCACCAGCGGCAAGGTCACCATGGATGGCGAGGATATCACCGGCCTGCCGCCGCACGAGCTGTTCCACAAGGGGCTGCTCAGGACCTTTCAGATCGCGCATGAATTCAGCTCGATGACCTGTCGCGAGAACCTGATGATGGTGCCGGGCGGCCAGTCGGGCGAGGCCCTGTGGAACACCTGGTTCGGACGCAAGCGGATCGCGGACGAGGAACGCGCGCTGCGCGCCAAGGCCGACGAGGTGCTGGAATTCCTGACCATCGAACATCTGGCCGATCACAAGGCGGGCCAGGTCTCGGGTGGGCAGAAGAAGCTGCTGGAACTGGGCCGCACCATGATGGTGGACGCCAAGATCGTGTTCCTGGACGAGGTCGGCGCGGGCGTGAACCGGACCCTGCTGATGACCATCGCCGATACCATCCTGCGGCTCAACAAGGAACGCGGCTACACCTTTGTCGTGATCGAGCATGACATGGATTTCATCGGCAAGATCTGTGATCCCGTCATCTGCATGGCCGAGGGCCGGGTCCTGGCCCAGGGCACGCTGGACGAGATCAAGGCCAACGAGCATGTGATCGAGGCCTATCTGGGCACCGGCCTGAAGAACAAGGCACAGCTGGAGGCAGGCGCATGAGCGACAATCCCTATCAGGACGGTCGCGGCAACAAGGACGCCTCGATCACCAATACCAAGGGTATGGGCACCATGACCCCCGCCCATCGCAAGAGCGGCCCGACGACCAAGGTCGATGGCGGCCCCTTTCTGATCGGCGACACCATGACCGGCGGTTATGGCAAGGGCCCCGATATCCTGCATGACTGCACCATCGCGGTGAACCCGGGCGAGATCGCCGTGATCGTTGGCCCCAACGGCGCCGGCAAGTCGACCGCGATGAAGGCGGTGTTCGGCATGCTCGACGTGCGCTCGGGCTCGGTCCGGCTGGATGGTGAGGACATCACCAGGCTCACCCCGCAGGACCGGGTGGTCAAGGGCATGGGCTTTGTGCCCCAGACCAACAACATCTTCACCTCGATGACGGTCGAGGAGAACCTGGAAATGGGCGCCTTCATCCGCCGCGATGACATCCGCGAGACCATGGAGCAGGTCTATGACCTGTTCCCGATCCTGCGCGAGAAACGGTATCAGGCCGCCGGAGAGCTGTCGGGCGGCCAGCGCCAGCAGGTCGCCGTGGGCCGGGCTCTGATGACCAAGCCCAAGGTGCTGATGCTGGACGAACCCACCGCGGGCGTCAGCCCCATCGTGATGGACGAGTTGTTTGACCGCATCATCGAGGTCAGCCGTACCGGCCTGCCGATCCTGATGGTCGAGCAGAACGCCAAGCAGGCGCTGGCCATCGCCGACAAGGGATATGTGCTGGTTCAGGGCCGCAACGCCTTTACCGGCACCGGCAAGGAACTGCTCGAAGATCCCGAAGTCCGCAAATCCTTCCTGGGGGGCTGAGACATGGAAATCCTCAACGCCCTTGTGGCGCTTTCGAACTTTGTCCTGATCCCCGCGATCGCCTATGGCAGCCAGCTGGCGCTGGGCGCGCTGGGCGTCACGCTGATCTATGGCATCCTGCGGTTCTCGAACTTTGCGCATGGTGACACCATGGCCTTTGGCGCCATGATCACCGTGCTGGTGACCTGGTGGATGCAGTCGCATGGCATCAGCCTCGGGCCACTGCCCACCGCGCTTTTGGCCCTGCCCTTCGGCATCCTGGGCTGTATGGCGCTGGTGCTGGTCACCGACCGCGCGGTCTATCGCTTTTACCGCGAGCAAAAGGCGAAACCGGTGATCCTGGTCATCGTCTCGATGGGGGTGATGTTCATCATGAACGGGCTGGTGCGTTTCGTCATCGGCCCCAATGACCAGAACTTCGCCGATGGCACCCGGTTCCTGATCTCGGCCCGCGACTTCAAGAAGATGACCGGGCTGGACGAGGGGTTGGCGATCAAGACCACCCAGGCGCTGACCGTGGTTGTCGCGGTGATCTGCGTGGCGCTGCTGTTCTGGTTCCTGAACCGGACCCGCACCGGCAAATCCATGCGCGCCTATTCCGATAACGAGGATCTGGCGCTGCTCTCGGGAATCAACCCCGAAAGGGTGGTGATGTACACCTGGCTGATCGTCGCGGCGCTGGCCACCACGGCAGGGGTGCTTTACGGGCTCGACAAGAGCTTCAAGCCCTTCGTCTATTTCCAGCTGCTGCTGCCGATCTTCGCCTCGGCCATCGTCGGCGGTCTGGGCAGCCCGCTGGGCGCCATCGCCGGTGGCTTCGTCATCGCCTTTTCCGAGGTGACGGTGACCTATGCCTGGAAAAAGGTGCTGGGTTATCTCGCTCCCGAAGGAATGTCGCCTGACGGGTTGGTGCAGCTTCTGAGCACCGACTACAAATTCGCGGTCAGCTTCGTCATCCTGCTGATCGTGCTGCTGTTCAAGCCTACGGGCCTCTTCAAGGGGAAAGCGGTATGACCGAGACAGTGAAGAATACCGCCCTGTTCCTGGGCATCGCCGTCCTGGTTGCGATCACCGGTTTCATGCAAAGCTGGAACTCGGCCATCCTGATCGTCAACATGGGGCTGATCTCGGCCATCATGGCCATCGGGGTGAACCTGCAATGGGGCTTTGCCGGGCTCTTCAACGTGGGCATCATGGGCTTTGTCGCGCTGGGCGGTCTGGCCGTGGTGCTGGTGTCCGAGCCGCTCTCGCCCGAGGCGTGGAGCGCGGGCGGCTTCGGCATCGTGCTGGCGCTGCTGCTTGGCGCCGCCACCGTGGTGGCCGCCGTGCTGGTGGCCCGCCACATGCCCAAGGGACGCAGTCGCAACCTGGCCATGCTGGCGGTGCTGGTGCTGGGTTTCATCATCTATCGCGCGGTGTTTGACCCCAACGTTATGGCGGTCGAGGCGATCAACCCGGCAGCGGCGGGCAATATCGGCGGCCTGGGCCTGCCGGTGCTGCTGGCCTGGCCCGCCGGTGGCCTTCTGGCCGCGGGTGCCGCCTGGCTGATCGGCAAGACGGCGCTGGGCCTGCGTTCGGATTACCTGGCGATTGCCACGCTGGGCATCGCCGAGATCATCATCGCGGTGATGAAGAACGAGGACTGGCTGGCGCGCGGCGTCAAGAACGTGATCGGCCTGCCCCGCCCGGTTCCTTACGAGATCGACCTGCAAAACGATGCCGGCTTTGTCGAAAGCGCGGCCTCGCTGGGCATCGACCCGGTGACCGCCTCTACCCTCTATGTGAAACTGGGCTATTCGGTCCTGTTCATGGTGGTGCTGCTGATCCTTCTCTGGATGGCGCAGATGGCCCTGAAAAGCCCCTGGGGCCGGATGATGCGCGCCATCCGCGACAACGAGGTCGCGGCCGAGGCGATGGGCAAGGACGTTACCCGCCGGCATCTGCAAATCTTCGTGCTGGGATCGGCCGTCTGCGGTATCGCCGGGGCGATGATGACCACGCTCGACGGACAGCTGACACCGGGCACCTATCAGCCGCTGCGCTTCACCTTCCTGGTCTGGGTGATGGTGATCGTCGGTGGATCGGGCAACAATTTCGGCGCGGTGCTGGGCGCGATGCTGATCTGGTTTCTCTGGGTTCAGGTCGAACCTCTGGGCCTCTTCCTGATGCAGGTGATCACCAGCGGCATGGCCGAAGGCAGTGCGCTGAAATCGCACCTGATCGACAGCGCCGCCCATATGCGTCTGTTGACCATGGGGATCATCCTGCTCCTGGTGCTCAGGTTCAGCCCACGCGGGTTGATCCCGGAAAAGTAAATCCAAGAAAGGCCGCGCCCCACCCGGACGCGGCCTTTTTTGCAGCAAACCACGCCCAAGCGCCGATCTGCTTCTTTCTGGTTCGAAATACTCCGGGGGAGTCGCGCAGCGCGCGACGGGGGCAGCGCCCCCGCTCCGTCAGCGCCCCTTGAACAGGCTGCCCAGAATGCCGCGCACGATGCGCCGGCCGGTAGTGCCTTTCAGCTCCTTGATCACCGCCTCGCCCATGGCGCTGGTCAGCGTGTCCTCGCTGCGGCGCCGGCTGCTGGTCTGACGCGCGCTCGACCGGCCCACCCGGCTGCCGGAATAGCGCCGCGCCGAGTTGTACTCGCGCTCCCAGGGGCTGGCCTCCTCGGCGCGCTCCTCGGCCTGTTCGGCCTCTTTCGCGGCCTCCTCGGCCCGTTTCGCCAGAATCTCGAAGGCCGATTTGCGGTCCAGCGGCGTGTCGTATTTCCCCGCCATGTCCGAGGTGTTCAGGATCGCCTTGCGCTCGGCCGGAGTGATCGGACCCAGTTGCGACGAGGGCGGGCGGATCAGGGTGCGTTCCACCACCCCCGGCACGCCCTTTTTCATCAGCATCGAAGTCACCGCCTCGCCCACGCCCACCTCGCGGATCGCCTCTTCGGTGTCGAACGCGGGGTTCTCGCGATAGGTCTCGGCGGCCAGCCGCAGGTTCTTGCGGTCGCGTGCGGTAAAGGCGCGCAGCGCGTGCTGGATGCGGTTGCCCAGCTGACCCAGCACATCCTCGGGCACATCCGCCGGGTTCTGGGTGATGAAATAGACCCCCACCCCCTTGGACCGGATCAGGCGGGCCACCTGTTCGACCTTGTCCACCAGCGCCTTGGGCGCGTCATCAAACAGCAGATGCGCCTCGTCAAAGAAGAACACCAGTTTCGGCTTTTCGGGGTCGCCCACCTCGGGCAGTTCCTCGAACAGCTCGCTGAGCAGCCAGAGCAGGAAGGTCGAGTAGAGCCGCGGCGAGGCCATCAGCGTATCGGCGGCCAGGATGTTGACCATGCCGCGCCCCTGGTCATCGACCCGCATCATGTCGGCCAGATCCAGCGCCGGTTCGCCGAACAGGCGCGCGCCGCCCTGGTTCTCGATCACCAGCAGCCGGCGCTGAATCGCGCCCACCGAGGCGGTCGAGATATTGCCATAGCGCAGCGACAGCGATTTACCATTCTCGCCGATCCAGACCAGCAATGCCTGAAGATCCTTGAGATCGAGCAGCGGCAGCCCCTCTTCGTCCGAAAGGCGGAAGGCGATGTTCAGGATACCCTCCTGCGCCTCTGTCAGCTCCAGCAACTGCGACAGCAACAACGGCCCCATCTCGGCCACGGTGGTGCGCACCGGATGGCCCTGTTCGCCAAACAGATCCCAGAAGGTCACCGGACAGGCGCGATAGGCGTAATCGCTCAGGCCGATCTTTTCCGCGCGCGAGGTAAAGGCCGCGTGCAGCTTGTGATCGGGCGAACCGGGCTTGGCCATGCCCGACAGGTCGCCTTTGACATCGGCCAGAAACACCGGCACCCCGGCCTCGGCAAAGCCCTGGGCGAGGATTTGCAGCGTCACCGTCTTGCCGGTACCGGTGGCGCCCGCAATCAGCCCGTGTCGGTTGGCATATTTCAGGTCCAGCCCCTGCGCCACGCCGTAATCCGGGCCGCCGCCGCCCAGGAAAATCTTTCCATCCATTTGGTTTATGCCTCGATATTCATCGTCTCACCGCAACCATACAAAGTTAACCTTTGCCTGCGATAGTCCTTATTGTCCCTCAGGCGACTGGTGTCTGGGGGCACTTCCTCCCTGTCAGACTGGCCGTGCCTTCGGGCACGGCTTTTTTCTGACTCAACGGTCAAAAATCGAGCATCTCCAATCAATTGACGCCTTGAAGCGAAAAAACCTCTGATAGCTGTTGACCCGTTGCCACACCTCTCGTAACGTCTGCACACAATACTAAGTCGGCCGGTCCGACGGGGAGACAGATAAGAGGGAATCCGGGTAACACGGGTTCCCTTTTCACGTTTCGATCCGGCCTCATCAAATCGCCGCCGATGCGCTGCTTTGACCCTGACAGCGTCAGACAGTCGTGATAGACGAGGGCCGAGCAGCTCATCTTTTTGACGAG
Source organism: Ruegeria pomeroyi DSS-3 (assembly GCF_000011965.2). Lineage (NCBI taxonomy): Bacteria > Pseudomonadati > Pseudomonadota > Alphaproteobacteria > Rhodobacterales > Roseobacteraceae > Ruegeria > Ruegeria pomeroyi. Next base: position 2,061,273 of record NC_003911.12, on the reverse strand, counting down.
GCATTCATGACCAAGACCCTCATTTCCCTGTCCGCCGCCGCCCTGCTGGCGCTGACTGGCGCCGCGATGGCGCAGGATACCACCACCCAGACCGAAACCGCGCCTGCCCCCGCGCAGGAAGAACCGAAAACCGCGGATCAGCTTCTTGATCTGGGCACCCCCGCCGATGGCGCGCCCCAGTTGGGCCAGCGCTACTCGAAAGAGAAGATCGGCGATTGGGATATGGCCTGTATCAAGACCGAGGCCGAGACCGACCCCTGTTCGATGCTGCAGATCCTGACCGATGCCAAGGGGAACCCGATGGCCGAATTCTCGATGTTCCGACTCGAGGATGGCGGGGTCGCCGTGGCCGGGGCAACCGTGATCGTGCCGCTGGAAACCCTGCTGCCCGCTCAGTTGACCATCTCGATCGACGGGGCGCCGGGTAAGCGCTACAACTACTCGTTCTGCAACCCGATCGGCTGCGTTGCCCAGATCGGCCTGACCCAGACCGATATCGACGCGATGAAGAAGGGCGCCAAGGCCACCGTGTCGCTGGTTCCCGCACCTGCGCCCGATCAGACCGTGTCGCTGGATCTGTCGCTGAAAGGCTTCACCGCCAGTTATGACAAGGTGGATGTGGTCAGCAACAACTGATCCCTGCCAAAGACAGACAAAGGCCGCCGGTTCAATCGAACCCGGCGGCCTTTTCCTTTTTAAACAGTGGCTTGAGGATCAAACCTTGCGCAGGGCCAGAACCGCGTTCAACCCGCCAAAGGCAAAGGCGTTGCTGAGCGCCACATCCACCTTGGCCTCGCGCGCCTCGTTGGGGACCACGTCCAGTGCGCATTCGGGGTCAGGCTCTTCATAACCGATCGTGGGCGCGATCACCCAGTCGCGCAGCGCCATGATACAGGCCAGCAACTCCACCGCGCCGGTACCGCCGATCAGGTGGCCATGCATCGATTTGGTCGAGGAAATCATCAGGCTGTCGGCATGACGGCCGAACACATCGGCCACCGCGGCGCATTCGGTCTTGTCATTGGCCGCCGTTCCGGTGCCATGGGCGTTGATATAGCCGACCTCGCCCGGGTTGATGCGCGCATCGGCCAATGCCCCCGCCATCGCCCGCGCCGCCCCCTGTTTCGAGGGCATCACGATATCGGCCGCATCCGAGGACATGGCAAAACCCGCCACTTCGCACAGGATCTCGGCGCCGCGCGCCTTGGCATGTTCGTATTCTTCGAACACGAAGATACCGGCGCCCTCGCCCTGGACCATGCCGTTGCGGTTGGCGCTGAACGGGCGGCAAGCGTCCTTGGACATCACCCGCAGCCCTTCCCAGGCCTTGACCCCGCCAAAACACAGCATCGATTCCGAGCCGCCGGTGATCATCACCGGCGCCATGCCGCTGCGCACCATGGAAAAGGCCTGTGCCATCGCGTGATTCGACGAGGCGCAGGCGGTCGAGACGGTAAAGGACGGCCCCTTGAGGTTATGTTCCATCGACACATGGCTGGCGGCCGCGTTGTTCATCAGCTTGGGCACGACAAAGGGATGGACCCGGTTCTTGCCCTCTTCATAGACGGAGCGGTAATTCTCGTCCCAGGTGCTGACGCCGCCGCCGGCCGTGCCCAGCACCACCCCCGATTTCGCCGCCAGTTCACCGTGGAAGGCCAACCCGGCCTGGTCGATCGCCTCTTTGGCGGCGGTCAGGGTGAATTGGGTGAACCGGTCATAGAGAGACATCTGCTGGCGGTTGAACCGGCCTTCGGCCTCGAATCCGCGGACCTGGCCACCGATGCGGATGGCCAGCCGATCGACATCGCGAAACTCCAGTTCGCCGATGCCGCATTTCCCCTCGCGCATCGCGGTCAGCGTCTCGGGTACCGAGTGCCCCAGCGCGTTGATGGTGCCGGCCCCGGTGATAACGACCCGTTTCATGGGCGCGGTCAGACCTTTTCCGACACCAGTTTCTCGATGCCCGCGATAATCGCGGCCACGTTCGAGATGTCGAAATCGCTCTGGCTGGGTTCGTTGGCATTGAAGGGGATCGAGATGTCGAATTCCTCTTCGATGGCAAAGATGCTTTCCACAAGGCCCAGGCTGTCGATGCCCAGATCCTCAAGCGTGCTTTCGGGGCTGACGTCAGATGGCTCCAGCACGGCCTGCTCGGCGATGATGGCGATAACACGGTCGCTGATGCTCATGTCGATCCTCTGGGTTCTGTCTGGCGCTGATTTACTCGCTCGGTCCCGGTTTGGAAACCGCCTTTTTCAGCGCAGAAATGTCGCGCAGCAGACGGGGCAGCCGGCGCTGCGCCTTGTAGATCTCGGTATGCAGATCCATCTTCACCGCGGGATATCCCATGATCACCCGCCCCGCCGGCACGTTCGAAAGGATCTTGGAGCCGCCGCCCGCAATCACCCCGTCACCGATATAGATATTGTCGACCACCCCGGTCTGACCGCCCAGAACCACATTGTTGCCGATCTCGACCGAGCCCGACACGCCGGTCTGGCCACACAGCAGACAGTCGCGCCCGATGCGGGTGTTGTGGCCCACATGCACGAGGTTGTCGAGCTTGCTGCCATCGCCGATGCAGGTGTTGCGAATGGTTCCGTTATCGACGGTACAATTTGCACCGACCTCGACATCATCGCCGATCTCGACCGCGCCCAGCGAGTGGATGCGGGTCCAGGCCTGGGCCTTGGCTTCGCCCTGATCGCCCATCGTCTTGCGGGCATTCTCGGCGCCCGAGACCTCGGGGGTGACAAAGGAGAATCCGTCGCCACCGATCCGCGCACCGGGCTGGGCGATGAAACGTGCACCGATGGTGGCGCGGGCGCCAATGCTGACCATCTCGCGCAGCCAGGCGCCCTCACCCAGCACAGCATCCATGCCGATCACGCAATGCGGCCCAATCACCGAGCCGGCGCCGATCCTGGCCCGCGCGCCCACCACGGTGAGCGGACCAATGCTGACATCGGCGCCAATTTCCGCACTGGGGTCGATCACCGCCGAGGGGTGGATCCCCGATGCCACGCCCTGACCGGGGTCGAGCATGGCAGTCAGCCCGGCCATGGCCAGACGCGGGCGCGCGGCAAAGATCGCCGCCTCAAGCCCCATCGCCTGCCAGGCGGCACCGGGCCAAAGGATCGCGGCGCGTGCACCGCCCTTGGCCAGTGCCTCGGCATATTTCGGCGACATGGCCAGCGCCAGCTGGTCGTGCCCGGCATCGCCCGGTTCGGCCGCGCCCGTGACGGTCAGGTCAAGGTTGCCTGCGGCCTCGGCTCCGAGGGCCTTGGCGATCTGCGAAATGGAATAGCTCATCTGGGGCCTGCTTCTTGTGGTTGGCCCCGTGGATTTAACCCTGAACCGCGGTCAGAACCACCCCTGCCCGGCTGAGCGCCTCCCAAATCTTTGCGTCACGCCCGTAAACGTCACGGCGATAGCCCGCCTGCCCCCGGTCATCGACCACCGCCGTGCGATAGATGATGTGCACCGGAACATGGCGTTCCAGATCGACCTTGGTCTCGCGACCGGTGTTCAGCACGTTATGAAAGAAGGATTTCGGATCGGCCTCTTGCAGTGCCAGCAGCGCATAGGCAAATTCAAAGGGTTGCGCCAGGCGAATACAGCCATGCGAATAGGCCCGCACCTCGCGCGCGAACAGATCCTTTTGCGGCGTGTCATGCAGGTAAATGTTGTATTTGTTGGGGAACATGAACTTCACCAGCCCCAGCGCGTTGCTCTTGCCCGGCGGCTGGCGCATGGCAAAGGGAAAGCTGCGGCTGGAAAACTGGCTGAAATCCACAGCTCCGCGATTGACCTGACGGCCACGGCTGTCCGTGATTTCAAGATGCCGCACCGCATTCGGGTTTGCCCGCAGCTTCGGCAGATATTCCTTGGTGATGATCGAGCGCGGCACATACCAGCTCGGGTTGATCACCATATGCTCCATCTCATCCGAGAATTCAGGGCTGCGCCGATCGCTCACATTCTTGCCGATGACCGAGCGGGTTTCAAAGGTGACGCGGCCATGATCGACGATCTTGGCGGTGAAATCGGTCTGGTTGACCAGGATATGGCGCTCGCCACGATCGCGCGGCAGCCAGCGCTCGCGCTCCAGCGCCACGATCACCGATTTCAGCCGGTCGGCGACCGATTTGTTGATCTCGTCGAGCGTTCCGTCGCCTGCCACCCCATCGGCTTCGAGCCCATGCGCCAGCTGAAACGCCTGCACGGCCTTTTGCAGCGTTCCGTCATAACTGGCCACCGCGCTGCGATCCATGAATCCCATGGCGATCAGCCGGTTGCGCAGGGCCACGACCCGAGGACCGCCGTCACCCGGCGCCAGCTTGCCGCCAGCAACGGTCGGGCCCCAGCCACCGGTGGCCAGCGCCTGTTCCAGGTCCAGTTTCAGCTTCAGCAGGGCACGGTACTGGCTCGTATTCGGGGCCAGCATGCGCATATAGCGGCCGGGCTCGGCAGCCTGCAACTCGCTCAGATAGGCCTCGGCGCCGCGGCGCTCGACAACCCGGACCATACCGTCGTCGATCTGCGAGGGGGTCAGCAGCCCGGTTTGCAAGTCGCGGGCGAACCGGGCGAATTCGCGGCTCAGCGCCACCTCGACCAGACCCATGTCGCGGGTGGTGCGGGCGGCGGCCATCTGCGCCTTCAGCCCGTTGATGTCATAACGCCCCGCGGGCAGGCCGTGCACATCGGCCATGCTCAGTGCCTCGATCAGGGCAATGCGGCGGGCGGTGAATTCGGCCCCTTCGCCCGTCCAGACCGGCTGATAGCCGTTCTTGCGGTAAAAGGCGGCGACCCCGTCTTCACCATAACTCGCCTCGGCAACCGCCTGTTTATAGGCGGTAACCTGCGCATCTGCCGTACCGGGTGACGCCAACACCGCCACACCTGCAAGCAGCAGGGCTGTCAGCGTGAGACGAATGGCAGGGCGTTTGAGATGCGGCATGATGAGGTCCTGAGCAAATGCGGTTAACAACGTTCAATGACGTTAATCTGTACAGATCTTCAAGAAAAACAGGGGAAAATGTCCATTCACAATCGCATCAACGGATGACAAATCCGCTGGGCTGATGCGCGGATGCATCGCCTGAGGCCGCGCCCTGCCAGCGAATTGCTGCATGCGCATCACCTGTTTGGGCGAAAAACTGCCGAAAATTCCCCCTTGGATGACACATTCTGAAAGAAAACTTGGCGAACGAATCCCCCTGTGCCATACAAATGCGCAACCGGGGGATGGTTATTAACAATGTACACGTAACATCGTGTGCAGGCAGGACGACGTACGGGACGAAACAGTCACATGACTCAGAGCAACTCGACGGGCCTTACTCGGCGCGCACTTCTACGAGCCTTCACCGCAACAGCAGTGGCCGCTGCCCCTACCTACTCGATGGCAGCGGGGTTCCTGCGTGGTGGTGGCGATATCCGCCGCATCCGCATGTATTCGGGCCGCACCGGCGAGCGCATCGACATGGTGTACTGGATCGACGGCGACTACATCAAGGACGCGGTGAAAGAGATCAATTACTTCATGCGCGACTGGCGTGTGGATCAGGTCAAATCCATGGATCTGCGCACCGTCGACATCATGGCCGCCGCTCATAACCTGATGGATGTGAACGAGCCTTATATGCTGCTGTCGGGCTATCGCAGCCCGCAGACGAACGCCATGCTGCGCAGCCGCTCGCGCGGGGTGGCCCGCAACTCGCTGCACATGCAGGGCCAGGCGGCCGATCTGCGTTTGGCGTCGCGTTCGGTCAGCCAAATGGCCAATGCCGCGATCGCCTGTCGCGCCGGTGGCGTTGGCAAATACTACCGCTCGAATTTCGTGCATATGGATTGCGGCGAGGTCCGCTCCTGGGGCGGCTGACCGCCCCCCCCCCTCGTGCATCTGAATGCAGCCCCCCGTGCCGCCGGTCCGGGGGTTTTCTTTTGCCGCGCGGCACCGTCACGATGCCTGTCCGTCGCCGCGCCGTGATCGAGGCAAAGAGGACCCGATATCGGCAACCAGCCCAAGCAACGTCGCAAGGCGCAAAACACCCTTACAAAGCCTGTTTTTTGAAGAGGTGATGGCGGACAGTGAGTCCGCCCACCTAAGTTCCAGTGAAGTCTATAAATGACTATGTTACAGGTACTTAAGTTGCAAATGCGTCTTGTATGCTCCAAAGCCGTCCCCCATATTCCTGTCAATAATGGGGGACGCTATGGCGGACGGAAATCAGAAAATCCAACGCAAGGCACAAAGCAAGCGGGCTGAAAAAGCCTTGTCAGCCGCATTTGTCCGCACAGTCACCAAACCTGGAAAATACACGGACGGTCACGGCCTCTTTCTCAAGGTGGACGACACAGGCGCAAAGCGTTGGGTTCAGCGCATCGTCATTCGTGGCAAGCGCACCGAGATTGGTATGGGCAGCGCGTCATTAGTCAGCTTGGCCGAGGCGAGTGAGACTGCCTTACAGAACCGCAAGCTGGCGCGGGCGGGTGGAGACCCACTTCAAGCCAAACGCACCGCTCAGGCGCTTCTGACATTCGAGGAAGCGGCCCGCAAGGTTCACAAGATCCACGAACCGACATGGCGCAACAAGAAACACGCCGCTCAATTCATCTCTACTTTAGAAACCTACACCTTCCCGCGCATCGGGAAACTCAAGGTGTCCGAAGTCGCCACTGCTGATGTGCTGGCAGTCCTGCAACCCATCTGGCTCGAAAAGCCTGAAACCGCGCGACGCGTCCGCCAGCGCATCGGCACTGTGATGAAATGGGCCATCGCAAACGGATGGCGGACGGACAATCCGGCAGAGGCGATTTCGCAAGCCCTGCCAAAGCAGATCGACACGCAGCAACACCGCAAGGCCCTGCCCTATGACAAAGTGCCAGAGTTCCTTGAGACCTTGAAAGCCTCGGATGCGGGCGACTTTACCAAGCTGGCGCTGGAACTGGTCGTGTTGACCGCATCCCGCTCAAGTGAGGTGCGCAAAGCGGAGTGGTCAGAGTTCGACCTTGAACAAGGCATCTGGACGCGCCCCGCCGAACGCATGAAATCGAAGAAAGAGCATAGGGTTCCACTTTCGCCACGCGCGTTGGAAATCCTGATAGAAGCGCGCGAACTCTGCACGGGTGAAGGTCTGGTTTTTCCGGGGACTAAAATCGGAAAACCGTTGTCTGACATGACCTTGCTCAAACTGACCAAGGCGCTGGGCTATGATGTGGACGTCCACGGGTTCCGCACCTCGTTCAAGACATGGGCGCAAGAACGGACCAACACGCCGCGCGATGTATCAGAGGCCGCGTTGGCGCATGTTTTGAAGGACAAGGCTGAGGCGGCCTATGCACGGTCGGACTTTTTTGAGAAGCGACGGAAGCTCATGGAGCGTTGGGCATCATATATAAGCTCGAACCTTGGAAGCATGGCACGGATAGCTTGATGTTTGCACCTAGCGGTTGGATCAGCCTGTACGAGGTCTTTTATTTAATCAGCGCGGCTTTTCGGGAGAGAGGTCGCATTGGGCAATATAATTTCACAGGCGATGAAAATTTCGAGGTGACATGGCTCTTTATTCAAGAGACACCTGAGGTGGCAGTTTGCTTGCCAAACGGGACAGTACTTCCCGCATCGAGAACTTTGGTTTTACCCGAAGATCACTTCGACAATCTCAATGAACACATCGACCTAATGATAGGCACAGTGGGTTCGGCTCATTCACCAAGACACCAAGAAGTCTCTATTTCTAAAGAAGAATTACGCTTGAGGTATGGCCCGTTCTTGCACCTACCGATCATATTTCAGAAGAAAGACTTCGATGAATTTTTTGATGAGCTAGATAAAGCCCCAGAGCACTTTTTGGATAGTTCTCGACCGACTACAGAATATTCGGATAGCGTTAAAGACCTATCGCCAAGGAGACTAGCAGGTGAAATTGTGGCTCTGTTCGATAGTAACGCGTTAACAAAATTTGACGACGTAAAAAGGTCCTTAGCACCGACACATAGCGTACGCCAATTCCGGTTTGCTTGGAATTTGGCGCGCGAGTTAAGGCCAGCTATCTCAAGGCCGGGCCGCAAGCCAGCAGCCAACAAATCCTGACACTGTATCGAAACGAAAAGTAAATCTTGACTACTATTTCTGACTGACATTCTAAGCAAGTCTACGGTGGTGTGAACAATTCTAAGAGGAACGAAGATGGCAGAAAATCATCTCCGCCGCCACGCCGTCGAAGCGGTAACAGGTCTCAGTCGAAGCAGCATCTATGCAATGATGGACGCAGGGGATTTTCCACGCCCCGTTCGCATCGGAAAGCGCGCGGTCGCTTGGCCTCAAAGTGCAATCGAGGCGTGGCTGGCAAACCGTCCGACATCCAAGGGCGCAGAATAAACAACGCCCACGCAGTTTCGAAACTGGCGCGGGCGCTGGGTAGCTTGAACACCTTCCAGATACCGCGCTGAACTCCCAAAGTACAGGATTCAGTAAGATGAGAATTGAAGTAACGCTCTTGAGCGAACCACCCCGCACGTTTGAACTTGATGGCCGTATGGGCTGGGCAATGACCCAACTTTCGATGGCAGGTGTGCAAGGTGTCGCCACCATCGACCGCCCTGCACCGCGATGGTCTGCTTACGTTCACCGATTGCGCGAACGGGGCATCCAGATCGACACAGAGATGGAACCACACCACGGTCCCTATCCCGGCCAACATGCGCGTTATAGGCTCGCCTGTGACGTCCAGATCAAAGCTCTGGGCGCAGAGGTGGCACAATGACCTCAGCACGCCGTACAACCCGCCACGACACGCCCAGCGAATTTGAGCGTCACCTGATCTACAAACACAACTTGCCAAACCATTGGGCGCGGACACTTGGTGAATTGTTCGAAGGCAAACACTAGTGGCGCGCAAATCATACAAGCACCACAAGAAGGGAGTTGGGCATTTCGTCCAACTCCATGAGTGGTTCCAAAAGACAGAAGCATGGGCAACCCTGGCCCCCGGACCAAGGGCGCTCTACATCGAATTGAAGCGCCGCTACACCGGATCAAACAACGGGCGCATCACCCTGAGCCACCGGGAAGCATCCAAGTTGTTGAACGTACATCGCAACACAGTCGGCGCGTGGTTCAAAGTATTGGAAGCGCGGGGTTTTATCGCGATGACGCAAGCACCACATCTTGGCCCATCTGGTGTTGGCCAGACATCGCATTGGAGGCTGACAGAGTTGCCAACCGACGACATGAAAACCCCGTCCAAAGACTTCGCGTCATGGCGGCAAATCCAAAAGCCCCGCACAAAGTCTGTGCCAGCCCGTCACACTGACTGTGACACCAAGGGCAAACTTAGGGTGGTGAAGTGAAGAACCGTCACAAATACTGTGACGCCGAAGGCCGATTTCGCGGGATAGGCGTCACAAAAAACAGGACATTTATACATCTAGCCATAGGCAGATTGAAACGCACGGAGGGGGGTATGTCATTCCTTGAAGCGTTCCGGTGAAAACCTGTTGGTCCCCTGCGTTTGCAATATCTGCGCGGGAAAGGGGGGTATCCCCTTCGTCAAGCGACACAACGCACCAACCCGACCAATCGGAACGCGCGCACCTCCTCAATTCAGAAAATGCAGACAAACTGACACTCGAAGCACACCGATAAGGCTAAATTTCACTAATAATTTCGGAAAAATCGGAGGCTAAATCATGGGTGGATACGGCTCAGGACGACCCGGTCACAAGCAAAAGGCGGAGGATTGCCGTTCGCTGGACGTGAACCGCCTTCACCGGGAAGGATGTCTTGAACCCGGCAGAATGGGCAACTGGGTTTGGTCACGAAATGGCGAAGAAATCTCTCGCATTGGCTACCGTGCCGAGGAAGGGCGTTTTGTCTTAGATTACCGCGTTCGCCTCTATGGCGGCGAATGGGAGAGCATCGAACAACCGACCCGGCTCACCTACACGCCCTGCAACTACGGGAATAAGCGGCCCTATTTCATTTGCCCCGGCGTCGTGAACGGTCGCGCTTGCGGACGCCGCGTTGGGAAGCTATTTTCAGGCGGGCGCTACTTTCTCTGTCGTCATTGCTACAATGTCGCTTATAGCAGCCAGTCAGAACCGCGCTATGACCGCATGTTGCGCCGCGCAAACAAACTGCGCATCGCGCTGGGCGGAGAACCGGGAACAGCGCATTGGATAGCGCCGAAACCGAAGGGCATGTGGCAACGGACGTATCAGCGGAAACGTTGGGAGATTCAGTGGTGCGAGGATCAAGCGAACCAAGCTTTTCTCAGCAAATATCGCCACCTTCTCAGCGACGCCGAACTCAGGATGTATTTCGACACCTGACCGCATGGCAATCCACTCACGCTACAGTTGACGCCAGCAACAACCATGCGTCTATTGGGCGGGCGCGGAACTGCTAGGACCATCCATGACGCCCCAAGATTTCATCACCAAATGGCGCAACACCGAACTCAAGGAACGGTCCGCATCCCAGTCGCATTTCATTGACCTGTGCCGCCTTCTGGACATCGAAGACCCGACAACCGCAGACCCCAAGGGCGAGTGGTTCACCTTCGAAAAAGGAGCGTCCAAGACAAGTGGCGGCGAAGGCTGGGCGGACGTCTGGCGCAAGGATTGCTTTGCGTGGGAATACAAGGGCAAGCGCGCCAATCTGGACAAGGCGTTTGACCAGCTCTTGCAATACGCCATCGCGCTGGAGAACCCGCCGCTTCTGATCGTGTCGGACATGGATGTGATACGCATCCACACCAACTGGACCAACACGGTGCAGCAGGTGCACACCCTTACACTGGACGACCTCAAGGACGCCGCCAACCGTGACAAGCTACGCAACGCTTTTCTCAACCCCGACGTCTTCAAGCCCTCCAAGACCCGGCAACTTGTTACCGAACAGGCGGCACAGAACTTTGCCAACCTTGCCCAGCGTCTCCGGGAACGTGGCCACGACGCGCAACAGGTGGCGCATTTCGTCAACCGTCTGGTGTTCTGCATGTTTGCCGAGGATGTGGAGCTTTTGCCGAACAAGATGTTCGAGCGGATGATCAAGGCCGCGCGCCCTGACCCCGCCAGCTTTGCCATCCACGCCAAGGCGCTCTTTGCAGCTATGAAAGACGGCGGGCTTGTGGGCTTCGAAAAGGTGGACTGGTTCAACGGCGGCCTGTTCGACAATGACGACGTGCTGCCGCTGGAATGGGAAGACTTAGACGACCTCATTCGCGCGGCACATCTGGACTGGTCCGACATTGACCCGTCCATCCTTGGCACCTTGTTCGAACGCGGGTTGGACCCGGCCAAGCGCAGCCAGTTGGGCGCGCATTACACCGACCGCGACAAGATCATGCAGATCGTGAACCCGGTCATTGTCGAACCGCTCTTGGCCGAATGGGCCGAGGTGAAAGCCCAGATCGAAGACCTGATCGACAAAGCCCCCAAGGCGACGAAGGACAAGCTTCTCAGCACGTCGCAGAAGGCCGCCCGCACCCGCGCGCTGGACAAGGCCGAGGCGCTGCACCAAGCGTTTCTGGACCGGCTCAAGGCGTTCCGTGTGCTGGACCCGGCCTGTGGGTCTGGCAACTTCCTCTACATCGCGCTTCTGGAACTCAAGAACATCGAACATCGGGTGAACCTAGAGGCCGAGGCGCTGGGCCTGCCCCGAGGGTTCCCGCAAATCGGCCCCGAGGTTGTGCTGGGCATCGAACTCAGCGCCTATGCGGCGGAACTGGCCCGCGTGTCAGTCTGGATTGGCGAAATCCAATGGATGCGCCGCAACGGATTCGAGGCGGCGAAGAACCCGATCTTGCGGTCCCTTAAGACGATTGAGAACCGGGACGCGGTGTTGAACCCGGACGGGACGCGGGCGGACTGGCCGAAGGCGGATGTGGTTGTCGGGAACCCCCCGTTTTTGGGCGTCTACAAAATGGGAGAAGAACTAGGGGAAGATTACACAATTGCATTGCGCGATGCTTGGCCGGAAATGCCGGGAGCCGCAGACCTTGTTACCTATTGGTTCGCCAAAGCTTGGTCACAGATGCAATGCGGAGACCTAAGTCGTGCTGGACTTGTGGCAACGAACTCTATTCGCGGTGGTGCAAATAGGACTGTCCTAAAACCGATTGCCGAACATGGCGGAATTTTTGATGCATGGTCGGACGAAGCATGGACAGTAGAGGGCGCAGCAGTGCGTGTATCTATGATTTGCTTTGGAAGCAAACTGCCGTCTCACCCCAAGTTAAATGGCAAAGTTGTGGATAAAATTCTTTCTGATTTAACTGCAAACGCTGCCGGGTTTGATCTTACAAAATCATCTCGAATTTCAGAAAATAAAGGTGTTTGCATCCGGGGCATTGAAACCGGCGGTCCATTTGAATTTTCGCAGGCGGATTTCGAAGCACTTGCTACAAAGCCTCTGAATCCCAACGGGCTACCCAACACACGAGTTATCCGGAGAATTCTAAATGGGAACAATATTCTGAAGCGGCAACCAGAACGTTATGCGATAGACTTCTCTGACTTCCGCACGAAGGAAGAGGCCGCATTGTTCGAAGCGGTCTATTCATGGCTTGAACAAGCCTACGAAAGCTATGAGCGGAAATCGAAGCGCCGGATTGTAAGACGTCAGGACTGGTGGCTGCATCGAAGATCAGGAGCAGCGCTCAAAAATGCGGTAAGTAGACTTTCCCGATTTATTGTTACACCGCGTGTTGGAAAACACAGAATATTCGTATGGCTTGACTCAAATGCACTTGCAGATAGCGCCACGTTCATAGTGGCCCGCGACGATGAAACCACCTTCGGCATTCTGCATTCCAGTTTTCATGAACTCTGGTCACTGCGTATGGGCACTTTCCTTGGGGTGGGTAACGACCCCCGCTACACCCCCTCTACCACCTTCGAAACCTTTCCCTTCCCCGAAGGCCTCACCCCCAACATCCCCGCCGACGAGTATGCCGATGCCCCCCGCGCCATCAAAATCGCCGCCGCCGCCAAGCGCCTAAACGAGTTTCGGGAAAACTGGCTCAACCCCGCCGATCTGGTGGACCGCGTGCCAGAGGTCGTTTCCGGCTACCCCGACCGCATCCTTCCCAAGAACGACGCCGCCGCCAAGGAACTCAAGAAACGCACCCTGACGAACCTCTACAACGCCCGCCCCGCATGGCTCGACCACGCCCACAAGGCGTTAGACGAAGCGGTGGCCGAAGCCTACGGCTGGGGCGACGACTGGCGCGCGGGCGTGCTGACCGAAGACGAAATCCTGGCCCGCCTGTTCAAGCTCAACCAAGAGCGCGCAGCGAAGGAGAAAGCATGACCGCCTACACCCGCCCCAAACGCATCTCGCTCAAGAACCATCCGGTGTATTCGGAAAACTGGGTACAGGACATAATCGCTGACGACCCGTCCATCCTTGGGTTGGGTGACCTCGTGCTGCGCGACCGCGAACGCATCCAGAGCCGCGCTGGGCGCTTGGATTTGCTGCTGCAAGACCCCGAAACCTACAAACGCTATGAGGTCGAACTGCAACTAGGCGCAACAGATGAAACCCACATCATTCGGTCAATCGAATATTGGGACATCGAACGCAAACGCTATCCGCAATACGAACATTGCGCCGTGCTGGTGGCCGAGAACATCACCAGCCGTTTCCTGAACGTCGTATCCCTGTTCAACGGCGCGATACCCATCATCGCCATCCAGATGCAAGTCTTCGAGGTGGGCGACCATGTCACGTTGGTGTTCACCAAGGTGCTGGACGAATTGCAACGCGGCTTGGTGGACGAAGACGAAGACGCCATTAGTGCCCCCACAGACCGCGCTTATTGGGAAAAGGATAAAGGCACACCGAAGACGGTGGCGTTGATGGACCGGATGTTCGAATTGGTGAAGGAAGGCGACCCCGAGAGCGAGTTGAAATACAACAAGTTCTACGTTGGGCTGATCAAGGAAGGCCGTGCGAACAACTACGTCGCGTTCCGCCCGAAGAAAGCCTTTGTGCTGTTCGAACCCAAGCTGCCCCGCTCAGATGAAGTTGACGCGTTGCTCGAAGACGTTGGCATCGAAACGCTGGAATACGCCACCCGGTGGGGCAACTACCGTATCAGGGTGACCGATGCAGACTTCAAAGTGCATAAAGGGTTGTTCCAAGACTTGATTGAGAAAGCCCGCTCCTACCGTGAAGGGTGATTGAGCTTACACGGGGAAAGCTTTTGACTAGGCGGAGCCTGCGATGAAGACCAAACGGAAAAACACCGCCCGAGAGCGACGCCGCGACAAAAGGATAGTGGATGTGGGGCTTGGCAGGAAGGCGACCTCAGACGCCGTGCTCGAAGAATCTGCCGAAGACGCTATTGATTGGCTGGAATGAGGCGGCGCGCGTCGTATCTGGGAAGTTTTCAAGATTTTCGGAGCAGCTATCGCCGTATTAGCTGCAACCATTTTGATCTTTGTTGCCGGTAAGCAAGCTGATCAACTCAAAAGCAAATGGCGGTCAAATTGGGGGGCAGATACAGAAGAATATCACCTAGTGAATTGAAAAGTAATAATTATTTTCATGTTTATGGCGGACAGTGAGGGATTCGAACCCTCGAGACGGTTCCCCGCCTACACACTTTCCAGGCGTGCGCCTTCGACCACTCGGCCAACTGTCCGTGACGGGGTGTTTCGACTATCACGCCCGGATTTGCAAGGGGGTTTTTCCCGTTATCTACACCCCTGTTGCTACCCGTCCAGGTGCAGATAGACGCGGCGGTTCTGGCGGCCCTTCTTTTCGATCTTGCCCAGCCTTACAGGGCCGATTTCGCCGGTCCGGGCCACATGGGTGCCGCCGCAGGGTTGCAGATCGACCTGATCGGCGCCCTGCCCGATCCGCACCAGCCGCACCCGGCCGCTGCCGCGCGGGGGTGAGACCGACATGGTCTTGACCAGCGCCGGATTGGCATCCAGCTCCGCATCGGTGATCCAATCCTCGCTGACCGCCAGGTCGCGCTCGATCAGCGCCTGCAAGGCCTGTTCCAGCGCTGCCTTGTCCTCGGGGGCCTCTGGCATGTTGAAGTCGAGCCGCCCCTTGTCCGCCGCGATGGCGCCGCCCGACACCTCGAGCGGGATCACCACCGACAGAAGATGCAGCGCGGTATGAACCCGCATATGGGCATGGCGCCGCTCCCAGTCGAGTTCTTGTATCACCTCGGTGCCGATGGGTGGCGGGGTGGCGCCCTCGGCCGGGAGCACCGCAATGGCGCCCTCGCCCGCCTTGATCGTGGTGGCGACCGTCATCTCTCCACCGTCCCAGCGGAGCAGGCCGCTGTCGCCCGGTTGGCCACCGCCGGTCGCATAGAACAGCGAGCGGTCCAGGATAACGCCCCCCTCGTCGGTATGGCCGATCACCCGGGCCGGGGCCTGCCGCAGATAGGCATCCTGCAGAAAAAGCGGTTCAGTAGTCATCTGCGGCTCCACCATCCATATCGCCCTCTGTCAGCGTGGCGGCCTTGCTCGCCGCGGCGGGCGCGGCGGGGGGCGGGGTCTTGCCGCTCAGCGCCTCGGGGTTGCGCAGCCACACATCACGCTGGGCAAAGGGTATCTCGATCCCCTCTTCCGCGAAGCGGCGGTTGATCTCGTGGTTCATGTCGGATTTCACTGACAGCACCCAGTTCACATCTCGCAGGATGGCCCGGATCTCGAAATCGAGCGAATCCGCGCCGAAGCGCTGGAACACCACGTTGGGCGCAGGATTGGCCAGCACCATCGGATGCGCCTCGGCGATCTCGCGCAGGATCGCCTCGACCTTGCGGGTATCGGTGCCATAGGCCACGCCCACCGGCACGATCACCCGCCCCACGGTATTGCCACGAGTATAGTTGGTGACGCTGCCGCTGATCAGATCCGAGTTGGGGATGATCACATCGGTCCGGTCAAAGGTCTCGATCCGGGTCGAGCGCACCGAGATGTCGCGCACATAACCCATCTGCCCGTTGACATCGATCCAGTCGCCCTTGGAGATCGGCCGCTCGATCAGCAGGATGATGCCCGAGACGAAGTTGGACACGATGGTCTGCAGGCCGAAACCGATCCCGACCGACAGTGCACCGGCGACAATGGCCAGCGAGGACAGGTCGAACCCGGCCATGGTGATTGCCAGCAGCGCCGCCAGAAAGATGCCCAAATAGCCGGTGCCGGCCACGATGGCGTTCTGGCCGCCCGGGTCGATCCGCGTCTTGGGCAGCAGCGAATTGCGCAAGCCCCCCTGCAACAGCCGGGTTATGGTATAGCCGACGGCAAAGACCAGCGCGAAGGTCATGAAGTTCGAGGGCGAGATGGTGACCCCACCGATATCGAAGCCCATCATGATGCGCGCCCAGATCTCGGTCAGCTCTGCCTCGCGCGCGCCCCAATAAAGGGCCAGCAACGGCAGCGCCACCAGCGCCAGGGCAAAGCCGAGGATGACCGAGAACAGCGAATCGCGCGCGTCGTCCCCCTTGCGGGTCAGCCAGCCATAGACATTGGTCAGGAACCGCTGAAGGATCACCATCACCGCGATCAGCGCCAGTGTCTTTACCGCCGGATAGACCAGCGCCTCGGCCGCGTTGTTATAGCCGACCGCTGCCAGCAACGGCGAGGCGATGCCCAGCAGATAAAGCGCGCGCCTGAGGAAACCGACCATGCGGCTGAACCCGGCCCCGCTGCGGGTGGTCTCGCTTCCGTCCAGGGCGGCGTTTCGGGCCTGCCCCTGTACCCGCACCCGCTGCAGCCGCAGCAACAGCAGCGCGGTCATCACGATCACCGGGAAACCGGCGACGGCGCGGGTTGCCTCGGGGATGTTCTCGATCCGTTCGAACAGCACCACCATGTCATGCAGAACCAGCATCACCGCCAGCAGATCGACACATATACGTGCCACCCGCACCTGGGCCTCGCTCAGATGGCGGAACCCGGTGCTGGCGTTGAACAGATAGACCTGACGGCCGATCCAGTTGAAATAGAGGATCGCCGCCGCCCAATAGGGCACCTGCTCCAGCAGGATGGCGCCGCGCAGCCCGGTGATATCCATCATCTCAAGCGCCGAGACCAGGAACATGACCCCGATCCAGGGGATCAGGATCCTGAGCAGCGACACCACGAACGACCAGACCCCGGTGCCGACCCCGCCCAGCGAACGCAGGAAATCGCCCGCCCGCTCGGACCATTTGCGCCCGCGCGCCAGGAACACCAGCCCCACCACGCTGAGCAGCAGGATGCCGGGGCCATTGATCCTGAGCCGCTCGCGCACCACGTCCGAGCGGATGTTGAACGCGACCTCGTTGGCCAGCGCCCGCATCGCCTGTTCGATATCCTTCCAGGCGTCGGTCCAGTATTCGGGGTTGAGCGGCGAGGGTCCGCGCCGCAGCAGTTCCTTGGTGTCGCGGGCGCGCACGATCCGGTCGATCTCGTTGATCAGCCCGTTGGCCCGGCTATAGGCCTCTTCCGAAATGATGCGCGGTACCGTCAACCGGGCCAGCTGGTCGTTCAGATGGGTGCGCAGCCTGGAAATATCCTCGGCCTCGGCCTCGCCATCGCCCGGCTTTGGCCCCAGCGCGGAAATCTGCGCCTCAAGCGTCTTGATCCGATCCGAATTCTCGCCCCGGACGCGGTTGAAGGTGTCGCGATACCCCCTTATTTCAAAACGCAATTGTTCGAATGCTGCCTGCGAGGCGCGATTGGCTTTGATAACATCTTCGGCGCGCTCAGCGGTGCGCACCCAGCGTTCGTAATAGGCGCGGCTTTCGTCGCTAAGCTGGGCCGAAAGCGCGGTGGCCGCCAGCAGCAGCACCGCGCTCAGGACCACCCGCAACATGCGGCCCAGAGCCATGTCAGACGTCCTCGAACACACCCGGGATCGAGCTGGGCGCGCGGCTCATCCACTCGGGCACGGGCAAGTCCTTTTCGCGCAGGAAATCGGGATTGAACAGTTTCGACTGATAGCGGGTGCCGTAATCGCACAGCACGGTGACGATGGTATGGCCCGGCCCCATCTCGCGCGCCATGCGCACCGCGCCGGCGATGTTGATCGCGGTCGAGCCGCCCATCACCAGCCCCTCCTGCCGCAGCAGGTCAAAGATATAGGGCAGCGCCTCGGCATCGGGCACCTGATAGGCGAAATCGGGTTTGAACCCTTCGAGGTTCCGGGTGATGCGCACCTGGCCGATCCCCTCGGCGATCGAGCCGCCCTCCATCGCCAGTTCGCCGGTGGTGTAATAGCTGAACAGGGCCGCGCCCATCGGGTCGGCCAGACCGATCTTGACGCCCTTGGGCTGCAATGCCTCGGCCACGCCCGCCAGCGTTCCGCCCGAGCCGACCGCCGCGACGAACCCGTCGACCTTGCCACCGGTCTGCTCCCAGATCTCGGGGCCAGTGGTTTCCACATGGGCCTGCCGGTTGGCGGTATTGTCGAACTGATTGGCCCAGATCGCGCCATTGGGCTCGGTCTTGGCCAGTTCCCGCGCCAGACGCTCGGAATAGCGCACAAAGTTGTTGGGGTTGCGATAGGGCGCGGCGGGCACCTGCACCAGTTCGGCCCCCGCCAGGCGCAGCATGTCCTTCTTTTCCTCGGATTGGGTCTCGGGGATCACGATCACCGTCTTGAACCCCATCGAGGCGCCAACCAGCGCCAGGCCGATACCGGTATTGCCGGCGGTGCCCTCGACGATGGTGCCACCCGGCTGCAACTCGCCGCGCGCAATGGCGTCGCGGATGATGTACAGCGCGGCACGGTCCTTGACCGACTGGCCCGGGTTCATGAACTCGGCCTTGCCATAGATCTCGCATCCGGTCTCTTCGCTGACCCGGCGCAGCCGGATCAGCGGGGTATGTCCAACGGCCTCGGCCAGATCGCGTGCAATGCGCATGTCGCCCTCACAAACTTGTCCTGTTGCAACCGATGTAGCCCTGCACGCCCCCGACCTCAAGCAAGGAACCGCGCGTCGGCGCGATCAGCCGCGCAGACGATCGCGATGCCGCGCCAGCCAGTTCGCAACCGCAACCAGACCAAGATCCTTGATCTGCTGGGTGTCGATCAGCTCCATCAGCGCGTCAAAGGACAGGATGACGGTCCGGATATCCTCACCCTCGCTGGCCAGCCCTCCGCTGTCGGTCTCGGTGCGGATATCGGCCAGGGCCAGGAACAGATGGGAAAACTGCGTCGACGACCCGCAGGAAGAATAGGCCTTGCCCGCGGGTTCCAGCCGATAGGCAGTCAGATGGGCCTCTTCCAGCAGCTCGCGCTCGGCCGCCTGTTCCGGGGTTTCGCCCGGGTCGATCATGCCGGCCACCGCCTCCAGCATCCAGGGCGCGGGATCACCGATCATATAGACGGGTACGCGGAACTGTTCGACCAGCAGGACCTGATCGCGAACCGGATCATAGGGCAAGACGATCGTCACTTGCCCCGTCACCAAGGCGCCCCGGTTCAGACAATCGCTCATGGTGCCGTCATTGCGGCGAAAGCGAATATCGATCTCGTCGAGGCCGAAGTAGTTGACATAGGCCCGGCTGTAGCGTTCCACCACCACATCGCGGGACAGATCGCGGGCGGGGTCGGCCGGGCGAGCCGCTGCCGCCAGCCGGGCCGCAGCGCGCAGCCGGATCGCCGGAAAGCTGCGGCCGACTTGCTCCGGGGTCAGGCGTCCGTGGAAATCCATCACTTCGGCCGCCGCATGCAGGCTGAGCGGCGCCCATTCAGCGACCCAGTCCGCCAGATGCCAGGGCGCCTCGGGGCTCCAAAGCCCCTCTTGCGGGAAGAAGACCTGGGCCTTGGCGGAACCGCCCGTGGGCAGCGTCACCTCGACCGCTTGCAGGTCATAGGCGAACCCGCCCTCGTAGAAATTCAGCCGGTCAAGCTGCAGCGGGGTCAAACCACGCACCAGCAGCCCCTCGGCCCGGGCACCCGGGGCCGTCTGAATCATTGGAAATGGCTGGCCCTGAATACTGAAAACGGCGTGATCGGGCAGGCTGGCGGCGGTAATCTCTGGCCGGGGGTCGGTCGTGCCCAGAACAACCTCCAGCAGCGGCGCATGGCGCAGCGTGCCGTAGAAGAATAAATCAGTCACGAAAATCTCAATCCTTTGATGGAAACGCAATCAGCGCCACCGTCTCCAGGCAAAATCGGTGGCCAGCCCAGATATAACCGCCCCGATCACCAGCGTCACCAGAATATGGGAAACCAGCAGGGCGCTGCCGAATTCGACCGCTTCCTCGAAGATCGCCAGCAGCGCATCGAACGGGCCGTCATAGCGGTTGCGCATGGCAAGGCGGAACATCTCGTAGGTGCCATGCACGAACAGCCCCCAGAACACGAGCGCGCCAACCCCGGTCAGCCCGTTGTTGATGCCGCTGACGGCCCCACGCCCGGCACGCGGCCCCATGATGACCCAGCCGCAAAGAATGCCCAGCCCCGTGTTGACCCAGTTGAAATAGCCGAAATCGGTGCCTTCGGGCAGCTGCGGCTTGACCTGTTCGGATACGATAAACGCCAGCAGCGCAAGGCAAAAGGCGGCGACAAGACGGGCGGCTGTGGGCATGGGCGATGGTCTCAGCTGTGGTTCGGGCGGGCCACTGTCATCTGTGTCACATCGCAGGTACCGGTGTCAAAGGCCGCACCGCAGGAGGTCAGATAGAAATTCCACATCCGCCGGAACCGGTCGTCGAAACCCAGCTCGGCCACCTGGTCCCATTTGTCGTTGAAGGTCTCGTACCAGCGCCTGAGCGTCAGATCATAGCTCTTGCCGAATTCCCTGGATTGCACAAACTCCAGCCCCGCCCGCGCCACCTGCTCGCGCAGGATGCCCGGCGCCGGCAGCATGCCGCCGGGAAAGATGTATTTCTGGATGAAATCGACGCCGTTGCGATATATCTCCCAGCGGCGGTCCGCCACCGTGATGATTTGGAGCGTCGCCCGTTTGCCCGGTTTCAGACGTGCGCGCACGGTATCGAAATAGACCGGCCAGTATTTCTCCCCCACCGCTTCGAACATTTCGATCGAGGCGATGCCATCATAACTGCCGGTCTCGTCGCGATAGTCCTGAAGCTTGAAATGGACTTGATCGGAAAGCCCCGCTTTTTCAATACGCTCCCTGGCGAACTTGAACTGCTCCTGACTGATGGTCAACCCGGTGACCCGCATCCCGCGCTGACGTGCGGCGTATTCCGCAAAACCGCCCCAACCGCATCCGATTTCCAGGATGTGATCGCCCGGTTGCGCGCCCATCTCGTCCAGCAGGCTGGCATATTTCGCCTCTTGCGCCTTTTCCAGGCTTTCCTGCCCGGTCTCGAACAGAGCGCTGGAATAGGTCATCGTCTCGTCCAGCCAGAGCGCGTAGAAATCATTGCCCAGGTCGTAATGGTACGAGATGTTCTTCTTCGCCTGCTTGCGGTGATTGCGTTGCAGCCAGAACCGCAGCCGCTCATAGGCACGGGCCAGGAACTGGCCGGTGAACCCGTCATAAACCGTCTCCTCGCCCTGATGCACCAGATCCATGAAGGCGCGCAGGTCGGGTGTGCTCCAATCCTGCTCCAGATAGGCGTCCGAGAATCCCAGCTCGCCCTCGCGGATCAGCCGGGCAAACACGTCGGTATCGTGGATATCGACCCGGGCCACCGGCCCCGGCTCGGGTCCTTCCGAGCGAAACACCCGCCCGTCAGGCAAGGCGATGTCGAGCCGCCCGGCCTGCATCCTGGCAAGCATCTTCATCACCTGAGGAAAATATCTGGGCAGGCCCTCCTGCCCCTCTGTTGACGTCAGGATCATCCGCCCCTCCCGTTGCGGTTCAAACGACAGGTTAGGACGCGTTGGCGACTCAGGCAAGTTTTCCGTCAGACCCTTGCGAAAACGCGCTTGCATAGGCGCTCAGAGCCCGTCTACGGCCCTGATCCAGCGCCATGATGGGCGGTGGATAGCTCGCGTCGGGCCGCAGGTTCCAGCTGCGCGGCACCGCGTCGAAATAGGATAGCGCGGCCCGGGGCGGTTCGGCCTGCCCCTCGGCGATCCAGTGATTGCGATAGCGGCCCTTCGGGTCGAATTTCTTCGCCTGCGTCTCGGGGTTGAAGATGCGGAAATAGGGCGCCGCATCGGGGCCACATCCCGCCACCCATTGCCAGCCCATCGCATTGGCCGCCGGGTCCCAGTCGGTCAGGCAATCGGCAAACCAGTCCATCCCCAGTTTCCAGTGCACCATCAGATGCTTGGTCAGATAACTTGCGGCGATCATCCGGGCGCGATTATGCATGCGGCCGGTCACGTACATCTCGCGCATGGCGGCATCGACCAGCGGTACACCGGTACGCCCGCGCGTCCAGGCGACAAAGCCGGGATCAGCGGGGTCCGTCGCCCATGGAAACACCTCCCAGCCCGGACGCCAGTTCTCGCTCAGCAGATGTGGGGTATGATACATCAGGTGATAGGCAAAGTCGCGCCAGACCAGTTGTTTCAGGAATGTCTCGGCGCCCTGCGCGCCCTTGTGTGCCGCCTCGCCGGCGCGATGCCAGAGGGTGCGCGGCCCGATCTCGCCCAGGCTGAGCGCATCCGAGAGGGTCGAGGTGCCATCGCCGGCCGGCAGGTCGCGACAGGCGTCATACTGCCCGATCCCGGTGGCGATGAACCGGTCCAGCCGCTCCAGCGCCGCCGCCTCACCGGGTGCCTGATGGGTGGCGACCACGGCTGCGCCCCGGCGCATCGGCGCCCCCAGACCCCAGTCGGACAGCGCCTCGGATCCCGGCCAGGCCTCGGGCGGTCGTACCCGCGCGGGGGCCGGATCGGGCGCGCTCACCTCGCGCTGGCTGACCGCCCGCCAAAAGGGGGTATAGACCTTGTAAAAGCCACCTGCCCCGGTTTCGACCGTCCAGGGTTCGAACAACAGCGCCCCGCCGAACGAGCGCGCCTCGATCCCAGCCTGTTGCAGCGCCGTCTTCAGCGCGCTGTCGCGGGTGATCGCCTGCGGTGTATATTCGCGGGTCCACCAGACGGCCCCGGCACCGGTCTCGGCAATCAGCGCCTGCAAGACCGCAGGCGCGGACCCGCGCCGCAGGATCAACCGGCTGCCCATATCGCCAAGCGTGGCGCCGAACCGCTCGAGCCCCAGTCCCAGCCGGAACGCGGGCGCCGCCCCCAGCGCCGCGACGCTCTCATCATGGATGAAGACCGGAACGACAGGCCGCCCGCTGGCCGCGGCGGCGGCAAGGCCGGGATGATCGGCAAGACGCAGGTCGCGCCGCAGCCAGTAGATGATCGCTCGGGTCTCGCTCACGCCACTCTCCATCTCGTTACTGGTGGTACGAGATGACAGCGGCGGCGGATCACAACACCCGGTCGAGCGCCTCGATCAGCTGCGCGATCTCGTCCTTGCTGGTGTAATGGGTAAAGCTCAGCCGCAGCACGCCCTGCACCGGATCGACTCCCATCGCCGCCAGCGCGCGCACCGCGTAGAAATCGCCGCCCCCCGCCATGATACCGTGTTGCGCCAGCTCTGCCGCCACCGGTTCACCCGGGCGGTTCATCGCCAGTGCCACCGTCGGCGCCCGTTGCTCGGCCCGGTCCGGCCCGATCAGGCGGACCGAGTTGCGATCGCGCACCGCATCGAGCAGCGGTTGCAGCAACGTGACCTCATGTGCGCGCATCAGGTCATGCACCGCCGCCCCGCGCCCGGCCGCGTCGGTGGCGGTGATCCCGTGATGGGCCGCCAGTTGATCGACATAATCGGCCATGCCCGCACAGGCCGCCACCTGAGCATGATCCGGCCCTGCGGGGGTAAACCGTTTGTAAAGTGAGTCGGCGTTGAAATAATGCCCCTGATTGGGCAGCAGCTCGCCCAGGGTGCGGCGGATCACCATCAGCCCCTGATGCGGGCCATAGGTCTTGTAGGCCGAGAACAGGTAGATATCCGGCCCCAGTTCGCCGACATTGGGAAAGCCATGCGGCACATAGGACACCCCGTCGACACAGACAAACGCGCCGGCGGCATGGGCGATGGCGGTGATCTCGGTCACCGGGTTGATCTCGCCCACCACGTTCGAACAATGGGGAAAACAGACCAGACGCACGGTCTCGTCCAGCAGGTCCTCCAGATCCTCGGGGTTCAGATGCCCGGTCTCGGGGTCGATCTGCCATTCACGCACCTCGATCCCTGCCTCGGCGAGTCGCCGCCAGGGGCCGGAATTGGCCTCGTGATCCTGATTGGTGACGATGATCGCCTCGCCCGGCTGCATCCATTGGCGGAACGCCTGGGCCAGGACATAGGTGTTCTGCGTGGTCGAGGGGCCAAAGCTCAGCTCGTCGGTCTCGACCCCCAGGATCGCGGCCATGCGCGCGCGCGCCTCGTCCATCTCGGCGCCGCCCAGCCGGCTTGCCTCGTAGGGAGCATAGGGCTGTACCTTGCGCTGGGTATAGAACCGCGTCAGCCGGTCGATCACCGGCTGGCAGGTATAAGACCCGCCCGCATTCTCGAAAAACGCCTGACCGTGCAGCGACGGTTCGGCAAATGCGGGAAACTGCTTGCGCACAAAGTCTATATCCAACGCCATCTTGACCCTCGTTTCTGTTGGCAAATGGATGCCCGCTGACCCGGCCGGGGTCAAGGCCTCCATCGCGTCACGGGCTGATGACGATACCTGTCATCAGCCTCGGTGATACAGATCCCATCGCAAATGATGAGGTAACAAGATGAGCTATCAACCCGAACATTTCCTGGTCTGGGGAGAGCTGCCGGTGAGTGACATGACCCGCAGCGTCGATTTCTATGCCAAGGTTACCGGAGCCGACCTGACGATCGACAGCAGCGGCCCCAACCCGATGGCGATTCTCAAACCCGCCGATGCCAGGACCGGCGTTGCCCTGCATCTCTATCCCGGCACGCCCGCAGGCGACGGGCGCGGCCCGACGCTGCATCTGGCGGCCGAAGGGGCGCTGGAGCAGATCATGACCCGCGTCGGCGAGGCCGGTGGCGAGGTGATCTCGCCCGCCATCACCATCCCCGCGGGCAGGTTCTTCTATGCCAAGGATCCCGACGGCAATTCGGTGGGTTTCTTCGAAACCAGCCCGGCCTGAGAAAAAAGGCCCCCGGCGCTATGTCCGGGGGCCTCTTGCCGCTCACTTCGGATCAGGCGTTGACGTCGACGACGACGCGGCCCTGAACCTGACCTTTCAGGATATCGGCCCCCAGGCCCGGCAGATCGGACAGGGTGGCGGGCCGGATCATCGCCTCAAGCTTGTCCATCGGCAGGTCGCGGGCGATCCGCTCCCAGGCGCGGAGACGGTTGGCATAGGGCTGCATGACCGAGTCGATGCCCAAGAGGTTGACGCCGCGCAGCAGGAACGGGATCACCGTGGCAGGCAGGCCCGCGCCCCCGGCCAGACCAACCGCCGCGACCGAGGCGCCGTATTTCATCTGGCCCAGCACCCGCGCCAGCATGGCGCCACCCACCGCATCGACACAGCCCGCCCAGATCTCGGATTCCAGCGGGCGTTTGACGGTCTCGTTGATCTCGTCGCGCGCCACGATCTGGGTTGCGCCCAACGAGGTCAGGTAATCGGCGGTCTCGGGGCGCCCGGTGACCGCGGCCACCTCGTACCCCAGATGCGCCAGGATCGCGGTTGCGACCGAACCGACGCCGCCCGCGGCCCCGGTCACCAGAACCGGCCCGTGGCCCGGGGTCAGGCCGTGATCCTCCAGCGCCATCACAGCCAGCATGGCGGTAAAACCGGCGGTGCCCACAGCCATCGCCTGACGGGTATCCAGCCCCTCGGGCAACGGTACCAGCCAGTCAGCGCGCACATTGGCCTTCTGGCTGTAACCGCCCCAATGCGCCTCGCCGACACGCCAGCCGGTCAGCACCACCTTGTCACCGGGCTTGTAGCGCTCATCGGACGAGTTCTCGACCGTACCTGCAAAGTCGATCCCCGGCACATGCGGATACTTGCGCACCAGACCGCCCCCCGGCCCGATGCACAGACCGTCCTTGTAGTTGACCGTGGAATACTCCACCGCCACCGTCACCTCGCCCACGGGCAGATCCGTCAGCGACAGTTGCTTGACCGCAGCCTGCGTCTTGCCGCTCTCTTCGTCCTTGTCGACCACCAATGCATTGAACATCTGATTGCTTCCTTCCCAGAGGTGCGTGCCTCTTGCCAAAAATTTCCCACAGGGTTGTGCGCGGGGCGTTGCCCCTGTTAACGCCAGAACCCCTCGCGCACCGTAACCGGCCGCATGCCGTCGGGCGTTTCCACTTCCATCCCGGTGCCCGGCGCCCAATGGCTGCGATCCACCATGCCGATCGCGACATTCACGCCGAATTCAGGGGAATGGATCGCTGACCCCACCTGCCCCACCTGGCGACCGTCGGCCAGCAGCGGCCAGGCATCCTGACAGGGCGGAATCTCGCCACCGATCACCAGTGCCCGGATCTGGCGCGCCGGTCCGTTCTTGGCCTGTTCGGCCAGTGCTGCCTTGCCGATATAGTCCTCGGGCGAATTGCAGAACTTACCCAGGCCGCATTCATACGGCGTGTTCTCGCGGGTCATGTCGTTGCCATAGCTCAACAACCCGCTCTCGACGCGCTCGATATTGTTGGGGCAACCCGCGCGCACGTTCAGGTCCGCACCGGCGGCAAACAGCGCGTTCCACAGCGGCATGCCCAGTTCCGAACCCTCGACATAGATCTCGAAGCCGCCCTGTTTCGACCAGCCTGAGCGCGCCACCACAAGCTCGACTCCCTGAAAGGCCAGCCGCTTGTAGCGGAAAAAGCGGATATCGCGCACCGCCTCGCCAAAGACCCGCGCCATCAGATCGTCGGCCCTGGGTCCCTGCACGGCCAGCGGCGAGACATCGGGTTCGACGATCTCGACATCGAAGCCCCGGGCGATCGCAATCCCCAGCCCGAATTGCAGCAGGTCGCCATCGGCCAGCGACAGCCAGTAATGATCGGCGGCCAGTTTCACCGCCACCGGATCGTTCAGCATGCCGCCACGATGATCGACCGTGGGCACGTAGTAACACTGGTCATCGGCCATCCGGTCCATGTCGCGCGGGCTGATCAGCTTCATCAGCCGCAGCGCGTCGGGCCCCTGGATGCTGACCTGCCGCTCGCAGGCCACGTCCCAGACCTGCACATGTTCCTTCAGATGGGCGCAATCGGCCTGCAGGCTGTCGAACACCGTGGGCAGCAACATGTGATTGTAGACGGTATAGCCCTTGACCCCGGCCGCCTCGACACCGGCGGAAAAAGGTGTGCGCCGGACCCGGCGGGACGGGAAGATGCTGGCCATGATCGGATCTCCAGACGAGCGTTATGGTATGCGGGCCGAACGAGAGGCCCGGCGGTGATGCGGCGGTGCAATCGCCCTTCCGGCATTCGCTGCGACCGTCATTGCGGCTCTTGCCCTCGGACGACTCACGTCATAGGGTCTTAAATGTCAGACTTTTAAATGTCAGACAAATGAATTCTTGCCGGCGCCGCGCCGGTGCGACCCGGCGTCAGGACCACAGCCATGCAGATCGACCCCAACAGCGCCACCGATCTTCCGGTGCAGATCGCCCAGGCGATCAAGGACGCGATCGTTTCGGGCGCGTTGATCGTGGATGAACGCCTGCCGTCCGAGGCTGAACTGGCCGACCAGTTCAAGGTCTCGCGCCCCACGGTGCGCGAGGCGCTCAAGCGGCTGGCGGCGCAATCGCTGATCCGCACCCAGCGCGGCGCCTTTGGCGGCGCTTTCGTGAACCGGCTGAGTTTCGAGGATGCGCAGGCCCAGCAGATCACCACCTCGACCCTGCTCCTGTCGATGAACGCGGTCAGCTTCGACACCGCCTGCGAGGCGCGTTTCGCGCTGGAACGCGCCTGTGCTCCCTTGGCGGCAGAACGGCGCGGCGACGCGCATCTGGCCGCAATGCAGGCCGAGATCGGGCGGCAAGGCGCGCCCGACCTCAGCGACGAAGCGTTTTGCGCCTCGGACGTGGCCTTTCACCGGGCACTGGTCGATGCGGCCTGCAATCCGGTCCTGTCCTATCACCTGGCGGGCGCGGTCGAGGCGATGCAGCCGCTGATGAACATGATCACCTTTACCGCCCGCTCGCGGGGGACAATCGTGGCATTGCATGCACGGATCGCCGAGGCGATCGAGGCGCGGGATCCGGCGCTGGCCGACACCGCCCTGGTCGAACTGATGCGCTATACGATGACGCTCAAGGACGACGTGATGGCGGCGCGGGCGGCGCGGTCTTAACGCTGCCTTTACTTTGTCGGGGCAGATTTGGACCATGTTTGCCGCGACCAGC
Source organism: Ruegeria pomeroyi DSS-3 (assembly GCF_000011965.2). NCBI lineage: Bacteria > Pseudomonadati > Pseudomonadota > Alphaproteobacteria > Rhodobacterales > Roseobacteraceae > Ruegeria > Ruegeria pomeroyi. Next base: position 2,032,975 of record NC_003911.12, on the reverse strand, counting down.
CCCTTTTCTCCCGAGATCTGGCTCAGGGACGTGTTCGATAGCAAGGCGGTCACGCATGGCCAGGTGATCCGCCGCAAGACCCGCGATATCGAGCGCTATGTCGGTATGCAGCGCTTCCTGGACGAGGTCCGCCAGCGCGGCTTTCAGGCGGTGCAGAATCGCGAGCAGGTCATCGTCTTCTGCAACAGCGCCCCGATCCGACGCCTGGTCTGAGAGCCGTTTTCCGGCACGGAAAACGGCCGCAAATCCAACAAGGATTTGCACTCCGGCCCTGCCCGCCTGTTTTCCGTGCCGGAAAACAGGCCGACATCCTCGCAGGATGTCGGTTGCCATTGCGCTTGCCCGCAGAGCGACTATATTCAACCTGTTCCCTCGGGAACTATGGACATAAACGCGCTCGTAATAAGCGGTTCGGACCCGGGGGCGGTACCCGGCGGCTCCACCAGACACCCTCGTTGGGGGATCATGGGGCCGAAACAGGATCGACGGACGTCTAAAGGGGTTAGCTTTGTCTCGGCGGGGTACCACCGTTATCGGTCCGCAAAGCATAATTGCCAACGACAATCGTGCTCCGGTTGCTCTGGCTGCGTAAGCAGTCCGAAACACCGAAACTTAAGCCCTTGCGCCTAGCAGCGTAAGGCGGGGTTCGCAGGTACCTGGCAACAGAAACCTGCATTTTTCCTCCAATACGTACGTATTTATCGGCTTTATCACCGCCGATATTCAGCATTCGTTCACCAATCGGTCCCATTCTGATGGCAGCGACGATGGAGGCTCTGATGAACAAGTCCGAGTTGTTGAAGGAATGGTATGCCCGAGTTTGGGAACAAGGTGATGTCGAGGCGATCGATCAATTCTTCGCCCAGGACACGATGGCCGAGGGGCTGATCCCCGAAATGCAGGTGGGGGCGGATGATTTCCGCGATTTCGTCTCGGCCTTTCGCTATCATCTGGGCGATATCCGGGTGGATATCCCCAAGACGATCGAAAATGGCGATTGGCTGTCGGCCATTCTGCATGTCCATACCTCGCGCGCCGACAATGGCGCCCCGATCGAGGTGACCGGACAGGTCATGGCACGCTACAAGGATGGCAAGATCGTCGAGGCCTATAACCAGTTCGACCTGATTTCGCTGTTCGAACAACTGGGTCAGATGCCCGCTGACACACTGCCCATCTGCATGACCGGCCAACGGCTGGAATGGCGCTGAGCCCGCCCCGGCATTGACGCCCAAGGCCCCGACGCGCTAGCGATGGGCTGCAGCATTGCCGGGGCCGGGATCGGGCGGTTCCGCACTCTGCGCGCATTGAGACGGCAAAAGGGTGCGGGCATGACGGTGAAGAACTCCGCAAGCGGGCCGCTGTCTGACAGTGCGACCACAGCGCCGCCCGCATTGGCCGAGATGGCGCGTGTCTTTGGCCGCATCGGGCTTCTCTCCTTTGGCGGGCCGGCGGCGCAGATCGCGCTGATGCATCGCGAACTGGTCGAGACCCGCCCCTGGCTGGACGAGCAGACCTATCTGCGCGCCCTGTCGCTGTGCATGTTGCTGCCGGGGCCCGAGGCGATGCAACTGGCCACTTATGCGGGCTGGCGCCTGCGCGGGGTAACCGGCGGCTTGCTGGCAGGGGCGCTGTTCGTGCTGCCCGGCGCGCTGGTCATCGCCGCGCTGGTGGCGGTCTATGTGCAGGTCGGCAGCGTGCCCCTGGTGCAGGCGGGATTTCTGGGTATCAAGGCGGCGGTGATCGTCATCGTCATTGAGGCGCTGCGCAAACTGGCCGCGCGGACCTTGAAGACCCCTGCCGCCTGGATCCTTGCCGGGCTGGCCTTTGTCGCCATTTTCGCGCTGTCGCTGCCCTTTCCGCTGATCGTGCTGGCGGCGGCGCTCTGGGGCTTTGCCCGTACCGCGCCGGGCGCGCGCGCCCAAACGGCCCTGCCCCGCCCACCCTATCGCAGCGCCGCGCTCTGGCTGACACTCTGGCTTGGTCCGCTGTTGCTGCTGGAACGGTTCGGCGCCCCCTTGCTGGCCGATATTGGCTGGTTCATGGCCAAACTGGCAGTCGTCACCTTTGGCGGCGCCTATGCGGTGCTGGCCTATATGACCCAGACCGTGGTCGATCAGTATCACTGGATCACCACCGCCCAGATGATCGACGCGCTTGGCCTGGCCGAAACCACGCCCGGCCCGCTGATCCTGGTCACCCAGTTCGTCGCCATGCTGAGCGCCTATCTGGACGGTGGCGCCAGCCTGGCGGCGCTGGCCGGTCTGGTGGCGCTCTGGGCCACTTTCGTGCCCTGCTTCCTGTGGATTTTCACCGCCGCACCCTATCTCGACCACATCGCCGGCCGCCCGCGCCCGGCGGCGGCCCTGGCGGCGATCACCGCCGCCGTTGTCGGTGTCATCCTGAACCTGTCGCTGTGGTTCGCGCTGCATGTGCTGTTCAGCGATGTCTCGGTCCTGCGCGCCGGTCCGGTGTCGCTGCCCGCCCCGCAATTGAGCAGCTTCGATCCGCTGGCGCTGGCCCTTGCGGCGCTGGCGGCGGTGTGGCTGATCCTGCTGCGCCGGGGCATGGGGGAAACGGTATTGCTGCTGGCGCTGGCCGGAGCAGGCAGTCATTTTCTCTAACTGCGAAATGCGGCGCTGGATCTCTTTTGTTTCCAGCCGAATCCCCTATGCTGGGTTTCAAGACGGAATGAGGGCACTACATGTCGAGAGACATCGACTACGGCAACCTGATGCACACCGCCATGCGCGGCCTGATCAAGACGGTTCTGGCAGATGTGGCGCAGCACGGGCTGCCGGGCGCGCATCACTTCTTCATCACTTTCGACACGCGCTATGAAGGGGTGCAGCTGGCCGACTGGCTGGCCGACCGCTATCCGGGCGAGATGACCATCGTGATGCAGCACTGGTACGAGAATCTCGACGTGGGCGAGGACGGGTTTGCGATCACCCTGAATTTCGGCGACTCGCCCGAGCCGCTCTATATCCCCTATGACGCGATCCGCACCTTTGTCGATCCGTCGGTTGAATTCGGCCTGCGCTTTGAAAGCCCCGATTTCGACGAGGATGACGAGGACGATATCGAGGTCGAGGAAGAGCCCGACGCGCCCAAACCCGATGCCGAAGTGGTGTCGCTGGACAGTTTCCGCAAACCCTGAACCACGCAGTTCCTTTCGTCCGGGCGCGCCACAATCTTGCAGGGTTGCGGCGGGCCTTGGCGAACCCGGCTACTGTTTTTGCAGAAATGTCTCGACCGACTTGGCCGGCAGGCCGTTCTTGACGCGGGAGAAATTCAGCACCAGCCCACCCTCGGCCAGGGTGCGGTCGAATTGCTGCATCTCATAGCCGCCATCATCGGCCACGAACAACGAGAACACGGTCAGCGTATCGCCACTGATACGGCCCCAGACATAGGGCTCTCCCTTCATCGGGTCGAGCTGCACGGTATGGCCGAACACGTTGCGCCGCATCGCCGCGGCAAAGACGCCATCGCGGGTGCTGGGCAGGAAATCGACCGAATAATCGCTCTCCTTGATGCGCCCGTCCGGTTTCTGGATGGTGGTCGACCAGCTGACCGTAAACCCGTCCTTGGTCTCTTCGATCGTGACGTCCATGTCGCGCATCTCGGTGCTGCCATCGGCACGCTGCACCTCGGCGCTGCCCATATAGGTGCCGACAAACCGCGCCGCCTCGCCCGCAAAGGCAGCCGGGACCAGAAGCAGCGACACCAGCAGCGCCAGAACCGGGCGTGTCAGGGCGGACAGGGGGATGGCAGGCATCGGATGCTCCTTGGCGTTGCGCTCTCACGATCATATTACAGGGCGCGAGCGGTTGAACAATGAACGAGTTCACCCAAAACCAGCGATTTGATCGCCCGCCCGCTATACCTTGCCGGTGCCAGCCCCTATCTTTGGTCAAACCCCGCCACCAGCAGACGGAGAGGCAGATGACCCCAACCCGCATCGAGACCGACAGTTTTGGCCCGCTGGAGGTGCCCGCCGACAGGTACTGGGGCGCGCAGACCCAACGCTCGATCCAGAACTTCCCGATCGGGTGGGAACGTCAGCCCGTCGCCATCATCCGCGCGCTGGGTGTGGTGAAAAAGGCCTGCGCCCTGCGCAACCGCGAAACCGGCGCGCTGGCCCAGGATCTGGCGGATGCGATTGTCGCCGCCGCCGACGAGGTGATCGCGGGCCGGCTGGATGATCATTTCCCGCTGGTGGTCTGGCAGACCGGTTCGGGCACCCAGTCGAACATGAACGCCAACGAGGTGATCGCCAACCGTGCAATCGAGCTTTTGGGCGGACAGCTGGGCAGTAAGGACCCGGTGCACCCGAACGACCATGTGAACATGGGGCAATCCTCGAACGACACCTTTCCCACCGCGATGCATGTGGCTGCGGCGATGATGGCGCGCGATGTTCTGCTGCCGGGGCTGTACGCCCTGCTGGCCGGGCTGGAGCAGAAGGCGGAAGAGTTCCGCGACATCATCAAGATCGGCCGCACCCATACCCAGGACGCGACGCCGCTGACCCTAGGACAGGAGTTCTCGGGCTATGCCCATCAGATCCGCATGGGGCTGACCCGGATCGAGGCCGCCCTGCCCGGCATTCATGAGCTGGCCCAGGGCGGCACCGCCGTGGGCACCGGGCTGAACACACGCGCGGGCTGGGCCGAGGCGGTGGCCGCCAACATGGCCGAGATCACCGGCCTGCCGCTGGTCAGCGCACCCAACAAGTTCGAGGCGCTGGCCGCCCATGACGCGATGGTGTTCCTGTCAGGTGCGATCGCGACGGTGGCGGGCAGCTGCTACAAGATCGCCAATGACATCCGCTTTCTGGGCTCCGGCCCCCGCTCGGGGCTGGGAGAGTTGATCCTGCCCGAAAACGAACCGGGCAGCTCGATCATGCCGGGCAAGGTTAACCCGACCCAGGCCGAGGCGCTGACCCAGGTCGCCGCCCATGTGATGGGCAATGACGCGGCGATCAAGTTCGCAGGCTCGCAAGGCCATTTCGAACTGAATGTCTATAATCCGATGATGGCCTATAACCTGTTGCAATCCATGCAGCTTCTGGGCGATGCGGCGGACAGTTTCACCCAGCGGATGCTGTTGGGCATCCGCGCCAACACCGCTCGGATCGACCAGTTGATGCGCGAAAGCCTGATGCTGGTCACCGCATTGGCCCCCACCATTGGTTATGACAACGCCACCACGGTCGCCAAGACCGCGCACAAGAACGGCACCACCCTGCGCGAAGAAGCGGTGCGGCTGGGCTTTGTCGACGCTGAGACCTTTGACAGGGTGGTACGCCCCGAACAGATGATCGGGCCCCGCGACTGATGGGAAAGCCGGTCAACCTCAACCAGTTCCGCAAACAGAAGGAGCGCGCCGAGAAAAAGGCGCGCGCCGATGAGAACGCGGTGAAGTTCGGCCGCAGCAAGGCCGACAAACAGCTGGAGCGCGCCCGCGCCGACAAGGCCCGGCGCGATCATGATGGCCACGAGGTCGAGGAATGAGCGGCCGACCCGTCAAACGCTCGCTGACGCTGCGGGGGCACCGCACCTCGGTCTCGCTCGAGGATGCGTTCTGGCGGGCCTTTCGCGAGATCGCAAAAGAAAAAGATATGCCGATCAATGTTCTGGCGGGTGATATTGATGCCGCACGCGACCCCGAGACCGGCCTTGCCTCGGCCATTCGCGTCTATGTTCTGGGCTGGTATCAAAGCAGGCGCTGAACCCGGTTGACATAATTAGGACGTTTGACCTACAACCCCTAGGACATTCATCCTAGAGGTTGGATATGGTACAGGCACAGACCCGCGATCAGATTGTCGCTGCCGCTGATGAGCTGTTTTACCGGCAGGGATTCGCGCAGACCTCGTTTGTCGATATCTCTGCGGCGGTGGGTATCTCACGCGGCAATTTCTATTATCATTTCAAGACCAAAGACGAGATCCTGGCCGAGGTGATCCGGCTGCGACTGGCCCGCACCGCGCAGATGCTGGCGGATTGGCAGGGCACCGGCGACAGCCCCCGCGCCCGCATCGCCAGTTTCATCGACCTGATGATCATGAACCGGGCCAAGATCACCCGATACGGTTGCCCAGTCGGCTCGCTCTGTACCGAACTCAGCAAGCTGGATCACGCCGCGCAGGGGCAGGCCAACGGGCTGTTCACCCTGTTTCGCGACTGGTTGCAGCGCCAGTTCGCCGAGGCCGGTTGCACCACCGAAGCACCCGCGCTGGCGATGCATCTGCTGGCCCGCAGTCAGGGTGCTGCCACGCTGGCGCAGAGCTTTCACGACGAGGGGTTTTTGCGCTCCGAAGTGGCCGACATGCACCGCTGGCTCGACAATACGCTTCCCATGACAACCTGAAGGTATCGACACATGTTTCTGATCTTGCTGAAATTCTCGACCAACAAGGCCCGCGCGCCCGAGGTCATGGCCGACCATGTCGCCTGGCTGAAACAGGGGTTTGACGATGGTGTCTTTGACCTGGCGGGCAGCCTTCAGCCGCAACTGGGCGGTGGCATCCTGGCCCGCGCCGCCACTCGCGCCGAGGTCGAGGCCCGCGTCGCCGCCGACCCCTTTGTGATCGAGGACGTGGTAACCGCCGAGATCCTCGAACTCACGCCATCGCGCGCCAGCGCCGATTTCACCTTTCTGCTGCCCGAGGTTGCGGCATGAGCAGCACGATCCCCGGCCCCGACGGCCAGCCGCGCTGTCGCTGGTGCAATTCGGCGCCGGAATTCTTCGACTATCACGACCGCGAATGGGGCTATCCGGTGGGTGACGACCGGCGCCTGTTCGAAAAGCTCTGCCTTGAAAGCTTTCAGTCCGGCCTCAGCTGGCGCACCATCCTGGCCAAGCGCGAGAATTTCCGCGCCGCGTTCGACGGATTCGACTGGACCCGCATCGCCGCCTATGACGCGGCCGATGTGGCGCGGCTGCTGGATGATGCCGGCATCATCCGCCATCGCGGCAAGATCGAGGCGGTGATCAACAATGCCCGCCGGATGGGCGACCTGCTGGCCGAACACGGCAGCCTGGCGGCCTATGTCTGGTCCTACGAACCCAAGCCCGAGGACCTGCCCGAGCCGCAGACGGCCAGCATCATCCCCGCCTCGACCGCGATGTCGAAGGATTTGAAGAAACGCGGCTGGAAATTCGTCGGCCCCACCACGGTGTTTGCCTTCATGCAGGCGATGGGGCTGGTCAATGATCACGCGCGCGGCTGCGTCATGCGCGACAAGGCGGCGGACCTGCGGGCAGGCTTCACGCCGCCCAAATGAAAACGGGCCGCGATATCGCGGCCCGGTCTCTAAACAGCGTCGCGCTTACAGCGAGGCGCGATAGATCTTGTCGATATTGCCGCCCAGGGCCGTGTTGAACTCGGCATCCGACTGCTGTTTCGACAGGCCCTCGGTCAGCGCGCGCGAGAACGAGGCGATCATCTTCCCGTTCCGGCTGAGCAGATCGCAGGCCTGATCGGTGGAATAGCCACCCGACAGCGCCACCACCCGCACCACGCGGGGATGATCGGCCAACACGTCATACAGATTGGCGGTGCTGGGGATGGTCAGTTTCAGCATCACATCCTGCCCCTCACCCAGGGTGTCGAGGTTCTTCAGGATTTCATCCTTCAGCATCTCTTCGGCCTGCGCCTTGGTGGTCGAATGGATGTTCACCTCGGGCTCTACGATCGGCACCATACCGGCGGCGATGACTTCGCGCGCAACGTCGAACTGCTGCGCCACCACGGCGGCGATACCTTCGGCATTGGCCTCGTGGATGACCGAACGTTCCTTGGTCCCGAACACGCCTTCGGCCTTGGCCAGGGTCGCGGCAAGGCCCGGGATCGGCTTCATCATCTGCACGCCGTTGGCCTCGTCCTCAAGCCCCTTGTCGATCTTGAGGAAGGGCACCACGCCTTTGACGTTCCACAGGTAATCGGCCACGCCGCGGCCCTCGATGCTCTCGCCCAGGGTGCGTTCGAACAGGATCGCGCCGATCACCTTCTTGCTGGTGAAATCGTCGGCCAGGATGATCCGGGCGCGCATGCGCTGGATCTCGGCAAACATCTCTTCTTCGGATCCGTATTGCGCCGCGTCCACACCATAAAGCGCCAGCGCCTTGGGGGTCGAGCCACCGCTCTGATCCAGGGCCGCAATGAAGCCCGCGCCATTTGCCATCTGTTCGCGCATTTGTGCCTTGGACATATGTCTTTCCCGTCTTAATGATTCCGCTTGGCACCGCATACAGTATGGCAAGCGCGGATGGTAGGATGTTAGCGCTCAACTACGCGCAGCCAGATGCCATCTGCGGCCCGCACGGTCAGGTGCGCCACCGGGACCGGCTCGCGCCCCGCGATCCGCTCGAACCGGAACCGCAGCAGCAGCATAGACAGGATCAGCGGCCCCTCGACCATGGCAAACCCCGCCCCGGTGCAGACGCGCGACCCGGCCGAAAACGGCATATAAGCGTTGCGCTGGCAGGTCTTGCCATTCTCGGTCTGCCAGCGGGCCGGATCGAAGTCGTCGGGCCGCTCCCACAGGCGCTCATGCCGGTGCAGGTGCCAGGGGCTGAGCACGATCTGCGCGCCCTTCGGTACATCGCGGTCACGGAACCGTTCGGGGCAGGTCGTTTCGCGCACCATCATCGGCACAGGCGGGTACAGGCGCAGCGCCTCGCGGAACACATCGCGGCTGAGGCGCAGCTTCGACATCACGCTGAAATCTGTGCCGCTGTCCAGCGTCCGCGCCTCCTCGGCAAGTTTCTCCTGCCAGTCGGGGTAAAGCGCCATCAGGTACAGCGTCCAGGCCAGCGCCGAGGCGCTGGTTTCGTGCCCGGCCAGGAAAAAGATCGCCACCTGATCGACCATCTCGTCCGTGTCGAACCGGTCGCCGGTCTGCGGGTCGGTTGTGGTCATGATCTTGGTGGCCAGATCGTCGGGCGCGGTGCCGGCGCGGATTTCGCCCATCCGGGTATCTGTCAGCTGCCGGATCAGCCCCCGGATCACCGCCGCGTTCCGGCGGGTCTCGCGCGAATGGAACCGGGGCACCCATTGCGGCACCGGCACGAATGCCGCAAGGTTCAACAGCGGTTGCGCCCGCTGATAGGCCCGGAACCGAGTAAAGACCTGCGCTGCCACCTCATGTTCGATCGGGATCGAGAACAGGGTGCGGAAAATCACATCCGCCGCCGCGTGGCTGGTGACCTCTTCGATCTCGGTCTCCTGCCCGGCCTGTGCCGCCAGCCGGTTCACCGCCGCCTCGGACGCCGCCCACATGGCGGGAAAGGTATCGCGCAGGCGCCCGCCCTCGAATGCTGGGTCGATGATGCGTCGCTGGCGTTTCCAGGTCTCGCCATTGGTCAGAAAGACAGAATTGCCCAGCAGCGGCCGCAACCCCTCGCTGATGCGGTTGGATTTGGGAAAATCGTCGGGCCGCCCTTTCAGCACCGTGTCCACCAGATCGGGCTGGTTCACCAGGTAGGACCGGAAGAAGGGCGTGCGGAACTCGGCCATCCAGGCCCGGTACAGCCGTGCTGGCTGCGCCGACAGCAGGTCCTGGCGGAACAGTCTGAGATAGCGCCAGAGCGAGACCTTGTCCGGGCGCGCGGGGGGTTTGGGCGGGATCATGATGCGCCCATATCGGTATATTTGCTCACCGCCCGCTCGATCCGCGATTTCGACGGCGCCCGGTCGCGATAGCGCGCGGCCAGCGTCTGCGGCCCGGCAGTGATGCGGAAATAGTCGTAATCCCCCACCTGATCGAAGGCGCAGAGGTACTGGAAATGCAGCCGGAAGAAACGCCAGCGCAGCTCGGCCCAGCGGGCCGGGCTCAGCGTCTTGGTAAAGGCCGCCGACAGCACCAGCGGCCAGCGCTTGCCCGTCGCCGGGGCAACGCCGCTGACCGAAACCGGATCACACAGCGCGAAGGCGCAGCCATCGCCCGGCGCCGAGACATCGACCCAGGCCAGCTCGTCGCGGGTGCACAGGTAATGCAGATCGGCGCGCAGCCGCTGCGCCTCGGGCAGGAAGGACACCATCGGCACCACCTGCCCCAGCGTCAGAAACCCCAGCGCCGGACCATCGGCCGGCACCCGGCCTGCCCGGATCAGATCGGCCAGCACCGACACGCCCACATGCGCGCCCGAGGAATGGCCCACCACCAGCACCTCGTCCGCATCGCTGGCCAGTGCCCCGGCGATCCGCTCGGCAAAATCGCCGATCCGCGCCTCCAGCTCGGGCGGGTTGGCACCGCGCCAGCGCGCCGAATAGGCATAGTCATGCATCAGGTAATAGGCAAAGAACGTGCCGTCCTTGGAACGGAACCAGCGCAGCAGATAGACCCCCGCGCCCGCGCCCACGCCCATCCCGGCCAGTGCGGCAAGCGGCCATCCGGTCAGCCCGCCCAGCCGCCAACCCAACCAGACCAGAAAGAGCGCGGCGAACAGCTGCGCCAGCAGCATCCCCACCGGGTAAAGCGCGGCGATCACCGGACCTTTCCTCAATCGCATCAGCCGCCACAGAACGCCCGAGGCAATATAGGTCCAGGCGGTACGCGCAAGTTGCGCATAGGTGGCCGGGATCGTGTTCGACATGCTGCCGCGCACGATATCGGACCAGACCAGCACTTCTACATCCGCCGCAACCTCGGCACCGTCCTGCTCAGACCTGACATGCCAACCATAGGGGCCCTTGGTGGTCTTGGGTTTCAGCGTAACCGAATAGCCCGAGATCCGCGCCTGCTCGGCGCTTTCCTTGCGATAAAGCTCGCGGTAGCGGCGGGGATGAATCGGGTCATAGCCGGGGATATAGAACACCCGGCGCCGGCGGACCTGACCTGCGGATGGGACACTGCTCATGGCTCGACCTCTTTGGTCGCAGCCTAGCGCATCACTGGGGCAAGATTAAGCCCAAGCGGTGACAATCCTGCTGCTTCTTTCTGGTTGCAGATACTCTCGGGGGGCGGCGGGCCAACGGCCCGACGGCGGGGGGGCAGACAGCCCCCCGGCCCCGCTCAGCCCAGTTCCGCCAGCGCCGGGAAGGCCTCGAGCAGCCACCAGCTGAACTGGGTGAACAGGCCAGTGACCAGCATGATGCCGACAAACAGCAACAGCCCGCCCATCACCTTTTCGATCAGGCCCATATGCGGCTTGATCCGGTTCATCAGCGCCATCGAGCGGCTGAGGAACATGGCCGCAAGCAGGAAGGGAACCCCCAGACCCGCCGCATAGACACCCAACAAAAGCGTGCCGCGCGCCACCGAGGCCTCGGACGCCGCCAGCGACAGGATCGCACCCAGCTGCGGCCCGATACAGGGCGTCCAGCCAAAGGCAAAGGCCAGCCCCAGCACATAGGCGCCAAACACCGATCCCCCGGCATCGCCGGTCTGCATCCGGGCCTCGCGATCCAGCAGCGGAATGCGAAAGACGCTCAGAAAGTGCAGGCCGAATACGATGACCACCACGCCCGACACCTTGGCAAACAGTTCCTGATTGGACAGCACAAAGGCGCCAAAGGCCGAGGCGGTAAAGCCCAGGAGCAGAAAGACGGTCGACAGACCCAGCACAAAGAACAGTGCCGCCAGCGTCGCCTTGCGCCGGGCGGCGGCCTGATCCTGGATCTCGCCCAGGGTGACCCCGCTCATATAGGCCAGATAGGGCGGCACGATGGGCAGCACACAGGGGCTGAGAAAGCTGACGATCCCACCAAGGAGCGCCACGAACATGGCGGGCAAAAGCCCCGCGTCGATGATTTCTAATTCGAACATGACCTGCACATAGGTGATCGCGCGGGCAAGGTCACGAGGCCATGCGGTCACATCCTCGTGGCCGTGTTGTAGCAATGTCGCGCCCGGCGCTGGACAGGCGCGCGGCCCGGGCGTATCTGCGGGGCATGACCGACGATTTCGAGACCCTCGACGCGCTGGGGCTGCTGTGTCCCCTGCCCGTGCTCAAGGCCCGCAAAAGGCTGAAATCCATGGCGCCCGGCGCGGTGCTGCGGCTATTGGCCGACGATCCGGCAGCAGTGGTGGACGTGCCCCATTTCTGCGCCGAGGCCGGCCATGCGCTGATTGGCCAGGACGAGGCGCCGGACCACCAGATATACCTGATCCGCAAGGCGGATTGAAAAAGGCGGGTCCTGGGACCCGCCTTTTTTGTTTATTGACCCAGCGACCACCAGCCGCGCCGTTTCGGCTTCGGCGGGCCATCGGGTTCCGCCTCGGCCTCGGCAACCGCCATCTCGGGCGCTGCCGGCTCTGCCTGAGCCACTTCCGGTTCAGGCGCCGCTTCCGGCTCTGCCGGGGCCGCTATGGCATCCTCGGCGGGCTGCGCCGCCTCGTCCACAACCGTCTCGGCCACTGCCTCGGGCGCTGTTGCCTCGACGGCGGTTGCAGGCTCGGCTTCGACGCTTTCCGCTGCCGGGGCCTCGGCCGCTACGCTTGCCTCGGCAGCCTCGGCGGGCGCCTCGGCCTTTTTGCTGCGGCTGCGCGGTTTGCGCGGCTTGGGCGTTTTCTTGACCGGCGCGGCCTCAGCCTCGGCATCCGCCTCGGCCGGGGTTTCGCCAGCGTCGCCCTCAACGGCAGGGACATCCGCGCTTGCCATCGCGTCGGCAGGCGCCTCGGCAGCCGCTTCGGCCTTGACCGGTTTCTTGCGCGTGCGGGTGCGCTTTCTCGGGGTCTTGGCCGGAGCTTCAGCTTCAGCCTCAGCCTCAGCCACGGCTTCAACCTCGGCTTCGCCGCCCTCGGCCGCTGCGGGTTCCGCCTCGGCCTCGGTCACGGCTGCGTCTTCGGCTGCCTCGGGCGCGGCATCCGCCGCATCCTCGGCCGCCTCGTCACCGATCTCGCCACTGTCGCCGTCGGCCGTGCTGTCCTCGCCACCATTGCCGCCGTTCTTGCGCCGACGCCGCCGACGCCGTTTCCGCTTGGGCTTGCCGTCGCCGTCCCCTTCGCCAGCGGTCTCGCCGCGGGGTTCGGTCCGGACCTCTTCGGCCTCGTCCTCTTCCTCGAAGGCCTCGTCGGCGTCGATCTGGTCCATCAGCCGCGAGTCCACCGAAACCACCGGCGCCTGCACCTGAGGCACCGAGCGGGTGGCGGTCTTGAACTTCTCAAGGCTGAAATCGGGGCTGACCAGATGCGCATCGCCCTCGATGCGCACGCTCAGACCATAGCGCGCCTCGATCTGCGCGATATGTTCGCGTTTCTGGTTCATCAGGTAGTTGGCGATGCCCACCGGGCAGCGCACCAGCACCTCGCGCGAGCGGCGGCGGGTGCCTTCCTCCTCGATCTGGCGCAGGATGCTCAGCGCCATGTTGTCGTCCGAGCGGATAAGGCCGGTGCCGTGGCACGAGGGGCACGGCTGGGTGGTGGCCTCGATCATGCCGGGGCGCAGGCGCTGACGCGACATTTCCATCAGGCCAAAGCCCGAGATCCGGCCCACCTGGATGCGGGCACGGTCGGTCTTCAGCTTGTCCTTCATCCGTTTCTCGACGGCGGCATTGTTCTTGCGCTCGTCCATGTCGATGAAGTCGATCACGATCAGACCGGCCAGGTCGCGCAGGCGCAGCTGGCGGGCCACCTCTTCGGCGGCCTCGAGATTGGTCTTGAGCGCGGTTTCCTCGATCGAGCCTTCCTTGGTGGCCCGGCCTGAGTTCACGTCGATGGCCACCAGTGCCTCGGTCACGCCGATCACGATGTAACCACCGGATTTCAACTGCACCGTCGGGTTGAACATCGAGTTCAGATAGCTTTCCACCTGGAAGCGCGCGAACAGCGGCAGCTGATCCTCATACCGCTGCACGTTCTTGGCGTGGCTCGGCATGATCATCTTCATGAAGTCCTTGGCGATGCGGTAACCGCCTTCGCCCTCGACCAGAACCTCGTCGATGTCGCGATTATAGAGGTCGCGGATCGAGCGTTTGATCAGGTCGCCTTCCTCATAGATCTTGGCCGGCGCGATGGATTTCAGCGTCAGTTCGCGGATCTGCTCCCACATGCGCTGGAGGTATTCATAGTCGCGCTTGATCTCGGCCTTGGTGCGCTTGGCGCCCGCCGTGCGCACGATCAGGCCCGCGCCCTGGGGCACGTCCATCTCGGCGGCGATCTCTTTGAGTTTCTTGCGGTCGACCGCATTGGTGATCTTGCGGCTGATGCCGCCACCGCGCGCGGTGTTGGGCATCAGGACGCAATAGCGGCCCGCGAGGCTGAGATAGGTGGTCAGCGCCGCGCCCTTGTTGCCGCGCTCTTCCTTCACGACCTGCACCAGCATCACCTGGCGCACCTTGACCACTTCCTGGATCTTGTACTTGCGCGCACGCGGCTTGCGGGCCGGGCGCAGATCCTCGGCATCGTCCTCTTCGGCGATGGATTCGATGCTGTCATCCTTGGAGGCGGCATCGGCCTTGCCGCGCCGGGGGCGCGGGGCGTCTTCGCCGTCATCCTCATCCTCGTCATCGGCCTCGTCGGCGCGATCCTCGGTGTTGTCCTGCGCGGTTTCACCGTCAGTTTCGGTCGTGTCGGTGTCCTCGGCCGCATCAGCAGCCTCATCCGCCGCCTGATCCGCCGTCTGATCCACCGTCTCATCGGCGCCGTCCTCGGGCTCTTCCACTGGCGTCTCGGCGACGCGCTCCATCGGCGAGCTGCCTTCGATCAGGTCGATATCGTCGCGATCATCGCCCTCGTCGAGGTCGATCGTCTCCATGCCGCTGATCTCGGTCTCGCTCACATCCATGGTCTCGACCGGATCGGAGGAGCGCAGGCTTTCGGCCTTGCTGCGCGAGCGGCTGCGGCTGCGCTTGGGTTTGGAGCGGGATTTACCGCCTTCCTCATCCTCGTCGCGCGCCTTCTGCGCCTCGGCATAGGCGCGCTCTTCCTCCATCAGCGCCTGACGGTCGGCGACGGGGATCTGGTAGTAGTCGGGATGAATTTCCGAGAAGGCGAGGAACCCGTGACGGTTGCCGCCGTAATCGACAAATGCCGCCTGGAGCGAGGGTTCGACCCGGGTGACCTTTGCCAGATAGATATTGCCAGCTAGCTGGCGTTTGTTTTCGGACTCAAAATCGAATTCCTCGACCTTGTTGCCGTCGACCACCACGACGCGGGTTTCCTCCGCGTGGGTGGCATCAATGAGCATCTTCTTTGCCATGTTTCCTTGGTGCACCGCGCAATGCGCAACCTCCCGGGCGGCAGAACCGTCCTAAGGGGGTCACGATTTGGCGGGTGTCTTGTCAGGGCGATTGGAGACGCCGCGCGGCAGAGATCGGCGTTTTGCCCCTCTGCTCGTCCACTCGAAAGTTGCGCGCGCGTCATCGCGGTTCTTCTCCGACAGGCCGGGCGTGTCCCGGGCCTGCCCATTTATTCCTGTCCCCCGGCAAGCGGGCGAAGGCATTACATTGCCCCGGTCAGGGGGCCAATCGGTCTGCTTTGTCTCCGGGATCTGTGCCAGCGGGGGCAGAGCAGCGAAACTCTAAAGGGTGCGGGAGCAAGGAGCCCTTGGGCCCGTCCCGTCCTGTCACCATAAAAGCAGTGCTGTGGAAAAGACAATGGGCAAAGTGCATGTTCACGCCAGACGGTGCGCCAACGAGGGGTCTATGACACCCCTGCCCGCCTTTGGCACCCTGCGAATGCCGAGGCTGCCACGGCAGTGCGCCCGCGCCACCGGGGCGCGGGCAATTCTGCATTCGGGCGCGCGGCCTGCCCGGCTCAGAGATAGTCCGAGCGCTGCAACCCGTATTTGGCCATCTTCTCGTTCAGGGTCCGGCGCGGCAGGCACAGCTCGTCCATCACCGCCGCGATCGAGCCCTTGTGGCGCCGCATGGTGTTGTCGATCAGCATCCGCTCGAACGCCTCGACATATTCCTTGAGCGGCTTGCCCTCGGTGGTCATTACCGGCTGCATGTCCTCGTGATCGGACATCAGCAGAGAGGCGATGGTGCCCGAACCGCGCCGCGCCTGCAGCACCGCGCGTTCAGCGATGTTGATCAGCTGGCGCACGTTGCCCGGCCAGGGCGCCTGCAACAGCTGCGCGGCCTCTTGCGCGCTGACCTGCGGCGCGTCACAGCCGTATTCCTCGGCGAACTGCTCGCTGAGCCGGGTGAACAGCGTCAGGATATCCTCGCCCCGCTGGCGCAGCGGCGGCATGGTCAGGCGCAACGCGGCCAGACGATAGAACAGGTCCGGGCGCAGCACGTCCTCGCTGGTCTTGCCCGCCTCTTGCAGGTTCGAGATCGCCACGATCCGGGTTTCCGCCGGCGTGCCCTGCTGGTTCATCACCGACAACAGCTTGGCCTGAAGCGCATCGCTGAGCGATTCCACATCCTCAAGCACCAGCGTGCCGCCGCGCGCCTCTTCGATGGCGGGCAGTTGCGCGTCCTCCGGGATCATCGGGCCGAACAGCCGCTTGGCCAGCGCCTCTTCCTCCAGCGCCGAACACGAAACCAGCACGAATTTCTTGCCCGCCCGGCTGCCCACCGCGTGCAGCGCATGGGCCACCAGCGTCTTGCCGGTGCCGGTTTCGCCGTCGATCAGAACGTGACCGTCGGCCTGACCCAGATCCAGGATATCCTCGCGCAGACGCTCCATCACCGGGCTGGTGCCGATCAGCTTCTTCATGATCTGGCCGCCATCGCTCAGCTCGCGCCTGAGCGCCCGGTTGTCCAGTGTCAGCCGGCGCGCATTGCTGGCGCGCTTGGCAAGGTCGGACATCCGGTCGGGGTTGAACGGCTTTTCCAGAAAATCAAAGGCCCCGACCCGCATCGCCTCGACCGCCATCGGCACATCGCCGTGACCGGTGATCATGATCACCGGCAAAGAGCTGTCCGCGCCCATCAGCTTTTTCAGAAACTGCATGCCGTCCATGCCCGGCATCTTGATATCCGAGATGACGATGCCGGGATATTCCGACCCCAGAACCTTCAGCGCCTCCTCGGCGCTGGCAAAGGTCTCGGTGTCATAGCCCGACAGGGCCAGCCACTGGCTGATCGACTGGCGCATGTCCTGTTCGTCATCGACAATCGCAATCTTCATCGCCTGTGCCATAGGGTATTCCCTCTTTACTCTGCGGCTTCCAGCCCGTCTTCGAGGATGGGTAACTGCATCTCGAAAACGGCACCGCCATGTTGCCCGTTACGCGCCGTCAGGCGCCCACCAAGGTCGTTGACGATCCCCGAAGAGATTGCAAGCCCCAGACCCACCCCGTCGCCGGGCTGTTTGGTGGTGTAAAACGGCTCAAAGATATTCTCGAAATTCCTGATTCCATGGCCATTGTCGCGCACCGTCAATGTGGCGGTCTCGCCCGCGGCCAGGATGATCTCGACCTCGGGGTCACGTACCGATTTGGTGGCGTCCAGCGCATTGCGCAAGAGGTTGACCATGACCTGTTCGATCCGCATCCGGTCCCCCATCACCAGCACCGGGCGATCGGGCAGGATCTGGGTGATCTGCACCTGCCGCTGACGCAGCTGCGGTTCCATCATCGCCAGCGAGGCCCCCAGCGCATCGCCCATGTTTATTGGCGAAAGCGCCTCTTGCCCCTTGCGGGCATAGGATTTCAGCTGCCGGGTGATCGCGCCCATCCGCTCGATCAGGTCGTCGATGCGGCCAAAGCTCGACAGCGCCTCTTCGGGGCGGTTGCGGCGCAGCAGCAGGCGGGCGCCGGCCAGATAGGTCTTCATCGCTGCCAGCGGCTGGTTCAGCTCGTGGCTGACGGCGGCCGACATCTCGCCAAGCGCGGCCAGTTTCGAGCTCTGCGCCAGCGTCTGTTCGGCCACTTCCAGCGTCTTTTGTACCCGTTCGCGTTCGGCGATTTCCCGCTGTAGCCGCGCGTTCAGCGCGCGAAGCTCCGCCGACTCGCGCTGGAACAGCGCGGCGCGGAACGCGGTGCGGCGGCTGAGCGCATAGAAGCTGAGCGCCAGCAGAATCGCGAATCCCATGATCTCCAGCGCCAGCACACCGTTCACCCGCTCGCGGATCGAGGCATAGGTGGTGAACGAGGTCATCTGCCAGCCCCGGAACGGGATGCGGCTGTCCATCCGCATCACCGCCTCGCCGCGCAGATAGGCGTCCGCTGGCAGCGCGGTCCAGTCGGCGGTGGCACGGATCGCCCGCTCGATGGCGTTCTCAGGCGTCTGGCGACGCAGCGCCTCGGCCTGGTTCAGCCCGCGCCAGCGCGGTTCGGTGGCCAGGATGATGGTGCCCGCCGAGTTGGTCACGAACACCGCATCCGAAATCCCCGACCAGGCCCGCTCGAACTTTTGCAGATCGACCTCGACCACTATCACGCCCAGCACGCCCGAACTGTCCTCGAGCCGGCGCGAATAGGTAAAGCTGTAGCCGCCCGCCTCGCGCTGGATGGTGGAAAACACGGTGGCGTTCGAGCGTACCGGATCGACGAAATAGGCCGCCGAGCGGTGCTGTTCGCCCAGACGGTTGCGGTCTGTCGCGGCCACGGTGCGCCCGTCCCGGTCGAGCAGCATCAGCGAGGCGGCGCCGATCTCTTCGACAAAGGAAATCAGCCGCTGGGTCGATTGCGAGAAATCGCTCGATTGCAGCGCCGCGATCAGCGTCGGGTCGCGCGCCAGTAGTTGCGGCACGATAGCGTTGCGCCTGAGCTCGCTCAGCAGGTTGCCCGAGTAAAGCGCCAGCCGCAGCTCGGCCCGGTTGCGAGTGCTTTCGGTGAACCGGTCGGTCAGTAGCCGGTTGGTGATCCAGACCGTCGCGGTGGCCGAGACCAGCACCAGCACCAGCGCCGCCCGCACCCGCCAGCTGAGCTGGCCGGAGCGGATCCAGCTTTGTCCCTTGGGGTCTGTGCGCGGAGTGCTCATGTCTCCAAGCTACGCGCGCGGGGCGCGTTGCTCAAGTCACGCCGGGGTCAGCGCACCCGCCAATGCGCGGAAGAGTGCCACCCCATCGGTGCCGCCATGGCCCGCATCGGCGGCCCGTTCGGGGTGCGGCATCATCCCCAGCACCCGGCGGTTGGCGCTGAGAATGCCGGCGATATCGTCGCGCGCGCCATTGGGGTTGTCGGTATAGGTAAAGGCGATCCGGTCCTCGGCCTTGAGCGCGGCCAGCGTCTCGTCATCGGCATAATAATTGCCGTCGTGATGGGCGATCGGAATGCCGATCACGTCGCCGGCATTGTAGCCCTCGGTAAAGACGCTGTTCGATGTCTCGACCTTCAGGCCCACGGTCTTGCAGATGTATTTCAGCCCGGCATTGCGCAGCAGGGCGCCGGGCAGGATGCCGGTCTCGGTCAGCACCTGGAACCCGTTGCACACACCCAGGGCATAGCCGCCCCGCGCGGTATGCGCGACCACCGCCTTGCAGATCGGCGACTGCGCGGCAATGGCGCCGCAGCGCAGATAGTCGCCGTAACTGAAGCCGCCGGGAATGCCGACAATGTCGATCCCCTGCGGCAGGTCGGCATCCTTGTGCCAGACCATCGAGACATCGAAACCGGCCTGTTCAAAGGCCACGGCCAGATCCCGGTCGCAATTCGATCCGGGGAAGACGACAACGGCTGCACGCATGGGCGAGACCTCCTAGGTAGCAAAATCGGTGATCACCGCCACGCCCGGCGGGGCGGGACGGTCAAAGGCGGCAAGCTCGTCGCTTGCCTGGGACAGGGCGATGGTGCGGGTCACCAGCGGCGACAGATCCACATGTCCGCCGTCGATGAGAGAGAGAAGCGAGGGATAGCGCCAGGCAGGCATGCCGCGCGTGCCCTGCAGGGTCAGTTGCCCGGAGTAAAGCACATCCATCGGCAGGGTCATGGCCGTATGCTCGCCCGCCGGCATGCCGATCATCACCAGGCGGCCCAGCTTGCGCAGTGACCGCATGGCACCGGTCATGGTGGCGGCGATCCCCAGCGCCTCGACGGCGACATGGGCGCCGCCGCCGGTCAGCTCGCGCACCGCCTCGGCGGCGTCGGTGTCGGCGGCGTTCACCACCGCATCGGCGCCAAGGCTTTTGGCATGGGTCAGTTTGTCTTCGACCACATCGACCACGACGACGCGGGCACCAAGCGCGCGGCCCAGAAGCAGCGCCGAAAGGCCGACGCCACCGCCGCCAAACACCGCCAGCCATTCGCCCGGACGCAGCTCGGCCCGGCCCACCAGCGCCTGCCAGGCGGTGGTGACCCGGCAGCCAAGCCCGGCGGCCACATGCGGCGGCAGGCTGTCGGGCAGCGCGGTAAGGTTGGTGTCGGCAAAGGGCACCGCGATCAGCTCGGCAAAGGCGCCGTTGCGGGTAAAGCCCGGCACCTGCTGGTTGGCGCAGATGGTCTGATGCCCGGCGGCGCAATCGCCGCAGCGCCCACAAGCCAGGATAAAGGGGGCGATCACCCGGTCGCCCAGCCGCCAGCGGCTGACACCGGTCCCCAGGGCCACCACCTCGCCGCAGAATTCGTGGCCCGGCACCAGCGGCAGCTCCACATCCGGATCAGCCCCGGTCCAGGCGTGCCAGTCAGACCGGCATACCCCGCAGGCCAGCACGCGCAGCACCACCTCTCCCGGTCCCGGTGTCGGGTCCGGCAAGGTCGCCAGCGTCAGCGGCTGGCGCCAGGCGGTCAGCTGCGCGGCGCGCATGGCTCAGACCAACTCGATCTCGTAGCGTTCGATGACCGTATTGGCGAGCAGCTTCTCGCACATCTCGGCCACATCGGCCTCGGTCGCGCCCTCGACCAGATCGAGGTCGATCACCTTGCCTTGGCGGACACCGGTGACCTTGTCAAAGCCCATGGCGCCAAGCGCGTGGCGCACCGCTTCGCCCTGCGGATCGAGTACCCCGTTCTTGAGCATCACATGCACGCGTGCCTTCATCTTTCCTTGTCCTTCATCCTGGTTCTGCCGGACCGCGCGATCCCACCCGTCACAGGGCCAGTCGCGCGCCCGCATCGCTGTTTCGATCTGTTGCGCGCGGCGGAAGATCGCCGCTGGCGCATTGTCCCTGTTCGCCGCGCCGGGCTCAGGCCTGGTGAGCCCGGCCCGCAGGCCGCCACCCCGGCCTCAGTTAATCAGCGTCGGCTTTGCAATCTGGGTCTTGGGGATCACGCCCAGGCGGCGGGCCACCTCGGAATAGGCATCCGTCAGGCTGCCCAGATCGCGGCGGAACACGTCCTTGTCCAGCTTCTGCCCGGTGGCGATGTCCCACAGACGGCAGCTGTCGGGGCTGATCTCGTCGGCGATGATCAGGCGCGGATAGTCATTCTCGTAGACCCGGCCGATCTCGATCTTGAAGTCGACCAGCTTGATGCCGACGCCGTACATCAGCCCCGAAAGGTAATCGTTGACGCGCAGCGCCAGGCTCAGGATATCGTCCATGTCCTGCTGGCTGGCCCAGCCGAAGGCGGCGATATGTTCCTCGGTCACCAGCGGGTCGCCCAGCTCGTCATTCTTGAGGCAGTATTCCACGATCGGGCGCGGCAGTTGCGTGCCCTCTTCGATGCCCAGCCGTTTCGACATGGTGCCAGCGGCAAAGTTGCGTACGATCACTTCCAGCGGCACGATCTCGCAGGCGCGCACCAGCTGTTCGCGCATGTTGAGACGGCGGATGAAATGGGTCGGCACGCCGATCTGGGCCAGACCGGTCATGAAATACTCGCTGAGGCGGTTGTTCAGAACGCCCTTGCCTTCGATCACGTCCTTTTTCTGGGCATTAAAGGCGGTGGCGTCATCCTTGAAATACTGCACGATGGTGCCCGGTTCCGGGCCTTCGTACAGGATCTTGGCCTTGCCTTCGTAAATCTTGGTGCGACGCGCCATCTGCGACCTTTCCGACTGGGGCGGGGAAATGAGTCCCCCGTCATGGCGCTCTCATACGGCAAGCGCCGCAGTGTCGCAAGGTTACCGCTGCCTCTTGCGGTCCGCCCCCGCGAACGGCATATCAGAAGCTGAGCACAATTCACTGAGGGGACGCAACCCATGACCACCTTCGACGATCGCGAACACGCATTTGAAGCCAAGTTCGCCCATGACGAGGAAATGCAGTTCAAGGCGCAGGCCCGCTGCAACAAGATGCTGGGCCTGTGGGCTGCCGGCCTGATGGGCAAGACCGGCGACGAGGCCGACGCCTATGCCAAGACCGTCGTGATCGCCGATTTCGAAGAGGCCGGCCACGAGGACGTGGTGCGCAAGGTCGAGGCCGATCTGGACGGGCTGGCCGATGCTGACACGATCCGTGCCAAGATGGCCGAGCTGCTGCCCGAGGCCAAGGCCCAGATCATGGGCGAAGCGGGCTGAGCCCGGCAGGTTTTTCCAACTGTTTCAAACCGATAGCAAACCCGCAAGCCTCTGCTTGCGGGTTTACTGTTGGGAAAGGGATGCGCGGCTAGTCTTTGGCCAACTGCCATAGGACCGCGCATGCCCCGACCCCTTTCTCTGCTGCCCCGCCCGGCTGGCCTGATGCTGCGCCTCGTTGGCAGTCTTGTCCTCACCCTCTGGCTGGTCTGGCTGCTGGCCGACCGTCTGGCGCTGCTCGCCCCCGGCGAGGTGATCGCCGCCCTGTCCGGCCTGCCGGTCTGGCGGCTGGCGGCGGCACTGCTGGCCACGGCGGTCAGCTTTTGGGCGCTGGGGCGCTATGACGGGGTGGCACACCGCCACTTCCGCACCGGTCTGGCCGCGCGGCAGGCGCGCCTGTGCGGCATGGCGGCCATCGGGTTTTCGCAATTCGTCGGGTGCGGCGTGCTCAGCGGCAGTTTCGCGCGCTGGCGGATGATCGGCGACCTGACCCCGGCGCTGGCCCTCAGGCTGACGACATTTGTCGCAATCACCTTCCTGCTGGCGCTGGCTTTCTGGGCCTCGGCCCTGTGCCTGATCGCGCCCCCGTTGCCGGGGCTGCGGCAGACCGGGGTGGCCGGGCTGGCCCTGCTGCTGCCGATCACCCTGGTCCTGTTCCTGTTGCCACGGCTGCGGCTGGGGCGCTTCACGCTGCGCCTGCCCAGCCTGCGGGCGCTGGGGGCGATCCTGGGCTGGGCCGCGCTTGATCTGGCCGCTGCGGCGGCGGTGCTGTGGGTGCTGCTGCCCGCGCTGTCCTGGACCGATCTGCCGCTGCTGATGTCTGCCTATGTGCTGGCCCTGGCAGCGGGGCTACTGTCGGGGGCGCCCGGCGGGTTGGGCGCGTTCGAACTGACGTTGCTGGCTCTGTTGCCCGCGATCCCGGGGGCTGAGCTGATGGCGGCGGTGCTGGCCTATCGGCTGATCTATGTGGCGTTGCCGGCACTGGCGGCGGTGCCGCTGCTGCTGTCGCCGCCCGATCTGCGCCTGGGGCGGCAACACCGCCTGCCGCGCCGCATCCATCATCACCCACCGGCGCGCCCGCGCGCGGAAACCGCCGTGGTGACGCAATCGCGCGGCTATGTGCTGAGTGGCGGATTTGCCGACATGGCAGTGGTCGAGACCGATCAGAGCCTGATCATGCTGTTCGATCCGGTCTGCGGCGGCCGTCATCCCGATCTCTACCTTCTGGCCCGCCGCGCGGCGCAGCGCAATCTGTTCGCGCTGGTCTATAAATGCTCGGCCCGGGTCGCGGTATCGGCCCGCCGCGCCGGCTGGCGGGTGCGCCATGTCTCGGACGAGGCGACGCTGGTGCCGGCGGATTTCACCATCGCGGGATCGCATCGCCGCCAGTTGCGGCGCAAGCTGCGCCAGGCAGAGCGCGCGGGCCTGACGGTGCGCCGCGCCAGCACCCTGCCGCTGACGCAGATGGCGGCGGTGGACCGTCTCTGGCAAGAGGCAAACGGGCGCGCCTGGGGGCTGACCATGGGCCGCTTCGCCCCCGATTACCTGGCGCGGCAGGCGGTGTTCCTGGCCTGGCGCGGCGCCCGGCTCGAAGGCTTCGTCAGCTTTCACCGCAGCCGCGATGAATGGTGCCTTGACCTGATGCGCACCCATCCCGACGCGCCCGAGGGCACCATGCACGCCCTGGTCGCCACGGCGCTGGCCGCCACTGCTGCCGCCCGGGTGCCCCGGCTGTCGCTGGCGGCAGTGCCCGCCGGCCGGTTGGGGCATCGCTTCGACGGCCTGCGCCAGTTCAAGGACAGTTTCGCACCGCGCTGGCAGCCGCTCTATATGGCCGCTCCGGGCTGGACCGCGATTGCGCTGGCCGCCGCCGATCTGGCCCGCCACGTGCAGGCCCCGCCGCCCCTGGCGGCCCCCGATGCACAGCCGGCTCATGATCTTGATGAAGAGATTGAATTTGCCTCTCTCACGGGAACGTGACACATCTGCGCGCCAAGGCGGGCCCGCGCGGGCGCCGCGCAATCGGGGAGTCGCAAGACCATGACCAACGTTTTTGCCGAGATGCTGGCAAGCCATGACGTGCTGCTGGCCGATGGCGCCACCGGCACCAACCTGTTCGCCATGGGTCTGCAATCGGGCGATGCGCCCGAGCTGTGGAACACCGATGAGCCCGACAAGATCCGCGCGCTGTATCAGGGTTCGGTCCAGGCGGGCAGCGATCTGTTCCTGACCAACACCTTTGGCGGCACCGCCGCGCGGCTGAAACTGCATGAAGCCCAGGGCCGCGTGCGCGAGCTGAACAGAGTCGGCGCCGAGCTGGGCCGCGAGGTCGCCGACCGCGCCGGACGCAAGGTGATCGTGGCCGGATCGGTCGGCCCCACCGGCGAGATCATGGAACCGGTGGGCAGCCTCAGCC
Organism: Ruegeria pomeroyi DSS-3; assembly: GCF_000011965.2. Lineage (NCBI taxonomy): Bacteria > Pseudomonadati > Pseudomonadota > Alphaproteobacteria > Rhodobacterales > Roseobacteraceae > Ruegeria > Ruegeria pomeroyi. The sequence continues at coordinate 2,008,319 of NC_003911.12, read as the reverse complement.
ATGCCGCCGCGGTCGAGATGTTCCACGAACAGGCCGAGGGCCTGAAAGAGGGTGGCGTCGATGTGCTGTGGCTGGAAACGATCAGCGCCCCCGAGGAGTTCCGCGCCGCCGCCGAGGCCTTTGCGCTGGCCGGCATGCCCTGGTGCGGCACCATGAGTTTCGACACTGCCGGGCGCACCATGATGGGCGTCACCTCGGCCGATATGGCGCAGCTGGTCGAGACCCTGCCCAACCCGCCGTTGGCCTTTGGCGCCAATTGCGGCACCGGCGCCTCGGACATCCTGCGCACGGTGCTGGGCTTTGTCGCGCAGGGCACCGAACGGGCGATCATTTCCAAGGGCAATGCCGGCATCCCGAAATATGTCGATGGTCACATCCATTACGATGGCACGCCCGAGCTGATGGGCGTCTATGCCACCATGGCCCGCGATGCCGGTGCAAAGATCATCGGCGGCTGCTGCGGCACCATGCCCGCGCATCTGACCGCGATGCGCGCGGCGCTGGACAGCACCCCGCGCGGCGAGCGCCCGACGCTGGAGGAGATCGTGGACAAGATCGGCCCCTTCACCTCTGCCTCGGACGGCACCGGTGACGATGCGGGCCCCGAACGGCGCGCGCGCGGTGGCCGCCGCCGCCGCGCCTGAGCCTGACGCTTAGTCTGTGGGCGCGTTCAGCAGCGCCCGCAGCCGCGCCACCGGCACGCCCAGGTTGGACCCGCCGAAATCCGGCAGGATGGCTGTATTGACCGCCACAACCTGACCGCGCAGGGTCAGCACCGGCCCGCCGCTGCCGCCATGGGTGGTCTCGGCGTCATAGGTCACCAGCGCAGGGGTCACCTGCCCCACGATGCCCCGGCTGGCCAACGGCCAGATCAGCCCCTCGCCCGCAAGCCGCGCCGCCACCTCCCAGAACCCGGTGATGCCAGCACCGCGCAGCTCCTCGACGAAACCGGTGCCCGAGCGCGCCAGCATCGACATCAGCCCGGTCGGATAGCCCATCACCAGCACTTCGAGCCCCGGCGGCGGCGCGGCCTCGGCCAGCGGCAGTCCCGGTGGCAACTCGACTGGCGCAGCGGGCGCCACCAGTGCCAGATCGGCGCTGTCACTGAGGCCCCGCACCACCAGATCGATCGGGTCGGCACGGCCGGGGAAATAGGCGATGAAGCGCGTAAAGACCGGCTCCATCGTGTCTCCGCCAAATCCCATGGCGGCGGATTTCTCCCACGGGACGGCAACATGGCGGTTGGTGGCGATCAGCCCGGTCTCGGCCAGCACAAATCCGGTGCCGGTATATTGCACCTCGGCCACCGGCCCGTCGCCCTCGAGCGAGAGCATAGGTTGACCGTTCGGCAGCATCAGGCGGTTGCCGCCCGCGCCCAGCACATGGCGCAGCATCTGACCGCTGTCTCGATGGCGCAACCCATAGCCCCCCTGGATGAAGGCCACCGATCCGGCGGCGGTCGAGATCACCCGTGTCGCGGCGCTCGAGCGTTCCTCGAGCGTGTCGAGCCGCTCGGCATTCAGTTGCAGGCGGATGCCGATCTCGTCCTGCAGCGCGTCCAGATCGCCGGGCCGGATCGCCTCGCGCCGCGCCTCGGCCAGGGCCGAGGCCAACGCCTCGACCTGAAAGCGGCCGCTTTCATATTGCGCGCGCAGGGCGCGGTCGGCGCGGATCTGCCAGATCGCCAGAGCCGCCAGCGCCACGAGGCCAAGCAGGACCAGCCCGCGAAACATCAGCGCGCCGTTGCCCAGGAACCGACCCAGGAACAGCCCCGCCGCGCGTGGCAGACGGGCCAGCAGGGGGCGGCGGCTGGTGCGCAGATAGCTGAGCGCATCGCTCAGCATCTCGACCAGGGTGGGATGCGGGCGGCGGCGCTCGTCATAGATGCGCAGGCGCGACAGCGGGCCCTGTTCGCCGAACTCGATCACGTCGCCATGGGTCAGATCGGCAGCCTCGACCGGCTGGCGGTTGACCCAGACCCGGGCGCCCGGCGCGGTGATCAGGTGAAAGACACCCTCTTGCCGGCGCACCCGCGCGATCAGCTCGCCCTCGACATCCAGATCGCCCGGCGCCTGCACCCGCAACAAACCGTCGCGATCCAGCAGCAGCGCCACCTGATCCGAGGTGATCCAGGAGTACAGCCCCCTGCTCCGCCCGGTCAGGTGTTCCAGGACGGCCGCGTCGGGGCTATGGCTGGGCACGCTCATGTCACCATGATGCCCAGCCCCGGGGCGTAGTTGTCAATCGGGCTTGCGCTCACCGGCCTTCAAACTTGGCGGCGCGTTTTTCCATGAAGGCAACGACGCCTTCCTGAAAATCGCGGCTGCGGCCGCATTCACCCTGCAGATGCGCCTCGGCCGCCAGCTGGTCGGGCAGCGCGGTGCCATAGCTGCCCCGGATCGCCTTCTTGATATTGGCAAAGGCGGCGGTGGGGCCATTGGCCAGATAGGCGGCGCGCTTGCGCCATTGGGCGTCGAATTCGGCGTCGGGCACCGCCTCCCAGATCATGCCCCAGGCCTCGGCCTGACGGGCGTCGATCTTGTCGGCGAACAGTGCTGCGCCCATCGCCTTGGCCAGACCCATCTGGCGTGGCAGGAACCAGGTGCCGCCGGCATCGGGCATCAGGCCGATGCGGGCAAAGGCCTGCAGGAAATAGGCGCTTTCGGTTGCGATCACCACATCGGCACACAGCGCCAGATTGGCCCCCGCCCCTGCCGCAGGCCCGTTCACCGCCGCAATGGTGGGCACCGGGCAATCATAGATCGCCTCGAGCATGGGATTGTATTCGTCGCGCAGGGTGCGCTCCAGGTCGATCTTGCCCGAGCTGCCCGCATCGCCCAGATCCTGGCCGGTGCAGAAGGCCCGCCCCGCCCCGGTCAGCACGATGGCGCGCGCCTCGCGGGCGGCGGCCTTCATCGCATGGGTGATCTCGGCCCGCATCCGGCTGGTCAGCGCGTTCATCTTGTCGGGTCGGTTCAGCGTCAGAACCGCCAGACCGTCGGCGATGTCCAGAGAGATGGTGTCATATTGCATGCGAGAGACCCCCGGTTGGATGCTGTTGCGCCGCAAACTGGCGCAAGTTGACGCGCGGGGAAAGGGAAACCGCGCGTCACTCTTCCAGAATTCGGCGCAGGCGCTCCTGCTCTTCGGGGTTGAGCGCGGTCTCGGTCGCGGGCGCCGCCGTGGCGCGCCCACGCACAAACCCCCAGCCCATGCCCGCCGCCGCCAGCAGCATCAGGGGACCGGCCAGCCACAACAGCCAGTTGGCCCCGGTGGCAGTGGGTTTCAGCAGCACATATTCGCCGTAGCGGTCGACGATATAGGCTACAGCCTGTTCGTCGCTGTCCCCCGCCACCAGCCGTTCGCGCAACAGCAGACGCAGGTCACGCGCCAGCTCGGCATTGGATTCGTCGATGCTCTCGTTGCGGCAGACCAGACAGCGCAGCCCCTCGCTCAGACTGCGGGCGCGGGATTCGAGCGCGGGATCGTCCAGCACCTCGTCAGGCTGCACCGCCCAGAGCGGGGACGCGATCAGCGACAGGATCAGGATCAGGCGTTTCATTCCGCGGGCACCCCGCCGGCCGGTGCCTTGCGCGCACCCGCCGCCACCCGGAAGCGCCGGTCGCTGAGGCTGAGCGCGCCGCCAAGCGCCATCAGGATACAGCCGCCCCAGATCCAGTTGGCAAAGGGCTTGATATAGGTCCGTATGGTCCAGCCGCCGTCGTCCTGCTGGTCGCCGATCACAACATAGACATCGCGCAGAATGCGATAGTCGATCGCCGCCTCTGTGGTGGGCATGCGCGCAACCGGATAGTCGCGCTTTTCGGGGTGCAGCGTGTCGATGGCCCGACCCGCCTGTTCCAGGCGGACACTGCCCATGGTCGAGATATAGTTGGGCCCCTGCACGCGCTCGACCCCGTCGAGCGTCAGGGTGAACCCGCCCACCTCGAAAGGTTCGCCGAGACGGGCGACGCGGATATCCTCGACCTCCCAGGCCATCAGCCCGGCAATCGCGAACATGGTGACACCCAGACCGGAATGGGCCACCGCCTTGCCCCAGTCGGCGCGCGGCAGACGGAACAGCCGCGCCACGCTGCCACTGCGCCCGGTGCGCGACCACAGATCGACAATAGCGCCAAAGGTGATCCAGGCCCCCAGGAACAGACCCACCGGACCCAGCGCGCTGCGCCCGGTCTGCATGACCCAGACCAGGATCGCCAGCGCCAGCGCCAGCACAAAGGCATAGCGCAGGCTGTGCGCCACCCGGCCCAGCTTGCCGCGTTTCCACGGCAGCATGGCGCCCAGCGGCAACACCACCCCCAGCGCCACCATGAACGGTGTGAAGGCCGCGTTGAAGAACGGCGCCCCGACCGAGAGTTTGCGGTCAAAGAACATCTCGGCCAGGATCGGCCAGAGCGTTCCGAAGAACACCACAAAGGCCGACACCGCCAGCAGGATATTGTTGAGCACCAGCGCGCTTTCCCGGCTGACCATGGAAAAGACGCCCTTGGCCTCCATCGCCTGCGCGCGCGCGGCGAACAGTGTCAGCGCGCCGCCGGTAAAAAGGCCGAGGATAATCAGGATGAACACGCCGCGCTCAGGGTCATTGGCAAAGGCATGCACGCTGGTCAGCAAGCCCGAGCGCACGATGAACGTCCCGATAAGCGAGAAGCCGAAGGCAAGGATCGCCAGCAGGATGGTCCAGCTTTTCAACGCCTCGCGCTTTTCCACCACGATGGCCGAATGCAGCAAGGCGGCGGCCAGCAGCCAGGGCATGAAACTGGCATTTTCCACCGGATCCCAGAACCAGAACCCGCCCCAACCCAGCTCGTAATAGGCCCACCACGAGCCCAGCGCGATCCCGATGGTCAGGAAAATCCAGGCCGCAAGCGTCCAGGGCCGCACCCAGCGGCCCCAGGCGGCATCGACGCGCCCCTCGATCAGGGCAGCCACGGCAAAGGAAAACGCCATGCTCAGGCCCACATAGCCGAGATAGAGGAACGGCGGATGGAACGCGAGGCCCGGATCCTGCAACAGCGGGTTCAGGTCCTGCCCGTCAAAGGGCGGCACCGCCAGCCGCAGGAACGGGTTCGAGGTAAACAGGATGAAGGCGAAGAACGCCACCGCAATCGCCGATTGCACCGCCAGCACGCGGGCCTTGAGCGTCGGCGGCAGACCGCCGCCAAACCAGGCCGCCATGGCGCCAAACAGGGTGACGATCAGCACCCAGAGCAGCATGGACCCCTCGTGATTGCCCCATGTGCCGCTGATCTTGTACAGCATCGGCTTGGCCGAATGGCTGTTCAACACCACCAGCCGCAGCGAGAAATCCGAGGTCACAAAGGCCCAGACCAGCGCGGCAAAGGCAAAGGCGGTGAGCAGGAATTGCGCCCCTGCCGCCGGTTCGGCCAGGGCCATCCAGCCGGGCCAGCGTTTATGGGCTCCGATCAAGGGCACGACCATTTGCACGATGGCGACCATGAAGGCGAGGATGAGGGCGAAGTGACCGAGTTCCGTAATCATGACCCGAGATATAGACCCCGGCCCACGCACCGCCAATCCCTTTCGCCGGGATCGGCGGCGCATAGTGTCGCGCCATCAGGCCCGTTTCAGGCGGCGCCAGTCCTCCAGCGCGGGGTTTTCCTCGGGGGCCGCCGCTGCCAGCGCCAGGCGCGCATCGGGTCCGGCATCGGCAACGCCGGGGCTGTCATGGCGCAGGGCGCGCAGGGCGCGGATGTTCTCGACCGCCTGTGGCACGCGGGCCATGGTGGCGGCCAGATCGCGCTGGAAATCCTGAGTCTTGGCCTGGTGGCGGGCGCCGAAATAGAAGGACACGATGACGCCCAGCAGCCACCACAGCGGTTCGGGCACCAGCGCCAGGCCCTGCATCCGTTCCCCAAACCAGATCGGATCGGCCATCGCCGCGATAAAGAGGCCCAGCGTCCCCAGCGCCAGTGCCGGGCGCGGCAGCCGGTTCAGCCCGTCCATGAACCGGTCGAACCAGCCACGCCGGCGCTGCGCGAATTCCGCCGCGAACTGGTCCAGCGCGCCCATCTGTACCTGGGTCGCGCGCGCCGCCCCGGCCTCGGCATTCTCGCGGAACACCTCGACCGTTTCGCGCACCGCGTTGCGGCCACCGCCAAACAGCATTCCCAGCAAATCGCCGATCAGTCCCATCCCGAAACCCTCCGCTGAAACTCTGCATCGCTCAGGCGGTACTCAGGCGCCATGAATTCCTCGGCCCGCTTGATCCAGCCGCCCTTGCCGCCCGCTCGCGTGCGGGCGTATTTGCGGCTGGCCGGGCGCCGGTCGGCGAGTCGAAAGTAATAGTTGCGCCGCGCCACCCCATAGGCATCGCGCAGCGCCTCGGGTCGGGGCGTTGCCGCATCCTGCGCCGCGCGCAGGGTCTGCGGCCCGATTGCCCCATCCACCGACACCTCATAGCCCATGTCGCGAAGCAGCCGTTGCAGGATCTTGACCGCATTGCCGCCCGCGTTGACATACATGTCGAAGAGCGAGGCCTGCACCGCCTCGGGCATTTCGCCGATCCGTGGGCGGGCATAGTAGTGGGTCAGGAATATCTCGACCGCCTGCTCCCGGCTCAGCGCCCGCACATCGGCCACATCCACCGCGCCGTCGCCGGTTATATCCATGCCCAGCCGCCGCATCGTGTGGATCGTCACCCCGAAATTGGTCGCCCCGCCCGGATCGTCGGGATCGTTCACGAACCCGCCCTCTCGCGCCACGATCTCCTGGGCGATCTGTCGTACCGTCTGCATTGGTCTCGACCTCCATCAGAACCGCCCTGATGAGGCCGCAAAAGGGTTAAACCCACGCAAGTGCAAAGGGCGCCGCTTGCGCAACGCCCCCGTCTTCATTCCGCTTTGAATGCTCCCGCCGGAGGCGCCTTTTCAGCTTTTGGCGTCAGCTCTCGGGCGCCTGATAGACACCCTGCTCCTTGAGCGCGTCCATGACCTCTTTCGGCATATAGGTCTCGTCATGTTTGGCAAGGATTTCCGAGGCTTCGAAGACACCGTTCACGTAGCGCCCGGTGCCGATCATGCCCTGGTTCTCGGCAAAGAGATCGGGCAGCACGCCGGTAAAGACCACCGGCACGCTGGCGCCGCCATCGGTCACCGAAAAGCGCACGGTCTCGCCCTGACCCCGCACCAGGGTGCCGTCCTCGACCAGCCCGCCGATGCGAAAGGTCTCGCTGGGCTGCGGCGGTTCGGCGATGATATCGCTGGGCGCCCGGAAAAAGTTGATGCCGTCGCGCATCGCGTATCCGATCAGACCCGTCGCCAGAACCAGAGCGACAGTGGCCAGTATGATCACCTGGATACGTCGTTGTTTCTTAAGCGATTTCATCTTGTCCTCACGGGAATAGCGGGGCCATGGTCAGCCCGGTGGTCTCTGTTTCACCTAACATCAGGTTTGCGTTCTGCAAGGCCTGACCACTGCTACCTTTTGTCAGGTTATCCAGCGCCGCGATCACGATGGCCCGCCCCGCGATACGATCACCCGTCACCCCGATATGGCAATGGTTCGAGCCGCGCACATGATGGGTCGAGGGTGTCTCGCCAAAGGGCAGCACATGCACAAAGGGCTCGTCCGCATAGGCAGCCGCCAGCGTCTGAAACACGGTTTGCGCATCGCCGCGCACATAGGTGGTGGCCAGGATGCCCCTGTTCGCGGGGATCAGATGCGGGGTGAACTGCACCTGCACCGGGCGCCCGGCCAGCGCCGAGAATTCCTGGTCGAACTCACCCAGATGCCGGTGGGTGCCGCCCACCGCATAGGCATTGGCGCCCTCGCTCAACTCGGCGTGCAGCAGGTTCTCTTTCAGGCTGCGCCCCGCGCCGGACACCGCGCATTTCAGATCGAGGATGATCTCGTCCAGGTCGATGACACCGGCGGCGATCAGCGGCCGCAGCACATATTGCCCGGTGGCCGCGTTGCAGCCGGTTCCTGCCACCAGCCGCGCGGTGCGGATCTGGTCACGGTAAAACTCGGTCAGGCCATAAACCGCCTCTGCCTGCTGCTCCAGCGCCACATGTTCGTTGCCATACCATGTGCGATAGGCCTCGGGGTCGCGCAGCCGGAAATCGGCGCTCAGATCGACGATCTTGAGCGTTGCGGGCAGCGCGCGGATCACCTCCTGGCTGGTCTTGTGCGGCAGGGCGCAAAAGCACAGGTCAACCCCGGCAAAGTCGATCTCGTCGATCTTGCACAGCACGGGCAGGTCCAGGTGACGCAAATGCGGGAACACCTCGGCCATGCTCTGCCCGGCCTTGCGCTCGCCCGACAGGGCGACAATTTCCATGTTCGGATGTTCGGCGATCAGCCGCACCAGTTCGGCACCGGTGTAACCGCTGGCACCCAGAATTGCGATCTTGTGGGTCATGTCAGACCTCTTCTCAACTGTGGTTTCGTCGCATCGCGACTGCCCCGCATGGGGCATAGAACGGTGAGGCCGCGCGCGCCTTGACCGAAGTCAGGCGGCGGCAAAGGTGATCTGTCGTCGCAGGAACTGGGTCGCGCGATTGCTGACGGTGGCGGGCTTGCCGGTGGTCAGATACCCCGCCGCGCCGCTTCCGCGCATATTCGGATGACGCTCCAGGTAGTCGGCCAGGCTGTCGGCCACCAGATTGCCCTGGCTGAACACCCGCACATCGGGGCCCAGCGCGTCCTGAAAGATCGGTTCCATCAGCGGATAATGGGTGCAGCCCAGGATGGCCGCCTGCGGATAGGGCATCTTGCGTTTCAGCGCGTCCACATGGCTGCGCACCAGCGCCTCGGCCAGAATCAGGTCGCCCTCTTCGATGGCATCGACCACCCCGCCGCAGGCCTGTGCCTCGACATCCACACCGATGGCACGAAAGGCCAGTTCGCGCTGAAACGCGCGGCTGGCCACGGTTGCGGGCGTTGCGAACAGGGCGACGTTCTTGACCTCCACCTCGCGCGGGGGGCTGTTGTCGCCCCATTGCCGCTCGGTCAGCGCCTCGATCAGCGGCACGAAGACGCCCAGCACCCGCTTGCCCGGCGGCACGCCTTCTTCCTGCATCCGGCGCAGCGCGGCGGCGCTGGCGGTGTTGCAGGCCAGGATCACCAGGTCGCAGCCCCGGTTCCACAGGTCATGCACCGCCGCCCGGGTCAGTTGAAAGATATCATCGGGCGTGCGCACCCCATAAGGTGCATGGGCGCTGTCGGCATAGTAGAGGAACTCTACCTCCGGCAACCGTTTCTGTGCGGCTTCCAGCACGGTGAGGCCACCCAGGCCCGAATCGAATATCCCTACTGCCATCTGTCCCTTCAGGCGCGATGCCGTTCCTCGAATTCATAGCCGTAGTCATAGGACTTGAGCGGCGTCGGAGACAGCTCATACGTCGCCTTGCGCAGAAAATCCATCATCTTGCGCGTGTCCCGGGCCAAGGGGTCCAGAATGTCGCGCCCGATCGGCTGGCCCACCACCACCCGCACCGGCGTATCCATCCGCTTGCGGAATTCCTTGAGCAACAGGCCCATGCGCAGGGTCGAATGCAGGTGGCTGGCGATCTGGAACAGGCGGCTGGTATGACCGTCAAAGAACACCGGCACCACCACCGCATTGGATTTCGCCACCATCCGGGCCGTGAACCCGCGCCAGCCCGGATCCATCGGATGCGAGAACGGGTGCAGCGCGGTCGAGACGGTGCCGCCAGGAAAGATGCCGATCGCACCACCCTGCCCCAGATAGCTCAGCGCCTGACGACGGGTGTCCAGGTTCAGCTGCACCGCCTCGCGGGTCTCGTCGAACGAGATCGGCAGGATGATCCGGTTGATATCCTCGGCCTTGCGGAACACCCGATGCGCCATGATGCGGAAATCGCCCCGCGTCTGCGCCAGGATATGGCCCATCATCAGCCCGTCGAGGATGCCGTAAGGATGATTGGCGATCAGGATCAGCGGGCCGTCCTGCGGGATGTTGCTCAGCGCGCCACCCACCACATCCAACGTCAGGCCGTATCGTTCCACCATCACCGCCCAGAAATCGCGGCCCCGGGCGACTTCCTGCTCGTATCCTTGCGCGCGCCGGATGAGGTTCAGTCGGCCGGTGGTGTTCTCCATCAGGCGGATCACCACCCGCCCCCCCTTGGTGGCGGCGGAATGGGCATAGCTGATATCGCGGGCGATATGGCGCTGTGCGGTCATGAACGGCTCCGAAAAAAACTGCCCCTGAAATAGGGGCAGTCCTGGATTTTGCATAGAGCCTGTAACAGACAAATGACGCGTTATTCCGCCGCCTTCGCCAGGGCCGGCCCGCCTTGGCGAATTACCGCCAAAAGCTCCTCGCGCCGTTTGGCGGCCTTGGCCTCGTTCGCCATTTTCACCGGACCAAAGCCGCGAATATCCAGCGGCAGACGCGCCAGCGCCACGATGGCCTCACGGGTGCGGGTGTCGAGTCTGGGCAGCACCTCGCGCAGGTCCTTTTCATACTGCCGGATCAGGGCCCGCTCCATCTTGCGCTCGGCGGTATAGCCGAACAGGTCCAGCGGCGTGCCGCGCAGCCCCTTCATCCGCGCCAGCAACTTGAAGAGACCCAGCCAGCGCTCGGAAAACTCGCGCTTTTTCGGGCGACCATCGGCATCCTTTCCGCCCAGGATCGGCGGTGCCAGATGCAGGGTCAGCTTCAGATCGCCATCGAATTCGGCCGCGGCCTTGTCGCGGCTGTCGAGCAACAGGCGCGCCACCTCGTATTCATCCTTGTAGGACAACAGCTTGTGATAGCCTTCGGCCACCGCCATCCGCAGATCGCCGTCCTCGATCCCGTCCACCAGCTTGCGATAGCGCTTGGCCAGACGCGCGCCCTGATAGGCGGTCAGATGTTCGGCGCGATAGGCGATCTTGTCCTCGGGCGATTTCGACAGTTCGACCACGCCGGGCCGGATCAGGCGCGTGGCCTCGTCCGGGTGCAGCACCGCCCAGCGGCCGATGTCGAACGCGCGCTTGTTGCGTTCAACCGCGGCACCGTTCAGCTCGATCGCCTGCATGATGGCCTCGTGGCTGACCGGCAGCAGCCCGCGCTGCCAGGCGGCGCCGAACACCATCATGTTGGAATAGATCGAATCGCCCATCACCGCGCGCGCCAGTTCGGACGCATCGAACAGGTCGAGCCGCTCTTTCAGCCGCGCCTCCAGCGCCAGGCTCAGCCGGTCGGCGGGGATGGTGAATTCGGTGTTGCGGGTGAAATCGCCGGTGATGATCTCGTGGCTGTTGACCACAGCGCCGGTGGTGCCGGTGCGGGTCAGGCCCAGTGTCTTGGCACCGGCACTGACCACAAGGTCACCGCCGATCAGCGCATGCGCCTCGCCGGTGGCGACGCGGATGGCGCTGATATCCTCGGGCCGGTTGGCAATGCGGCAATGGATATGTACGGCACCGCCCTTTTGCGCCAGACCCGCCATTTCCATCATGCCCGCGCCCTTGCCGTCGATCTGGGCGGCCTGCGCCAGCACAGCACCAATGGTCACCACCCCGGTGCCACCGACACCGGTGATCACCACGTTATGGGTGCCGGTGATGGCGGGAAGGTCCGGCATCGGCAGGTCCGGCAGGTCGATCTCGGCGGTGGCCTCCTTGCGGATCTTGGCGCCCTGCACGGTCACGAAGGACGGGCAGAACCCTTTGACGCAAGAGAAATCCTTGTTGCACGAGGATTGATCGATCGCGCGTTTGCGGCCCAGTTCGGTTTCCTTGGGCACGATCGAGACACAGTTCGACTGCACCCCGCAATCGCCGCACCCCTCGCAGATATCGGTGTTGATAAAGGCGCGCTTGTCGGGATCGGGGAAGGTGCCACGCTTGCGGCGGCGGCGCTTTTCGGCGGCGCAGGTCTGGATATAGACGATGGCACTGACGCCCGCGATCTCGCGGAACCGCTTTTGCACCTGCATCAGCTCGGCGCGCTCGTGGAACGGGATGCCCGACGGGAACTGCGACCGGTCCACATCCTCCTTGTCGTCATAGACGACGGCCAGCTCCTTGACGCCCATCGCCTTTAGCTCCGCCACGATGCGCGGCGCGCTGAGATCGCCCTCGTTCTCTTGCCCGCCGGTCATTGCGACCGCGTCGTTGAACAGGATCTTGTAGGTGATGTTGGTGCCAGCCGCCAAGGCGGCGCGGATCGCCTGTACGCCCGAGTGGTTATAGGTACCGTCTCCCAGGTTCTGGAACACGTGCTTGGTCTTGGAAAACGGCGCCTCGCCGATCCAGTTGGCCCCCTCGCCGCCCATATGGGTGAACCCCTGGGTGTTCCGGTCCATCCACTGCACCATATAGTGACAGCCGATCCCGGCATAGGCACGGCTGCCATCAGGCACCTTGGTCGAGCTGTTATGCGGGCAGCCCGAGCAGAAATACGGCAGGCGCGAGGCGATCTCCTGCGCGTTGTCATTACGCCGGGCATCGGCCAGCGCATTCAGGCCGGCACGGATACCATCGGTCTCGCGCCCCTCTTCGATCAGGATGCCGCCCAGCTTCTCGGCGATCAGGATCGGGTCCAGCGCCCCCCGGGTCGGGAACAGCTCGTCGCGATGCAGCGCCCCGGCGCCGCCCTTGTACCAGCCATAGACGCGGCGGCCCTGACGGTCGTCAAAGATCGCCTCCTTGACCTGCACCTCGATCAGCTTGCGCTTTTCCTCGACGATCACCACCAGGTCCAGATCCTCGGCCCAGTCGTGAAAGCTCTGCATATCCAGCGGAAAGGTCTGGCCGACCTTGTAGGTGGTGATGCCCAGCCGCTCCGCCTCATTCTCGTCGATGTTCAACAGCGACATCGCATGCACCAGGTCGAGCCAGTTCTTGCCCGCCGCGACGATGCCGATCTTGGCGCCCGGCTTGCCCCAGACGCGCTTGTCCATCCGGTTGGCGCGGCTGAACGCCTCGGCGGCAAATCGTTTGTAGTCGATGATCCGCCCTTCTTGCAGATGCGGGGTGTCGCCCAGACGGATGTTCAGCCCGCCCTCGGGCATGTCGAATTCTGGGATCACCACCTGCATCCGGTCGGGCCGGCCATCCACGACCGAGGTCACCTCGATCGTGTCCTTCATGGTCTTGAGTCCCACCCAAAGGCCGGAAAACCGGCTGAGCGCATAGCCGTAGATGCCGTAATCGAGGATCTCCTGTACGCCCGCGGGGCTGACCACCGGCATATAGGCATCGACCAGCGCCCATTCCGACTGGTGCAGCACGGTCGAACTTTCGCCGGTGTGATCGTCGCCCATCGCCATCAGCACACCGCCATGCGTGGCGGTGCCCGCCATGTTCGCATGGCGCATCACGTCGCCCGAACGGTCCACCCCCGGGCCCTTGCCGTACCACAGGCCAAAGACGCCATCGTACTTACCATCGCCGCGCAGCCCCGCCTGCTGGCTGCCCCACAGCGCGGTGGCCGCCAGATCCTCGTTCAGACCGAACTGAAAAGTGACGTCGGACGCGTTCAGCTGCTTCTTCGCCCGGCTCATCTGCAGGTCGACCGCGCCCAGCGGCGAGCCGCGATAGCCGGTGACCAGACCGGCAGTGTTCAATCCGGCGGCGGCATCGCGCGCTTTCTGCATCAACATCAGGCGAACCAGGGCCTGGGTGCCATTCAGCAGAACCGGGCTCTTCTCCAGATCGAACTTGTCGTTTAGCGTGAGTTTGGGTTGGCTCATCAGACGTCTCCCCTGCGCCGGATCGGCTTGTAAATGATGCCTGAACATAGGTCATAACTACTGACCTGCATAGGTGGTTTTTTCGCCTCTACGCGCGGTTATACACCGTTCCTTGTGGAATTTGTCATGTGTTTCATATAGGTGATCGGGCGCGTAAAGAAAGTTGCGGATATGGACTGGGACAAGCTTCGAATATTTCACGCGGTTGCCGATGCGGGCAGCCTGACCCATGCGGGCGACCGGCTGAACCTGTCGCAATCGGCGGTCAGCCGGCAGATCCGCGCGCTTGAGGAATCGCTGAACGCGACCCTGTTCCACCGCCACGCCCGCGGCCTGATTCTGACCGAACAGGGCGAGCTTCTGTTCGATGCCACCAAATCCATGGCCAAACGTCTGGATGCCGCCGCCGCCCGCATCCGTGACAGCGAGGAAGAGGTGTTCGGCGAGTTGCGCGTCACCACCACCTTCGGCTTTGGCACCTTGTGGCTGGCGCCGCGCCTGGCCGCGCTCTACCAGAAATACCCCGACCTCAAGGTCGATCTGATGCTCGAGGAGCGCGTGCTCGACCTGCCCATGCGCGAGGCCGACGTTGCCATCCGCATGAAAGAGCCCAGTCAGGCCGACCTGATCCGCAAACGGCTGATGACCGTCGAGATGAAGCTCTATGCCACCCGCGCCTATCTCGATTCTGCCGGCACCCCGCAGGATATCAGCGATATCAGCGCCCATCGCCTGATCTGTCAGAACATCAGCGCCGCCCAGGTCGGTGCCAGCGCCGTGCTGGTTCAGCACCTGCTGGCCTATAACCCCTCGTCCCTGCTGACGGTAAACAACTACTTCGGTGTGCTGCAGGGCGTACTGCACAATCTGGGCATCGGCGTGCTGCCCGATTACGTGACCCAGGATTTCCCCGATCTGATCCACGTGCTGCCCGACATCAAATCGGCGCTGGTGCCGGTCTATCTGGCCTACCCCGAGGAGCTGCGCCATTCCCAGCGGGTCGCCGCCTTCCGCGATTTCGTCCAGGAAGAGATCATCGCGCATCGCAAGCAGTTGCGAGAACTGGGGATTCTCTAGGTTTCGACCAGCTATGCAAACAGTGCATAGCGGGAATGCTGCACCTGCGGCGTCAAAGTTCTTGAAGAAACGACCCGTGCCTCCTAAATCAGCACTCGAAGGCGATGATGCTTAAGCGCTTGTCACCTTCATACCTCCCTGTTGGACTATGGCCGAGCTTAGTGCTCGGCCTTTTTTTTGGCGCAGCGCCGGGGTGGTGCTCTCTTTTTCGTGAAATTGTTTGTTTTGCTGTAACCTCAGGGTAGAAATGATGCACGGAATAGAGTGAGGCAATTCATGAAACCGCTATTGAAGGTGCTGGCGCTGCTCGCCGCCCTGATTTCCATCTCTGCGCCATTGTCCGCGCAGGTTCCACTTCCTTCGAGTGGCGGCGGCGCCGCAGCCGCGCCGACTGTTCCCGATGACCTGACCCCCGATCAGGTCGACGGCCTGGTTGCCCGCCTGTCCGATGATCAGGTCCGCGCCCTGCTGCTTGAACGGCTGGACGCCGTGGCCCAGGCGGCGCAAGTACAGCCCGAGCCGCGCAAGGGGCCCATCGCCCGCGTCGGCGATGCCGCCAAGGCGATGATCGCCTCGTGGCTGGACGCCGTGCGCAAGGTGCCGCTGCTGGTCAGCAAACAGGCCGAGGCGCTGTCGAATTTCTCGGCCAAACTGGGCGGCTCGGGGATCGCAACCCTGTTTGGCTATACGCTGCTGGCCCTCGCCATAGGTTTTGCCGCCGAGAAACTGGCGGTCTATGTGACCCGCTCGTGGATCAAGGCCGATCCCGGCAGCGCGGCGGATAATCTGCGCGGCGCGGTGAGTTTCCTCTTCCGCCGCTTCTGCCGCGAGGTGCTGGGCCTGGTCGTGTTCTACTATGTTCTGGTCTTTGTCGGCCGCCGCCTGCTGGAACCCGAGCAGATCGCCTATGCGGCGCCTTTCGTGCTCTACCTGATCTGGCTGCCGCGACTGGGGGCCGCGATTTCGCGCTTCATCCTGGCGCCGAACCGGGCCGATTTGCGGCTGGTCAATGCCAGCGACCACTGGGCGCGCTTTCTGCACCGTAACCAGATCGGCCTGTTCCTGCTGATCGGCTTTACCCTCTTCATCGTCACCTTCAACAATCTGAACGGCGTGGCGATGGGTGAAATGCGGCTGGGCTTCTGGCTGAACACCTCGATCCATGTCTATATCGCGCTGATCGCCTGGACCGCGCGCAGCGGCCTGACCGAGATGATGCGCGGCGACGATCCCGACCGCACCCGCTTTGACGACAAGATCGCCACCTATTACCCCTATTTCGCCATCGCCGTCTCGGCGGTGGTCTGGCTGATCGTCGAGTATTTCGTGGCAATCCAGGAGATCCCGGTCCTGCGCAATATCGGCGCGGGCGCGCATTACACCACCATGTTCTGGCTGCTGATGGCGCCGGCCATCGACACGCTGATCCGGGGGCTGGTGCGGCATCTGCAACCGCCCATCATCGGCACCGGTGCCATTGCCGAACAAGCCTATCGCGCCACCAAGCGCAGCTATATCCGGATCGGCCGGGTGTTGGCGGGCATCTTCGTCATCCTGATGATCGCCAATGCCTGGCAGATCGACCTGCGTCAGGTGGCCGGTGCGGGCACCGATCTGGGCGGCGCGGTGATCCAGTTCCTGATGATCGCCGCCGTCGGCTATATCCTCAACGAGATGGTCTCGCTGTGGATCAACCGTCAGTTGGCGCGCGAACAGACCGCCGCAAACCAGAGCCCCGACGAAGAAGCCGGAGAAGGCGGCGGCGCGGGCGGCTCGCGCCTGGCCACGGTGCTGCCGTTGTTGCGGATGACCGCGCAGGCCGCGATCGCGGTGATCTTCGCGCTGTTGGCGCTGGGCGCGCTGGGGCTGGACATCACCCCGCTGCTGGCGGGCGCCGGCATCCTGGGTCTGGCCATCGGTTTCGGTGCCCAGAAGCTGGTCGCCGATATCGTGGGCGGCGTGTTCTTCCTGATCGACGATGCGTTCCGCGTGGGCGAATATGTCGATGTGGGCGGCACCACCGGCACGGTCGAGAAGATCTCGATCCGCTCGATGCAGCTGCGCCATCATCGCGGCCCGGTGCACACGATCCCCTATGGCGAGATCGCCAAGCTGACCAACTTCAGCCGCGACTGGGTGATCATGAAGCTGAAGTTCACCGTGCCCTTCGACACCGATCCCAACAAGGTCAAGAAGATCTTCAAGAAGATCGGCGCCGAGATGATGGCCGACCCGACCCATGCCGAAGGCTTCCTGCAACCGTTCAAATCGCAGGGCGTGTTCGACTTCGACGATGTCGGCATGATCATCCGGGGCAAGTTCATGGCCAAGCCCGGCAAGCAGTTCACCCTGCGCAAGGAGATCTTCAACAAGGTCAAGGCCGAGTTCAAGGCCAACGGCATCGACTTTGCCCGCCGCGAGGTGCGCGTGGCCATTCCCGGCCTGGACGAGGCCGAGCATATGACGCCGGAACAGAAATCGGCCGTTGCCGCTGCCGCTGCCAGCCAGACGGCCAACGAACAGGCCCCGGGCAGCTGACCCGGGCCATGGGGCCGCCCCTCGGGGCGGCCTGCCCTGCCCCTGCGGCGCATTAGTCCCCTCTTGCCCCTTCCCCCCGCCGCGGCCATGCCCTAAAAGGCGCGCAACATCGGCCAGCTTGGGAACACCACAGATGCAAGAGCCCGCAATCACTCCGGACCTGATCGCCGCGCACGGGCTGAAGCCCGAGGAATACGACATGATCCTCGAGATCATCGGGCGCGAACCGACCTTTACCGAGCTGGGCATCTTCTCGGCCATGTGGAACGAGCACTGCTCGTACAAATCCTCCAAGAAATGGCTGCGCACCCTGCCGACCAGCGGCCCGCAGGTGATCTGCGGCCCGGGCGAAAACGCGGGCGTCGTCGATATCGGTGACGGTCAGGCGGTGGTCTTCAAGATGGAGAGCCACAACCACCCCTCCTATATCGAACCCTATCAGGGCGCGGCCACCGGCGTGGGCGGCATCCTGCGCGATGTGTTTACCATGGGCGCGCGCCCCATCGCCTCGATGAACGCGCTGTCCTTTGGCGAGCCTTCCCATCCCAAGACCCGCCAGCTGGTCAATGGCGTGGTCGAGGGCATCGGCGGCTATGGCAACTGTTTCGGGGTTCCCTGTGTCGGTGGCGAGGTGCGCTTTCACCCCGCCTATAACGGCAACTGCCTTGTGAACGCCTTTGCCGCCGGTCTGGCCGACAGCGACAAGATCTTCTACTCCGCCGCCTCGGGCGTCGGCATGCCGGTGGTTTACCTCGGTGCGAAGACCGGGCGCGACGGCGTCGGCGGCGCCACCATGGCCAGCGCCGAGTTCGACGACACCATCGAGGAAAAGCGCCCCACCGTGCAGGTGGGCGACCCGTTCACCGAAAAGCGCCTGATGGAGGCGACGCTGGAGCTGATGCAGACCGGCGCCGTGATCTCGATCCAGGACATGGGCGCTGCGGGCCTGACCTGTTCGGCCGTCGAAATGGGCGACAAGGGCGGTCTGGGTGTGCGTCTGGACCTGGAAAACGTGCCCCAGCGCGAAGAGAACATGACCGCTTACGAGATGATGCTGTCGGAATCCCAGGAACGGATGCTGATGGTATTGAAGCCCGAGCTCGAGGCCGAGGCCCGCGCCGTGTTCGAGAAATGGGATCTGGATTTCGCCATCGTGGGCGAAACCATCGCCGAAGACCGCTTTCTGATTATGCATCATGGCGAGGTGAAGGCCGATCTGGTCCTGTCGAAACTCTCGTCAACCGCACCGGAATACGACCGCCCCTGGGTGCCGACCCCGGCCGCCGAACCGCTGGCCGAAGTGCCCCAGATCGACCCGATCGACGGTCTGCGCGCGCTGCTGGCCTCGCCCAACTATGGCGGCAAGCAGTGGGTCTATGAACAGTATGACACCATGGTCATGGCCGACAGCGCCCGCACACCGGGCCTGGGCGCCGGGATCGTGCGCGTGCACGGCACCGACAAGGCACTCGCCTTTACCAGCGATGTGACGCCCCGCTACGTGCGCGCCAACCCCGAGGAAGGCGGCAAGCAGGCGGTGGCCGAAGCTTATCGCAACCTGACCGCCGTCGGCGCCCGGCCGCTGGCCACCACCGACAACCTGAATTTCGGCAATCCCGAAAAGCCCGAGATCATGGGCCAGTTCGTCGGTGCGATCAAAGGCATCGGCGCCGCCTGTGCCGCGCTGGACATGCCCATCGTCTCGGGCAACGTCTCGCTTTATAACGAGACCGATGGCACCGCGATCCTGCCCACCCCCACCATCGGCGCTGTGGGCCTGCTGGCCTCGACCGACGAGATCATCGGCAAGGAGGTCCGAGAGGGCCATGTGGCTCTGGTGGTCGGCGAGACCACCGGCCATCTGGGTCAATCGGCGCTGCTGGCCGAGGTGTTCAACCGCGAGGATGGCGACGCCCCCCACGTGGATCTCGAGGCCGAGCGCCGCAACGGCGACTTCATCCGTGCCAACCGCGCGCTGATCAAGGCCTGTACCGATCTGGGCGATGGCGGTCTGGCGCTGGCGGCGTTTGAACTGGCCGAGGGCGCCGGTGTGGGCCTGCATCTGGACGACGCCCCGACCGAAATCCTGTTCGGCGAGGATCAGGCCCGCTATCTGGTCGCCTGCAACTTCGACCAGGCCGAGGCGCTGATGTCGGCGGCGGGCCAGACCGGCGTCACCGTCACCTCGGTGGGCCGCTTCACCGGCGATACGGTACGCATCGGCGGCTCTGAGGCGCTGCTGGCGGATCTGGCTGCCACCTTCCGCGCCAGCTTTGCCGCCGCGGTGGCCTGAGGCATCGCTTCCGGCCCCAAAGCGCGCCTCCGGGGGCGCGCTTTTACCGCAGCGGCCGCGGGGTGGCTTGCGCGCCCCGGCCCGGCGCTCTACATCTGGGGTCAAGACATCTGGAGTAAGTCACATGGCCATGGAAGCCCATGAAATCGAGGCGCTGATCCGCGCGAGTTTTCCCAAGGCAAAGATCACCATCACCGACCTGGCCGGCGACGGCAATCACTGGGCCGCCGAAGTGGTGGACGAAAGCTTTCGCGGCCAAAGCCGGATCCAGCAGCAACGCGCTGTCAACGCGGCAGTGAAGCCCGAAATCGACAGCGGCAAGCTGCACGCACTGGCACTGACCACCAAGGCACCCGCCTAAGGCAGGCCGCGCGCTTCGCGCAAGACCAGTTCCGCCACCCGGCAGGGCAACAAAGGAAACGCATCAATGACCGACGCAAAGACCCGTATCGACGAAACAGTGAAAGCCAATGATGTGGTGCTCTACATGAAGGGCACCAAGGAAATGCCGCAATGCGGATTTTCCAGCCGTGTCGCTGGCGTGCTCAACTACATGGGCGTGGCCTATGCGGATGTGAACGTGCTGGCCGATGACGAGATCCGCCAGGGTATCAAGGACTATTCCGACTGGCCGACCATCCCACAGCTCTATGTGAAGGGCGAATTCGTGGGTGGCTGCGACATCATCACCGAGATGACCCTGTCGGGCGAGCTGGATACGCTGTTCGAAGAGAACGGCGTCGCCTATGACAAGGACGCTGCCGACAAGATTCGCGCCGCAAACGCCTGAGCGCGCTCTTGCGGCAACCGCTGGCAAAGTCTTGAAAAGACTTTGCTAACAGGATTTCACTTGAAATCCTGTTTGAAAAGCGCCCCAAGGGGCGCTTTTTTGCAAGATATCCCCGATATCTTGCCCCGGCCTCAGCCTGCCGCCTTTTCCTCGACCCGGTCGGCCAGCGCCTCGGCCCGGGCCGCCAGTTCCGCCAGCGTATCGGTGACCGAGGGCGGGATCACCGCCACCTCGACCCGCTCGGGTTCCGGCGCTGGCGCCGCCTTCAGCGCTTCCAGTTCGGCCTCACGCTCGGCCAGCCGCGCCTCGACCACGCCGATCTTGTCCTCGACGGCGGCGGTCTTGTCGGCCAGCATCAGCCCGGCCATCAACAGCATCCGCGCCTCGGGCATCCGCCCGATCTGATCCGACAGCACCTGCGCCTCGTCATCCAGCATCTTGGCCGCCGATTGCAGAAAGCTCTCTTCCCCTTCCTGACAGGAAACCTCGAAGGCGCGGCCGCCGATATGAATGGTCACTTCGGGCATTACTCATCCTCTCCTTCCGTCAGGTTCGCCGATGTCAGCAGCGGCCCCAGTTTGCTCAGCACCGCCTGAACCTCGGCCGCATCGGTGGCCCGTTGGGCGCGCAGCGCCTCCAGTTCGGCCAGCATCGCGGCATTGATCAGATGCGGCTCGCCCACCCCGGCCTCGTTCGCCGCGCGCAGATCCGCCAGCGCCTTGCGCAGCTGGTCATTGGCCTTGCGCAGCCGTTGCAGATCACCATCCAGCTGCGACATCGCCGCGCCATGGCTGACGCGCTCGGCGCGCAGCATCTCCAACTCGGCGCTCAGTTCCGAGACCCGCTCGCTCTGGCCCAGCTCGGCCTTCAGCGCCGCGATCTCGGTGCGCAGCTCGTCCTCGATGGCGCTGTCGCTGGCCTGGGCGCGCAGCTCCTCGATCTCGGCCTTGAGCGCATCGACATCCTCGACCGCGTCCAGTTCGGCCTTGAGCGCATCGATCTCGGCGCGCAGCAGCGTGCTTTGATCCTCGGCCTCCAGTGTCGCCTTGGCCTCGGCCAGTTCCGCCCGGGCCGCCTCGGCCGCCATCAGCTTGGCGGTGGCCTCGGCCAGATCCGCCTTCAGCTGCTCCAGCTCGCCATCCTCTGCCGCCGTCACCGGCGCCTCTGCGCTCTCGGCCTTCAGCGCCTCGATCTCGGCGGCATGTTTGGCCTTGATCGATTTCAACCGCTCCTGCAGCTGCGCATTGGCCAGCCGCTCGTCTTCCAGCGCGGCGGCCAGGTCGCTGTCGGCCCCCGTAGGTTCCGATGGCGGGGCTGCCTCCTGCGGCATGGCCAGGGCCTCGACCCCGGCGCCGATCCGCTCCATCGCGGCCGAAATGCGACTGTGCAGTTCCTCGATCTGGCTCATGCCCTCACCTTTGTGATGCGCGTGTTATTATTGCTTCTCTCTGCCCGGCCCGGGCCGGTGCCGAAACGGTGCCGACCGAATCGGATGCCGGGAGGGATAGCAGTAGTCTAACCAAATGACGGGGAAAATACCCCCCATCATTGCTTTCAACGACTTGTCGGCGGCTTCTGATGTAGCTGTCCTAACGAAAACCCTGTTTGGCTTGAACTTTGAGGGGTGAGTGGTATTGAGCGCGCAATCCGCCCGAAACCCAAAGGATAAAGCCTCGTGGACCTGACTGCGCTGCGCACTGCGAACCCCGACCACTGGACCAAGGCCACCGCCATCCGCGCCCTGACGCTGGATGCTATCGCGGCGGCAAATTCCGGCCATTCCGGCATGCCGATGGGCATGGCCGATGTCGCCACCGTGCTGTTCGAAAAGCACCTGAAATTCGACGCCGCCAACCCCACCTGGCCCGACCGCGACCGGTTCATCCTGTCGGCTGGCCATGGCTCGATGCTGCTCTATTCGCTGCTCTATCTCACCGGCAACCCCGAGATCACGCTGGATGAGGTGAAGAACTTCCGCCAGATGGGCGCCAAGACCGCCGGCCACCCGGAAAACTTCCTTGCCAAGGGGATCGAGACCACCACCGGCCCGTTGGGTCAGGGCATCTCGAACGCCGTGGGCTTTGCCATCGCCGAGGAAATCCAGCGCGCGCAATACGGCAAGAAGGTCGTCGATCATTACACCTATGTGATCGCCGGTGACGGCTGCCTGATGGAGGGCGTCAGCCAGGAGGCGATCGGCCTTGCCGGCCGGCTGGAGCTGAGCAAGCTGGTCGTGTTGTGGGACAACAACAACATCACCATCGACGGCACCGTCGATATTGCCGACCGCACCGACCAGGTGCGCCGCTTTGCCGCCTCGGGCTGGCATGTGATCGAGATCGACGGCCATGACCCGGCCGCCATCGACGCCGCCCTGACCCAGGCCAAGGGCTCGAAAAAGCCCACGATGATCGCCTGCAAGACCCATATCGCTCTGGGCCACGCGGCACAGGACACCTCCAAGGGCCATGGCGCGCTCACCGATCAGGGCCAGCTTCTGGCCGCGAAAGAGGGTTATGGATGGGCACATGGCCCCTTCGAGGTGCCCTCGGACGTGAAATCCGCATGGGAGGCCATCGGCAGCCGGGGTGCCGCCGAGCGCGCCGCCTGGGAGGCCCGCTTTGCCGAGCTGAGCGAGCGCAAGCAGGCCGAATTCACCCGTGCCTATGCGTTCGAGGCGCCCAAGAAACTGGCCGGCGCCATCCGCGCGCTGAAAAAGCAGGTCTCGGAAGATCAGCCCAAATGGGCCACCCGCAAAAGCTCGGAAGAGGTGCTGAAGGTCGTCAACCCGATCATGACCGAGACCGTCGGCGGCTCGGCCGACCTGACCGGGTCGAACAACACCAAGACCGCCGATCTGGGCATCTTCCTGCCGGAAAACCGCAAGGGCCGCTATATCCACTGGGGTATCCGCGAACATGGCATGGCGGCGGCGATGAACGGCATGGCGCTGCATGGCGGTATCCGCCCCTATGGCGGCACCTTCATGTGCTTCACCGACTATGCCCGCCCGGCGATGCGCCTGGCCGCGCTGATGAAGATCCCGTCGGTCTTCGTGATGACCCATGACTCGA
Source organism: Ruegeria pomeroyi DSS-3 (assembly GCF_000011965.2). Lineage (NCBI taxonomy): Bacteria > Pseudomonadati > Pseudomonadota > Alphaproteobacteria > Rhodobacterales > Roseobacteraceae > Ruegeria > Ruegeria pomeroyi. The sequence goes on along the minus strand of NC_003911.12, from coordinate 1,984,856 downwards.
TCGGCCTGGGCGAGGACGGTCCGACCCACCAGCCGGTCGAACATCTGGCAATCAGCCGCGCCACGCCCAACACCTATGTGTTCCGCCCCGCCGACACGGTAGAAACCGCCGAGGCCTGGGAACTGGCACTGACCTTCCAGAACAGCCCCTCGGTGCTGTCGCTGACGCGCCAGAACCTGCCCACCCTGCGCACCGAGCACAAGGTCAAGAACCTGACCGCCCAGGGCGGCTATGTGCTGGCCGAGGCCACCGGCAAGCGTCAGGTGATCCTGATCGCCACCGGCTCCGAGGTCGAGATCGCCATGCAGGCGCGCGCAACGCTCGAGGCCGAGGGGATCGGCACCCGCGTGGTGTCGATGCCCTGCATGGAGCTGTTTGCCGAGCAGGACGAAGCCTATCGCAAGCGCGTGCTGCCCGCAGGCCCGGTGCGTGTCGGCATCGAGGCCGCGATGCGCGCTGGTGGCTGGGATCGCTGGCTGCTGGGCGAGCGCGGGCGCGAGGCCAAGGCAGGCTTTGTCGGCATGACCGGCTTCGGCGCCTCGGCCCCGGCCGAAGAGCTTTATGAAAAGTTCGGCATCACCGCGGCCGCGACCGTGGCCAAGGTCAAGGACCTGCTGGGCTGAGACCCGCGCATGACTGAAAACCGGGGGCGCGGGCACCTGCGCCCCTCGGACAGCCGGGAAAGGCAGTCGCCAAGCGCGTAGCTGGCGGTTATGGATGGGTATGTTTCATTGCTCATCGTGTGAAAGCTGCTCATGGCCCATACCAACAAGGTCATTCGTTCGATAAATCTGGATGGCGAGACCATCTGCGTCGATCTGTTCCAGCGCCCTGACGGCACCTATGGCTTTGACGAGTTTCGGCGCGATCCCGAAGACGGTCGCGGCTGGTACAGCATCGGACACCATGGCGCCGCGTCCTTCGAGACATTCGAACACGCCCTCGCGGAGGCGAAGGCAAACGTATCGTGGCTGCAAGACGCCCTTTGCGAATGAATGAATTGCCTGCCTCGCTGCCCTGACAGCGTTCTTGGACGGGTACGGGCTCTGCCTCCCCACCAACAGCAAAAGGCCGGGCACTGGGCCCGGCCTTGTTCCTGGTCTCTGCGAGGGATCAGGCGCGGCGGCGGCGGCTGCCGGCGCGGCCTCCCCGGCCCCGGCTTTCCTCGCCCTCGGCTGCGGGCGGCTTGTTGAACCGGATCCACTCGGCGCCATGGGCGTCGTTGTTGGTCAAGAGGTTGGCGGCGCGGATGGCCTCCATCTCCTTGCCCGCGCGCGACAGGGTCGACCCCAGGCCGAACATCTGCACAAAGGTCTCGTCATCCATGCCCTCGGGCAGGATGATGCCGGCGGCGGTCACGGCGGCGCGCTTTTCGGCGATGGCCTTTTGCGTCACCGGCAGCGCCACCGGGTTCATGATCGCGCTGGTCATGCCCGCGCCCATCGCCATAGGCAGGAAGGCGTTGTTGATGCCGTGCCGGTTGGGCAGGCCGAACGAGATGTTGGAGGCGCCACAGGTGGTGTTCACGCCCAGCTCCTCGCGCAGGCGGCGCACCAGGGCAAACACCTGCTGACCGGCGGTGGCCATGGCCCCGATCGGCATCACCAGCGGGTCGACCACGATGTCATGGGCCGGGATGCCGAAATCGGCGGCGCGTTCCACGATCTTCTTGGCGACGGCAAAGCGCACGTCCGGGTCTTCGGAGATGCCGGTATCGTCGTTCGAGATCGCCACCACCGGCACGTTGTATTTCTTGACCAGCGGCAGGATCTGCTCCAGCCGTTCCTCTTCACCGGTGACCGAGTTCAGCAGCGGACGGCCCTCGGCCGCCGCCAGCCCGGCCTCGAGCGCGCCGGGCACCGAGCTGTCGATGCACAGCGGCACGTCGACCAGCCCCTGCACCAGCTCGACGATCTTGCGCATCAGCGGCGGTTCGGTCTCGTTGGGGTTGGGGTTGGAGTTATAGACAACACCCGCATTGATATCGAGGACGGTGGCACCGGCGGCAACCTGGGCGATGGCGTCCTTTTCCACGGTCGAGAAATCGCCCGCTTCCAGCTCGGCGGCCAGTTTCTTGCGGCCCGTGGGGTTGATCCGCTCGCCGATCACGCAGAACGGCTGGTCAAAGCCGATGATCGCGGTTTTTGTTTTGCTTTCAACGATGGTGCGGGTCATGTCTGGCCTTTCAGGTCGGGTTTACGGGGCGGGTGCTGGCACCGCCGTTATTGATGGCCCAGGTGGCATTGGTCTTGATGCCGCCCAGCGGGAAGAAATGGACATTGGTGATGTTGAAATCGGGGTTGGCGGCCTTGTGGGCGGCCAGTTCGGTTACAACATCATTGGGCTCATAGGGCAACAGCAGCTTGGACACGTCCATCGCGCGTTTCTGCAGGACCTTCAGCGAGGGGCCGACGCCGCAGGCGATGGCGAATTTGATCAGGGTCTGCAGCTTGGCGGGACCGGCGATGCCGATATGGATCGGCAGGTCGATACCAGCGGCCTTGAGCCCGTCGGCCCAGGCGATGATCGGCTTGGCCTCGAAGCAGAACTGGGTGGCCAGCGCCATCTGGGCGTCGGTGGTCTCGCTGAACTTCTGCTTCCAGCGCAGCGCGTCCATCACATTGGCATCGCCGCCCTTGGGGTCGATATCCTTGTTGCCCTCGGGGTGGCCCGCGACGTGCAGGCGCTTGAACCCGGCCTTGTCAAAGAGGCCGGTTTCCATCAGCTGCATCGAGCAGTGGAAATCGCCATGGGGCGCCGCAACGCCACCGGCCAGCAGCAGCGCCTGGTCTACACCGGCCTCGCCCTGGTACATGGCGATCCAGTTTTCCAGCGTCTTGGCATCCTTGATGATGCGCGCCGGGAAATGCGGCATCACCGGATAACCCTCGGCGGCCAGCCGCTTGGCGGTTGCCACCATGTCCTCGATCGGGGTGCCCTCGATATGGGCAATGTACACCCGGGTGCCTTCGGGCAGCAGGGCGCGGAAATCCTCGACCTTTTCAGCGGTGCGCGGCATCACCTCGATCGAGTAATCCTTGAGAAAGGCCTCGACGGTGGGGTTCACGGGGCCGTTTTCGACCGTCTCGCGTTTCTTGAAGTTCAGCAAAGCCATCACGGCCTCCCATATTCTCTGCGGGCTCATGCCCAACCGTCGTTAGCGATCAGGGCCTTGATCCGGTCGCGATCGTATTCACGTTCCAGACGCTGGGCCTCGGCCTCGACGATATCCGCCGGGTCGCCGGCGACCTCGTAAGGCTCGGCCTTGCGCCACTCGGCCAGATAGGCATCGGTGTCCTGCGCGCCCACCTTCATGGCGGCGCGGTCGATGGCCTGCTCGAACCGTTCTTCCAGCTGGCGCTTGGCGCCGCGGCGGCCTTTGCCGACAATGACCTGAGCCGGGATGTCCCGCCAGTAGACGATGGTAACCTCGGGCATGCAGTCGATTCCTCCTGATCCGGTGAGCCGGTTCTAGCGGGCAATATGGGGCGGGGTCGGTCCGATTTCGACACGTACGCGATGTGCAGCGACCTTTGTCGTTTTCGGACCTTCCGCGCAACAGGGCTTAACCCGGATCGTGCGCCCGCGCCCGCCCGAATTCTTCAGCAAGATGATGAGCCATGATCATGTCACGAAAAACCCCGGGGCCATGCGGCACCCGGGGTTCTTTTTTGCGGTGCGGGGCGCGTGTCAGCCGATCACGCCGCCATCCTCGCGCGTGACCGCGATGATGGCCGAGCGCGGTACGCTGTCGCCGCCATCGGGCCAGTGGCTGTCGCCCTCCTCGCCCGGGTGCTGCACGCCCACGAACATGGTGCGGCGGTCACCCGACCAGCACAGGCCGGTGATCTCGGCCTCGCGCGGGCCGACCAGAAAGCGGCGGATCTCGCCCGTCACCGGGTCGCCCGCCAGCATCTGGTTGTTGCCCTGACCGGCGAAATCACCCTCGTTGGAGTATTTGCCGTCGGTCTGGATCCAGAGCAGCCCGTTGCTGTCGAATGCCAGCCCGTCGGGCGAGTTGAACATGTTGCCCGCATTGACGTTTTCAGACCCCGCATTGGCATCGGAATGCACCGTCGGGTTACCCGCCAGCACGAACAGATCCCAGTCGAAGCCTTCGGCACTATGGTCGCCGCCTTCGGGACGCCAGCGCACGATCTGGCCATAGTTGTTCTTTTCGCGCGGATTGGGCCCCTCCGCCGGGGTGTCGTCGCCGCCCCGGTTCGGCTTGACGCCGCGGTTTTTGTTGTTGGTCAGCGCGCAATAGACCTCGTCCGCGTTCGGGTTGGCGGTGACCCATTCGGGGCGGTCCATGGTGGTGGCGCCCAGTTTCGAGGCCGCGATCCGGGTATGGATACAGATCTCGGCCTGGCTCATGCCGGTGGCCTCGGGCGTCAGCGCCAGCCAGATGCCCTTGCCCGATGCGTCGAACTTGGCCGCATAAAGCGTGCCGTTTTCCATCAGCTCGTCGGTATCGACACCGGCGGCATAGACCCCGTTCGAGACATAGCGGTACAGGAACTCGCCCCGCTCGTCATCGCCCATATAGATCACCAGACGCCCGTCGCGATTGACGACGCATTCCGCATTCTCGTGCTTGAACCGGCCCAGCGCGGTGCGCTTCTTGGGGGTCGAGTTCGGATCGCGCGGGTCGATCTCGACCACGTAACCGGCACGGTTGGGCTCGTTGGGGTTCTTGGCGACGTCAAAACGGTCGTCCACCCGCGCCCAGCCATAGCCCCAGTCCTTGGCGGAGACGCCATAGCGGTTCAGCTCGGCCGAAACCTCATGCGCCTCGTCAGCGGCCGAGAAATAGCCGTTGAAATTCTCTTCGCAGGCCAGATAGGTGCCCCAGGGCGTGGTGCCCGAACCGCAGTTGTTCCAGGTGCCGAAGGTCACCGTACCGGTCGGATCGGCGGCGGTTTTCATCAGGTCGTGGCCTGCGGCGGGGCCGGTCAGGGCCATCTCGGTGCGCGGCGTGATGCGGCGGTTATAGGGGCTGTCGGTGACCACCTGCCAATGGGCGCCGTCATGGGCCAGTTCGACCACGGTGACGCCATGGGCCAGCAGGCCCTTTTCCACGTCGTCATCGGTCTCGGCCTTGCCCTCGGCGCGGTTGCCCCAGATGATCTCGCGGTTGGTGTATTCGTTGTTCACCACCAGCAGGGTGCGGCCCTCGTGATGGAACACTTCCATCCCGTCGGTATTGTCGCCAAAGGCACGGGCCTGGCTGGCGGCGGTGCCGCGCGTGACCTGATCGAAAGCCACCCCATCCGACCACAGCGGGTCGGCCCAGCGCACCAGAACATCGGCCTTGAACCCCTTGGGCACGACGATCTCGTCAGCGGTAGAGGCCGCTACCGCCTCGAAGGCGAAGCGGTTGCTCGCGGCCTCGGCGCCACGCGGCAGAACCGCACCGCCAAGGGCTGCAAACCCGCCCATTGCCAGCACCCCGCCCAGGAAGCCACGACGCGACAGCGCCTCTTCGACCACCTGGTCGAAATCGCAGTCCTCAGGGCGCGGGTTCACCGCCTCGTCAAATTCGTCGAATGTCAGGGTGCGGTCGTTTTTCATAGCGTGCTCCATGGCTTGCTAGCAGAATCTCTGCCGGCACGGGGGCCGGCAATCGGGAATTGCAGTCGCATGGTTTTGTTAAACCTGTGTGACGGTTCTGCCTCCGACCCCAGGGAAATCGCTTGCGCCGCGCGGGATCGGATCCTAGGTTCAAACTAACACGAAATCGGAGGGCGTGAAACATGGCGCCCAAGCGTCCCAAAGGTGCGGGCGCGTTCCCGAAAGCGGTCGAAAGCCCCGCGCCGAACCGGCCGGATCCGGACGCCCTTTATGCGGCGCTCGATCTTGGTACAAACAGTTGCCGCATGCTGATCGCCCAGCCCAAGGGCAGCGGTTTCCATGTGGTCGACAGCTTCTCGAAATCCGTCCAGCTCGGGGCCGGGCTGGAACGCACGGGGCGTTTGTCGCGCTCGTCGATGGCGCGCACTATACAGGCGCTGCGCATCTGCCAGCAGAAGATCAAGCGCAACAAGGTGCACCGGATGCGGCTGGTCGCGACCGAAGCCTGCCGCCGCGCCAAGAACGCGCGCGAGTTCATCCGCGACGTGCGGCGCGAGACCGGCCTGACACTTGAAATCATCCAGCCCGAGGAAGAGGCCCGGCTGGCAGTTATCTCCTGTGCGCCGCTGGTCTCGACCCGCTCGGAACAGTTGCTGGTGGTGGATATCGGCGGCGGCTCGACCGAGCTGGTGTGGATCGACCTGACCTCGGTGCCGCGCCGCGACCGGCCCTCGGCCATCATGCGACTGCATGCGGGGTTCCACCCGCCCGAAAGCCCCTTTCCCGCCGCCAAGGTGGTGGACTGGATCAGCGTTCCGCTGGGGGTCGCGACCCTGCGCGACCAGTTCAACGATGTCGAGGATGATTCCGCGCGCTTTGCGCTGATGAGCTGGTTCTTCGAGGAGCAACTGGCCGATTTCGCCCCCTATAGCAGCCCGCTGGGCCGCGACCGGTTCCAGATCGTCGGCACCAGCGGTACCGTGACCACGGTGGCGGCCAGCCATCTGGGGCTGAAACGCTATGACCGCACCAAGGTCGATGGGCTGCGCATGACCAGCGAGCAGATCGACAAGGTGATCCGGGGCTATCTGGACCTGGGCCCGCAGGGCCGTCGCCGCGATCCGCGCATCGGCGAGGATCGCCATGCGCTGATCATGTCGGGCTCGGCCATTCTTCAGGCGCTGCTCAGATGCTGGCCCACCGACCGGCTGTCGGTGGCCGACCGGGGGCTGCGCGAGGGGCTGCTTTATGCGCAGATGAGCGCTGACGGGGTGCTGGAAGACGGGCCGTTCTAGCCGCTCCTCGGCCCCTGGGCGGGGCCTCTTCGCGACGAGGCCCGCAGGGCAGAGGAGCGTCCGGCTTGAATCCGGCGGCCAATCGCCGTATCGCCCAATGCGAAAGAGAGGCCACAGGACATGGCAAAGAACACATCCGGACGCGGGCAGCGTGACCTGAAAGTCAAGGTCAAGACCGCCCGAGGGCGCAAGCTCAGCTCGACCCGCTGGCTGCAACGGCAGTTGAACGACCCTTATGTCAAACGGGCCCAGGCCGAAGGCTATCGTGGGCGCGCGGCTTTCAAGATCCTCGAACTGGACGAAAAGTATCGCTTTCTGGTGCCCGGCGCGCGGGTGGTCGATCTGGGCTGTGCCCCCGGCGGCTGGTGCCAGGTTGCAGTCAAGCGCGTCAACGCGCTGGGTGAGCGCAGCGACAAGCGCGTGGGCCGGGTGCTGGGGATCGACCTGCAAGAGGTCGAACCGATCGCGGGGGCCGAGATCCATCAGCTCGATTTCCTTGACGACGGCGCCGATGACCGGATCAAGGAGTGGCTGGGCGGCAAGGCCGATGTGGTGATGTCGGACATGGCGGCCTCGTCATCGGGCCACAAGCAGACCGATCACATGCGCATCATCGCGCTGTGCGAGGCGGCGGCCTATCTGGCCTTTGACGTGCTCGAAGAGGGCGGCACATTTGTCGCCAAGGTGCTGGCCGGCGGTGCCGAGGGCGACCTGCAAAAGCTGCTCAAGCAGAAATTCACCAAGGTCGCCAATGTGAAGCCACCCGCCTCACGGTCGGACAGTTCCGAAAAGTTTGTGGTGGCCACCGGCTTTCGCGGCTAGGCGGGCGCCGTTTTCCGTTTCGGAAAACGGCCCGGAAAACATCTGTTTTCCGGCCCTTGCCAAACGCGCATCACCCGCGTCCAGCCGCTGTGGCCGAAACGAGGCCCTGGCCCGCGACAGCAGGCTCAGCGCATCTCCCGCGTTCAGCGGCTGCACATGCAGCCGCGCATCGACCGCCTCGGCCCGCGCCTGCTGATACACAAGCGCGAACAGGCGGGCATGTCTGCCCCCGTTGGAAAGAACTGTCATCCGACCTCTCCGGCAGCCGGGACCTCCTGGCCCCGAGACCGTCAGCCTGGCACGCCGATTTGCCGATCCGATGGCGCAATCGGGGCCGCTTCGGGGCAGTGGCCCCTCAATCCGGCCCGCCCGACAGGTCCATCAATGCACCGTTGAACTCGGCCCCCAGGATCAGGATCGCCGCATTCAGGTAAAGAAAGATCAGCGCCGCCATCGCGCCGGCCAGCCCGGCATAGGTGGTCGAATAGCTGGCGAAATTCGCGATATAGAGCGAGAAGCCCCAACCGCATCCGGCCCAGAGCACCAGCGTCAGTACCACCCCCGGCAGGATCCGCCTGAGCGGGTGCCGGCCAGCGGGCAACAGCGCATGGCAGGCCAGCACCGCACCCGCCGGCATCGCAACCACAAAGATCCAGCTCAGCCGCTCGACCGACAGCCAGTCGGGCGCCGCGCCCGGCAGGGCATCGGTCACCAGCCGGGTATAGATCGGCATCACAACCTCGAACGCGGCAACCGCCAGAACGATGGCCCCGCCCCCGACCACGATCGCGATGCACAGCAGCCGGGTCTTCCAGAACGGGCGCGTTTCCGCGTCGTGATAGGCGCGCGACATCGCCTCGCGCACCGCATCCACGCCGTTTGAGGCGAAATAGACCGCCAGCACGCCCCCCACCGTCATCACCCGCGAATTGGCTCCGGCCAGCACCGCCTTCAGCTCGGCCACGATGGGCGTGGCCACCTGTTCGGGCCAGGTGCCGAAAATCAGCTGGATCAGATCGTCGGTCACCAGGTCCTGACTGAGACTGCCCGCCAGCGCCACCGTGAACAGGATGAAGGGAAACAGCGCCATCATCATCGACATCGCCACGTGGCTGCTCATGACGAAACCGCTCTTGGCCTGAAACCGCATCAGCGCCAGCCAGGCCGCGCGCAGCGGCAGGAAGAGAGAGGGATTCGCCGAACGCGTCATGCCCGCAATCTAGCGGCTGGCCGCAGCGGGTGCCAGTTGGGGCGCGTTCAGTGTGGCTCGGGTGTGACCTCTTCGAACCGGTGCAGGACAACCGCCCCCGGGGCCATCGCGATTCGCCGCGGCCGGCCAGGAATCACCCCTCGGGGCAAGCGGAGCTCTGCCGTCCTGATCCCCGATACCGGCTCAGACCCTTGCCGCAACCGTTTGCCCGCCGGAGCGCGTCGGGCTGCCGTCCGAAACAGAACCGAAGACCCTCGTTTCGGGGCGGCGGCTCGCCGATGGCGGACCCGGCGATCCGCGTAAAAGCGCCGGTCGGCGCGAACTGTCCGAAATCAGACAATTTTCCCCCTAGTGCCCGTCATCGCGTCATCCCATCTAGAGCCCATACCAGTCACGGGAGACCGCTATGAACCGCATTCTCATTCTCATCGCCCTGGGCGCCATTGCCGCCGGGGCCTATGTCTTTTTCACGCAAGGCGAACAGCAGACCGAAGCACCGCAAAGCAGCGCGGTGACCCCGGCCGAACCGATCACCGAAGCGCCCGCGCAGACGACGACCGAAGCGGACCAGGGTGCAGCCCAGACCGCGCTCGAACAGGCACAGAGCGCAGCCGAACAGGCCAGCGAAGCCGCCGCCGAGGCAGTGGACCAGGCCACCAGCGCCGTGACCGAAACCCTCAATCAGGTGGGTGAAGCCGCAAGCCAAGCTGCCCAGGGTGCAACCGATACCGCCGCGCAAGTGGTTGATCAGGCGACCCAGGCCGCAAGCGAGACCGCGACTCAGGCCGCCGAGGTGGCAAGCAACGCGGTCGACGCGACCACCGAAGCCGCAAACGATGCTGCCACCGCTGTTGGTGATCAGGTGGCCGCCGCGCAAACCGGCGCCGCCGAGCTCTACAAGAACTGGCAGGACAACGGCCTGCTGACCCAGTCGGGCTTTGACTATGACAAGATGGTTGCCGGCGTCGAGGCCAGCGCGCTGAACGAGACGCTCAAGACCGGTGTGCTCAAGGTGCTGTCCGGGATCAAGGCCGCGCCCGAGACCATCTCGGTTCAGGCCCAGGCCCTGCGCGCGCTGATGGCGAACTGAGCCGATCACCCGGCCAGACCATAACCCTGCGTGACGCAAGGGATCCTTGCGTCACGTTCTTCCATCCTCCCGGCTCAGACCGCTGTCAGCCCGCCGCGTGCAGCCAGATAAGCCTCTGGATCCGGTTGCGGCACCATCATCGTGTGGCGCCAGGCCTCCTGCTCGGCATTGATGATCGACAGCTCCCACACGCAGGCCACGACCGGGCGTGCGGTGGTATCGACCGGCTGCGCGGCACCGTATTCCCTGCGGAACAGGCGCTGACACAGGACGGACCCCTGCACCCACCATTGCGCGGCAATCGACAGGCCCGCCGATCCCGGGTGCACGATGACAAAGCCCAGATCGTCGCTGTCGCCCTGTGCCGCGACCGCCGGCAGAACCGCATCGGACAGAAAGTGTTGAGCACAGGCGAGGTCCTCCTCCGCCACGTCGCGCCCTGCCGCGCACAGGCCCCAAATCTTGAACCGGACCGGTCCGACCGAACGGATGCCAAGATCGCTCACTTGCCGGGGCTGGTATCGGGGCCCCGTTCCTGTTTGCATGCGCTCTCTCCCATGAGTGCCAACCGGTCACCTCGATCACGATAGCGCGGCGCGCGCTCTGGACAACCCGCCTGCGCCCTGCCCCACATTCGCACCTCTGCCGCCACGTCACGCAAGTGTCGGATTGATCCATACCCGCGAGTATGTATCTTGCATACCCAAGAGTATGTTTCCCGCCGCAGACAGCCAAAGGCCTAAGCCCCGTGAGCGATACCATCACCAACAGCCCCAGCCGCAGCGAACGTTACGAGGAATTGCTCGACGCCGCCGCCGAATGTTTCCAGAGCCGGGGATTCGATGCCACCTCGATCGATACGGTGGCGCGCCATCTGGGCGCGACCAAGGGACGGGTCTATCACTATTTCCCGTCGAAGATGGACCTGTTCAACGCGGTGCGCGACCGGGGCATGGACCTGGTCTTTCAGGCCACCGACCCCGGTTATCACGCCGATCTGCCGGTGCTCGACCGGATCGAGGTGATGGCGCGCGGCCATGTGCGGGCGATGCTGCTCCACCATTCCTTCATGCTGGTGCTGAAGGACGGGCTGCTGATGCGCCGCTATACCACCACGACCGAGTTCCAGAAGGAATCGCTGGCCCAGCATATCGCGCGCCGCGATGCCTATGAGGCGCGGTTCCGCGAGTTGCTGGCCATGGGCCTGGCCGAGGGCAGCCTGCGCGCCGGTCCCGACCCGGCGATCACGGTGCAGACCTTCATGAGCGCGCTGAACGGGCCGGTGGCCTGGTTCCGCCCGCGCGCCTGCGACACGCCACAGAAATACGAAGCCATCGTCGAAGAGATCGTGCGCTTCGCCATGCAGGGCCTGCGGGCCCATCCCTCCTGATCCCAATCGAGGACGAAAATGACAGATATCCCCTCCACCATGTTCGCCGTCTTGCAGACCGGCGACGGGTATTCCGGCAAGGCCACCGGCCCGGCCATCGCGGACGCCGCCGACTGGCTGGAACCGGGCGAGATCGCGGTGCCCCAACCCGGCCCCGGCGAGGCGCTGATCCGGCTGCGCATGGCCTCGGTCAACCCTTCGGACCTGCATTTCATCAAGGGTGAGTACGGCCAGCCGCGCGTCAAGGGCGCGCCTGCCGGGTTCGAGGGCTGCGGCGACGTGGTCGCGGCGGGTGCCGGGGCCGAGGGGCTGGTGGGCCAGCGCGTCGCCTTTGTCGCCGCCAGTTCCGGCGCCTGGGCCGAATATGTGCTGACCAAGGCGCAGATGTGCATTCCACTGCGCCCCGATATCAGCGACGAGGATGGCTCGGCGCAGATCGTCAACCCGCTGACGGCGATGGCCATGGTCGATATCGCGCGCTCCGAAGGTGAGGCGTTCGTGGTGTCCGCCGCCACCAGCCAGCTGGGCAAGCTGATGGTGTCGCTGGGGCGCGATCTGGGCCTGAAACCCATCGCGCTGGTGCGCCGGGCCGAGGCGGTCGAACCGCTCAAGGCATTGGGCGCGGCCGAGGTTCTGGTAACCTCGGACCCCGAGATGGGGCAGAAATTCGCCACCATCAGCCGGGCGCTGAAACCGCGCGTGTTCCTGGATGCGGTGTCTGACCAGACCTCCGAGCGTATCTTTACCGCCATGCCCAACGGCGCGCGCTGGGTGTCTTATGGCAAGCTCGACGCCGAATTGCCGGTGCTGACCCAGATGGGGCAGCTGATTTTCATGGGCAAGCGAATCGAGGGCTTCTGGCTCACCCAATGGATGATGACCACGCCGCCCGCCGATCAGGGCCGCGTAGTGGCCGAGGTGCAGGCGCGCTTTGCCGACGGGCGCTGGAAAACAGATGTTTCCGGCCACCTTCCACTTCGTGACGTTGTGTCAGGATTGGCCGAAGCTCTGAAAAAGACTGACGGAAAGGTGATGATCACGCCATAGTGAGGGCCAAGCCCCCGGCCCGATGCGCGGGCCGGGGCGCCGTAAAGGACGCCGGAAAACCGGTGCAGGGAGGAAAACTTGGATAACGTACAGCTGCTGATCAGCGGGCTGGCGAACGGCTGCGTCTATGGCCTGATCGCGCTTGGCTTCGTGCTGATCTACAAGGCGACCGAGTCCGTGAACTTCGCGCAGGGCGATTTCATGATGCTGGGCGCGTTTGTCACCATCGGGCTGACCAATACCGAATACATGGGCTTGCCGTTCTGGCTGGCGTTGCCGATCTCGATCGGAATCATGGCGGGGCTGGGCTATCTGCTCGACCGGCTGGTGATCCGGCGCATGTTCGGCGAAAGCCAGACGGCGGTTGTGATCCTGACCATCGCGCTGGGTTTCGTGATCCGCTTTGCCGCCGGTCTTATCTGGGGCCACGAGCCGCAGACGCTGCAAAACCCGCTGGCGGGCAAGGAGCTGTCGTTCGGCGGTCTGGTCCTGGGGCTCGAGGATGTGGCGGTGATCATCGTCACCCTGGCGCTGACCGGGTCGCTCTACCTTTTCTTCAGCCGCACCAAGCTGGGGCTGGCGATGCAGGGCGCCTCGCAGAACCAGCTGGCCGCTTATTACATGGGCATCCCGGTCAAGCGGGTGCAGGGCTTCATCTGGGCGCTGGCCGGTGCGGTGGCCGCGGTCGCGGGCATCCTGTTTGCCGCCAAGGGCTCGGTCGATCCCTCGACCGGCCTCTTGGGCATCAAGGCCTTTGCCGCCGCCGTGATCGGCGGGTTCGGCAGCCTGCCCGGTGCGCTTGCGGGCGGCCTGATCGTGGGGGTCATCGAACCCTTTGCCAGCCGCTATATCGCCGCCGGTTACAGCCAGATCGCGCCTTATGCGCTGCTTGTGGCGGTGCTGGTCTTCCGTCCCCACGGCCTGTTCAGTCAGGTCCGCGTGAAGAAGGTCTGAGGTCATGCGCATCGTTTTCAAAACCGACTACATGCAGGATATCCGCCCCTGGAAGGACGGCTATCAGTTGGGCCTCTACATGATCCTGCTGGCCATCGTGGTGGCCGCGCCCTGGCTGCTGGACGCGTTCTATCTGGGCGAGCTGACCAATGTACTGATCTGGGCCATCGCGGGCATGGGCCTGATGGTGCTGACCGGCCATACCGGTCAGGCCAGCCTGGGTCACGCGGCCTTTCTGGCCTTTGGCTGTTATGCCAATGTCATCCTGCTGGAAGCAGGGGTGCCCTTTATCATCGCCTTTCCGCTGGCCGGTGTGATCACCGGGCTGATCGGCGCAACGGTGGCGATCCCCGCCCTGCGCCTGCATGGCATCTATCTGGCCATCTTCACCCTGGCCCTGTCGATCCTGGTCGATGACATCATCGTGCTCAGCGAACCCTGGACCGGCGGCGTCAGCGGCAAATACGTGGCCGGGATCGACCTGTTCGGCTTGACCATCGACCGCTGGGGCACGCCGATGCTGTTCTATTGGCTGGTGCTGGCGGTGACGGTGATCGTGGCGCTGGGCTATATCAACCTGCTGCGCTCGCCGCTTGGGCGCAGCTTCATCGCGGTGCGCGACAGCGAGGTGTCGGCCCAGGCGATGGGTGTCGATATCGCGCGCGCCAAGACCATCTCGTTCGGCCTGTCGTGCATGGTCACCGGCTGGGCGGGCGCCTTCATGGGCCTGTTCGCCGGCGCCTTCAACAACGAGACCTTCAGCGTGGTGATCTCGATCGAGCTGTTGATGATGATCGTGATCGGCGGGCTTGGCTCGATCCACGGCGCCTTCTTCGGCGCCATCGTGATCGGGTTCCTGCCGCAGTTCCTGTCGATCGCCAAGGAATACGTGGGCGCCGTATTCGGGGGCAGCACCGTGGCCATTCCGGGGCTGGAATTCGGGATCTTCGGCATGATCCTGATCGCCTTCATTCTGCTCGAGCCGATGGGCATCTATGGCCGATGGCTGAAGATCCGCACCTTCTTCGAGCTGTTCCCCTTCTACCGCAAGGACATGTTCAAGCGGCAGAAATCCTATCTGAAGACGGAGCGCCTGAGATGAGCCTGCTGGAGCTGGAAAACGTCACCCTGAAATTCGGCGGGCTGACGGCGGTGGACAACCTGTCCTTCTCCGTCGAAGAGGGCGAGGTCTTTGCCATCGTCGGCCCCAACGGGGCGGGCAAGTCGACGGTGTTCAACCTGATCTCGCGCTTTTACGACCCTTATGCGGGCCAGATCCGGTTCGACGGGCACAACCTCTTGGAGGTCAAGCCCTCGGGTGTGGCCGCCTATGGGGTGGCGCGCACCTTTCAGAACATCGAACTGTTCGAGCATGCCACCGTGTTGCAGAACCTGCTGGTGGGGCGCCACCGGCATCGCCGCACCAACCTGTTCTCGGAGATCTTCTTTACCCCCTCGGCGCGGCGGCAAGAGATGGAGAACCGCGAGAAGGTCGAGGAGATCATCGACTTCCTCGATCTCCAGGCCTATCGCGACAAGTACATCGCCGGCCTGCCCTATGGCGTGCGCAAGGTGGTCGAGGTGGCCCGCGCGCTGGCCACCGACCCCAAGCTGTTGTTGCTGGACGAACCGGCCTCGGGCCTCTCGGTCGAGGAAACCAACGACATGCGCTGGTGGATCGACGATATCCGCCGCCAGATGGGGATTACCGTGCTGATGGTGGAACATGACATGGGGCTGGTCTCGGGCGTGAGCGACCGGGTGCTGGCCATGGCCGACGGGGCGAAACTGGCGCTGGGCACACCGGCGCAGGTGCAATCCGACCCCGCCGTGATCGAAGCCTATCTGGGGAAGGCCGCATGACCGAGCCCATTCTGAAAATCCGCAATATCGAAAGCTTTTACGGCCCGATCATGGCCATCCGGGGGGTCTCGCTCGAGGTGCGCCCGGGCCAGATCGTCTCGATCCTGGGCGCCAATGGCGCCGGCAAGACCACGCTGATGAAGACCATCTCGGGCGTGATGGATCCCGAAAAGGGCACCATCACCTTCGACGGCGAGGAGATCCAGGGATCGGAGCCGCACAAGGTGGTCCAGAAAGGCATCGTGCATGTGCCCGAGGGGCGCGAGGTGTTCCCGCTGCTGACGGTGGACGAGAACCTGAGCCTGGGCGCCTATACCGCCACCGACAAGGCGCAGATCGAGCGTGACCGGGATCTGGTGTTCACCTATTTCCCGATCCTGAAAGAGCGCCGCAACCAGGAGGCGGGCACGCTCTCGGGCGGGCAGCAGCAGATGCTGGCAATCGGTCGTGGACTGATGGCCAATCCGCGCATCATGCTGCTGGACGAACCCAGCCTCGGCCTGTCGCCCCTGCTGGTGCAAGAGATCTTTGCCATCCTCAAACGGCTCAACGAAGAGCAGAACATGACCATGATGCTGGTCGAACAGAATGCCAGCGCGGCGCTGGCGCTGGCCGATCATGGTTACGTGATGGAGGTCGGGCGCATCGTCATGGATGGCTCGGCCCAGTCGCTGATGGCGTCCGAGGACATCCAGAACTTCTATCTGGGTGTGCAAGAGGAAGGCGCGCGGGAGAACCGCCGCTGGAAACGCAAGAAAACCTGGCGCTAACGAAGGAGGTGGACAAGATGGATACACGCACCCTGCCCGCCCAGACCGTGATCAACGGGGTCACGTTCAACGCCACGCCGGGCCAGCGCCCGGTTCTGGTGGACGGCACCACCACGATCTCGGCCCTGTTCCAGAAACGCTGCGCCGAGCTGGGCACCCGCACCGCGCATCGCGAAAAGGACCTGGGCATCTGGAAAGCCTATTCCTGGGCCGACTACTGGCAGCATGCCAAATGGATCGGCCTGGCCCTGCGCAAGCTGGGGCTGAAACGCGGCGAGGTCGTCTCGATCCTCAGCGAGGACCGCAAGGAATGGGCCTGGTTCGACATGGGCATCCAGGCGGTCGGCGGCATTGCCTCGGGGGTCTATACAACCGACTCGGCCAACCAGCTGAAATACCTGATCAACGACAGCGACAGCCGCTTCCTGATCGCCGAGAACGAGGAACAGCTGGACAAGTACCTGCAGATCGAGGGCGAGGTTCCCGGCCTGCTCAACGTCATCATCCTTGAAGACGAGGGGTTGCATGACCTGAACCATCCCCGCTGCATGATGATCGACAGGCTTTATGAGATCGGTCGCGAGGCGGAAAAGGAAGAGCCGGGCGCGTTCGAGGCCGAGATCGCCCAGATCCGGCCCGAGGATGTGGCGCTGCTGATCTATACCTCGGGCACCACCGGCATGCCCAAGGGCGCGATGCTGACCCATGAGAACATCATGGCCGGGATCGAGGCGGGCGCCCATCGCCTGCCGACCGAGGAGACCGACGAGCAGCTCTGCTTTCTGCCGCTCTGCCATATCCTGGAACGCGACGTGTCGATCTATTTCCCGCTCGCCTCCAAATGCACGGTGAATTTCGCCGAAAGCCCGGAAACGGTGTTCGCCAACCTGCAAGAGGTCTCGCCCGCCACCTTTACCGCGGTGCCGCGGGTGTGGGAGAAGATCTATTCCCAAGTGTTGATCCTGGCGCAAGAGGCCACGCCCAGCGGGCGCGCGGCCTTTGGCATGGCGCTGCGCGCGGGCATGAAGCGCGCGCAATACCTGGTTGAAAACAAACCGGTTCCCGCCGGTGTGGCCGCCAATTTCTGGCTGTGGGACCGGCTGGTTCTGCGCAATCTGCGCCGGATGCTGGGCATGGACAAGATGCGCCGGGGCGGCACCGGGGCGGCGCCGATCTCGCCCGAGCTGCTGAAATGGTACTGGGCCATCGGCGTGCCGCTGGTCGAAGGCTACGGCATGACCGAAACCGCCGGGATCGCCACTATCAACACGCCCGAGGAAAACCGGATCGGCACCATCGGCAGGGTGGTTCCCGGCATCGATGTGCGCATCGCCGAGGGCGGCGAGATCCAGGTCAGGGGGCTCAACATCTTCAAGGGCTACTGGCGCAACAACGAAAAGACCGCCGAAAGCTTTACCGACGACGGCTGGCTGCGTACCGGCGATATCGGGCGGATGGACGATGATGGCTATGTCACCATCACCGGGCGGCTCAAGGACATCATCATCACCGCCGGGGGCAAGAACATCACCCCGGCCGAGATCGAAAGCCGTCTGAAGTTCAGCCATTACATCTCGGACGCGGTGATCGTCGGCGACAAGCGCAAGTTCCTGACCTGCCTGATCATGATCGATCAGGAAAACGTCGAGAAATTCGCGCAGGACCGCAAGGTGCCGTTTTCGAACTTCGCCTCGCTCTGTGCCGCCAAGGAGGTGCGCGAGCTGATCGCGGCCGAGGTGGCCCAGGTGAACAAGGAATTCGCGCGGGTCGAGCAGATCAAGGATTTCCGCCTGATCGACGTGTTGCTGACCGCCGAAGACGACGAGTTGACCGCGACGATGAAACTGAAACGCAGTTTCGTCGAAAAGAAACACGCACATCTCATCGAAGATATGTACAAATAACAACAGGGCCATCCAAAGGGAGGAATAACATGAAGAACATGATCAAGGGTCTGCTGGCGGCCACTGCGCTGACCGCGGCAGCAGGTCTGGCCAGCGCCGAAACCCAGGGTGTGACCGATGACGAGGTTGTCATCGGCGCGGTCAACGACCTCAGCGGCATCTTCGCCGCGGTCGGTGTGCCCGCCACCAAGGGCGCCAATGTCTATTTCGACAAGGTCAACGCAGCAGGTGGCGTGCATGGGCGTAAGATCCGCTATGTGGTCGAGGATCACGGCTATCAGATGCCGCGCGCGATGCAGGGCTTCAACAAGCTGCTGAACCGCGACAAGGTATTCGCGATGATGCAGAACCTGGGCACGCCGATGAACCTGGCCGGGTTCAAGCTGATCGATCCGTTGGGCATACCGAACATCGCCCCGTTGTCGGCGGCGCGTCAGATGATCCAGGATCCGATGCAGAACAAGTTCACCTCGTTCTCGAGCTATTTTGACCAGAGCGTCGTCGGTGTGAAATACCTGGTGGCCGAATATGGTGCCAAGAATGTCTGCTCGATGTATCTGCCCACCGATTTCGGCAAGGAGATCCTCGAAGGCACCAAGGCCGGCGCCGAAGAAGCAGGCGCCGCGTTTGTCGCCGAAACCACCCACAAGCCGGACGAGACCGATTTCGTGGGCTCGCTGAGCAAGCTCAAGGAATCGGGCTGCGAGATCGTGACCATCGCGCTGGGTGTGCGCCAGGCGATCACCATCGTCGGCACCGCCAAGAAGATGGGCCTGACCGACATGCAATTCATGGGCACCTCGGCCAGCTTCCTGACCGTGGTGGCTCAGGTTCCCGGTGGCGTGACCGAAGGGTTCTATGCGGCAGCCAGCTGGCAGGACCTGTGGGCGCGCGCTGACGAACCCGCCCCCAAGGCCTTCATCGAGGAGTACAAGGCCGCAACCGGTGAAGACCCGCAGGGCTTTGCCATGCTCGGCTATGCAGCTGCCCAGCAGATGGTCATGGCGCTCGAGGCCGCAGGTCGCGACCTGACCCATGAAAGCTTCATCGCCGCGATGGAATCGCTCGATTATCAGGATGATCTGGTCGGCAACCACATCAACTATGGTCCCGACGATCACCAGGGCGCGGACTCGGTCTATGTTCTCAAGGTCGAGAATGGCGGCTGGGCCAAGGTCCACGAGGAATAAGACCTGAAAATCGCGGGCGTCCGAAGGTTTCGGGCGCCCGTTTTCCGTCCAGCCCCCAGATCGGTGATGCCCATGTCAGCCCCCAGCGCCCAGCCCCATATCCAGCACCGCAGCTGCAACATATGCGAGGCCATGTGCGGCCTGATCATCACCCATGACGGCCAGGACGTGCTGTCGATCCGCCCCGATCCCGACGATCCGCTGTCGCGCGGCCATATCTGCCCCAAGGCGGTCGCCTTGCAGGATTTCCGCACCGACCCCGACCGGGTGACCAGACCCTTGCTGAAACGCGGCACCGATTTCGAGGAAATCAGCTGGGAGGCGGCGTTTGACCATGCCGCCGAGCGCATCCGCGCCGTGCAGGCCGCCCATGACCGCGACGCGGTGGGGGTCTATCTGGGCAATCCCAACGCGCATAAATTCGCCAACCTTCTGAACCTGCCGGCATTGGTCAAGGCCATCGGCACCAGCAATCGTTACAGCTCGGCCACGGCCGATCAGATCCCCCATCACGTGGCCTCGATCCACATGCTGGGCCACCCGATGCTGATGCCGATCCCCGATATCGACCGCACCGATTTCCTGCTGATCATCGGTGGCAATCCGGTGGTTTCGAACGGCTCGATGATGACGGCGCCGGGCTATGGCCGCCGCATCGACGCGATCAAGGCGCGCGGCGGCCGGGTGGTGGTGATCGATCCGCGCCGGACCGAGACCGCCGAACGCGCGGGCGAGCATCACTTCATCCGCCCCGAGAGCGACGCCTGGCTGCTGATGGCGATGCTGTATGTCATCCTGTCGGACGGCCCTGCCCGTCTGCGCCACTTGGAACCACTGATCGACGGGCTGGACCGGCTGAACGCCGCTGTCGCCCCCTTTACGCCCGAGCGCGCCGCCCAGGCCACCGGGATCGGCGCTCACAGCATCCGCCAGCTGGCCCGCGATTTCGCCGCCGCCCCCCGCGCCGCCTGCTACGCCCGCATGGGTGCCTCGACGCAAAGTTTTGGCACGCTCTGCCAATGGGCCACCAACGCGCTCAACATCGTGACCGGCAATTTCGACCGCGAGGGCGGCGCCATGTTCACCACCCCAGCGGTGGACTATGTCGGCATGACCTCGCGCAGGGGCAAGGCACGCAGCTATCCCGAGCGGCGCTCGCGGGTGTCGAACCAGCCGCTTTATAATGGTGAATTTCCGGTCTCGGTGCTTGCCGAAGAAATCGAGACGCCAGGCCCCGGCCAGATCCGCGCGCTGGTCACCGTGGCGGGCAATCCGGTGCTGACCGCGCCGAATGGGCGGCGCATTGAACGCGCGCTTCAGGGGCTCGATTTCATGATGTCGCTCGACATTCATGTGAACGACACCACCCGGCACGCCGACCTGATCCTGCCCGGCACCGTGGCGCTCGAAGAGACGGTCTATGACATGGTGTTCCACACATTCGCGGTGCGCAACACGGTGGGGTATGCGCCCCCGATCTTTGCACCGCCGCAAGACAACCCGCCCGAATGGGAGGTAATCGCCCGGTTGACCGCAAAACTGACCGGCGCCAACCAGATCGGCCCAACGCCTGATCAGGTGCTGGCGGTGCTGCTGGCGCAGGGGTTCCATGGCGAGAGCGTCTCGCTCGCGGGGCTGCAACAGACGGGCCGTCCGCTTGATCTCGGGGCCCTTGTGCCCAACCTGGCGGAGCGGCTGGAAACGCCTGATGGGCGGCTCGATCTGGCGCCGCAGGCGTTTCTGGACGACCTGCCGCGCCTTCTGGCCAGCGGCGACAGGCATGATCCCGCGCGACCCTTTACCCTGATCGGCCGGCGCCAGGCGCGCAGCCATAACAGCTGGACCCAGAACAGCCCGCGTCTGGTCAAGGGCCGCAACCGCTGCACGCTCGAGGTGAACCCGGCCGACGCCGCCCGCCTCGGTCTTGGCGAGGGCGATCCGGCTCGGGTCACCAGCGCCGCCGGCACGGTAACGCTTCCGGTCGAGATCACCGATGCGATGGCGCCGGGCGTCCTGTCGATGCCGCAGGGCTGGGGTCAGAAACAGGGCCGGCTCACCGCCGCAACCCGAACCGAGACGGTGTCGATCAACGACCTGACCGATGACAGCCGCACCGACCCGCTCAGCGGCAATGCCGCCTTCAACGGCCTGCCCGTCTCGCTGCACCCGGCCTGAAGCGCTTCATGTCGCCCAGGATACTCCGGGGGCGGTAACAAAATTCGACGAATTTTGTTACCCGGGGGCAGCGCCCCCGCGCCGCGCATCGCGCGGCGCCCGGCCCAACGGGAGGCGGTGTTTTCGCAAGAAAACATCAACGACGGGCGGGAGCGCCCCGTTCGTCGGAAAGCTTCACTCGAGGTCCAGACCGTCCCGCCACACCCGGCGCAGACACAGGTCCTCGTCCAGATGCACCAGATCGGCCCGCGCACCGATGGCGATCCGGCCCAGATCGGACCGCCCGATCAGATCGGCGGGATAGCGCGTGGCCATGCTCACCGCCTCGCCCACATCCAGCCCGGCCATCTCCACCACATTGCACAGCGCCTGCGCCAGTTCCAGATGTGCCCCCGCCAGCGTGCCGTCAGCCAATGTCAGCCGGTCGCCGCTGCGCCGGATTTCGCGCCCGTTGAGCGTAAAGGCGGCGATATCGGATCCGGCGGTCGCCATCGAATCGCTGACCAGAAACACCCGACCCGGCCCGGTCTTGGCACGGATCGCATTGCGCAGCGAGACGGGGTGCACATGGATGCCATCGGCGATGATCCCCGCCGACAAGGTCCCCAGCGCCAGCGCCGCCCCGACCACGCCCGGCTCGCGATTACCCATCTGGCTTTGCGCGTTGAACAGATGGGTGACACAGGCCGCCCCGGCCTCGGCGGCAGCACGGCAATCCGCGAAACTGGCATCCGTGTGCCCCAGCGAGACCAGCACCCCGGCCCCACTCAGCGCCCGGATCTGCTCGGGCGTAGCACTTTCAGTGGCCAGCGTGACCTTGAGCAGCGGCAGGCGGCGCGCCGCTTCCAGCAGTGTGGCCAGATCCTCGTCATCCATTGGGCGGATCAGCGCCGGATCATGGGCGCCCTTGCGAGAGGGCGCCAGATGCGGCCCCTCCAGATGCAGGCCCGCAATGCCCGGCACGCCAGAGGAAATCGCTGCCTCGACCGCCGAAATCGCCGCAGCCACCACCTCGGGCGCATCGGTGATCAGCGTTGGCAGGATGGTGGTCGCTCCGATCCTTGCATGGGCCTCCGACATCTTGCGCAGGCTGTCGAGTCTGGGCGCGTTGTTCAGCATCACCCCGCCGCCGCCATTCACCTGCAGATCGACAAAACCGGGTGCCAGCCAGCCCCCCTGCAACCGCAGATGCCGGGCCTTGGCCGGGATCTCGCCCAGGGGCGCGATCCCCTGAATACGACCAGCCTCGATCAGCAGCGCATGCCCCTCGACCGCGCCTTCAGGCGTCAGGATGCGGGCACCGGACAGGGCAAGCGTCATACCGTCTCCGTCACCTTGTTGAGATGGCGCGGCGCGTCCGGGTCGATACCGCGTTCCGAGGCAAAGGCCTCGACCATGGAATAGAAGGACACGATCAGGCTCAGCGGATCGGTCAGCGCATGACCGCTGCGCACATGCTCCAGCACGCGGGCGCGGGTCACGCGCCCCGTGGTGGCAAAAACAGTGGCGCCCTTGGCCGCGATCTGATCGGCAATCTCGGCCAGCGGCGCCTCGGCGGCATCCCCCGCGGCAAAGCCCAGCACCGGAAAGCCCTCTTCGACAATCGAGACCGGCCCATGCAGCACCTCGGCCGAGGAATAGCTCTCGGCATGCAGCTGACAGGTCTCCTTGAACTTCAGCGCCGCCTCGTTGGACACCGCCAGCGAGGTGCCCCGTCCCAGCGTAAAGAGCGAAGGCCGCGCCCCGATGGCGACACGCATTTCGGGCCAATCGATCCGGCTGGCCGCCGCCAGCGTCTCGGGCAGGTTGCCAAGCGCGGCGCGCAGCCCGTCATCCTCGGCCCAGTCGGCCAGCAGCATCAGCCCGGCGACCGCCGAGGTGACAAAGGTCTTGGTTGCCGCCACGCTCAGCTCAGGCCCGGCATGGATGTCGATCGTATGGGCGCTGACCCCGGCCAGGGGCGAGGCGGCATCGTTGGTCAGCGCCACGCACAGCGCCCCATCGCGCCCGGCATTGCGGGTCATGGCGACGATATCGGGGCTCTTTCCCGATTGCGACACCGCCAGACACAGCGCCCGGTCAAGCCTGAGCCGCGCATCATAGACCGAGGCCACCGAAGGCCCGAGCGAGGCGACCGGCAGGCCCAGCAACAGCTCTGCGGCATAGGACAGATAGGTGCAGACATGATCGGACGATCCACGCGCCACCGTGGCGACGAACGATGGGTCGCGCAGACGCAGCACGGCGGCCACTCGGGCCACATCCTGCGCCCCGTGATCCAGCAGGCGCTGCACCGCCTCGGGGATTTCGTCGATCTCGCGCCGCATGCGCGTGATATGCTGGGTCATGATCAGTCCTAGCTGTTGCCAAGGCGCAGTTCGGCCACGAAATCGTAGGCGTCCGCGCGGTAAAGAGAGCGGGTGTATTCGATGACCCGCCGGTTCGGCAGGTACGAGGTGCGGATGATGCGCAGCCCGGCGGTGCCCGGTTCGACCCCTAGCAAGGCCGCATCCTCGGCACCCAGATTGACCGCCGAGATCCGCTGCAGCGCGCGCACCGGGCGGTTGCCGTCGCGTTCTAGCACTGCATAAAGCGACGAGGACACCAGTTCCGGGTCAGGCAGGATATCGGTGGGCAGCGAGGCGCGTTCGATCGCCATGGGTCGCCCCTCGGCGCGGCGCAGGCGCGCGACCCGCGCCACCTGCTCGCCCGAGCTGAGCGCCAGCGCCATCACCTCTTCAGGCGAGGGGATGAACACGCCGCGCGTCAGCCATTCGCTGGTGACATTGAGGCCGCGCCGCTCCATATCCTCGGTGAACGAGGTCAGATGCGACAGCGACTGTTCGACCCGGGGGGCGGCATCGGCGACGAAACTGCCCGATCCCTGGCGCTGAACGATGATGCCGCGATCGACCAGTTCCTGCATTGCCCGGCGCACGGTGACACGCGACAGGCCGGTCAGGCTGGCGATTTCGCGCTCGGCGGGCAAAGGCGCGCTTTTGGCCAACAGGCCGCTGTCGATACCCTGTTCGATCCGCTTGCGCAGCCGCACGTAAAGCGGGCCCGCCGCGTCCTCGACCCAGGCGCCGGGGCGCAGATAGGTCTCGATGGTCTCGATGGCGTCGCTGCTCATACCACTCCCCTTGCGTTGCGTTCGGCCAGGCGCCGGGCCAGAACCAGCCCGCCCTCCAATGCCGATCCCTCAGGCTTTGCAAGGGCATCGGTCATTTCTGCCGGCAAAAACGACGCATAGCGCCCGGCCACGCCGCCCAGGGCACAGATCGCCTCGCCCGGCTGCCAGCCGAGCGCCCGCAACCCACGCGCCAGATAATCCGCCCCCGCCTGCATCAGCGCCCGGCCCAACGGGTCGCCCGCATCCGCGGCCTGAAACACCAGTGGCGCCAGCGCGGCGTAATCCGACGGGCTCGCCTGCGCCGAAAAGCGGACAATGGCGCTGGAGCCCACACCGATCCTGCCACCTACGGTCGCAACCAGCGGTGTCTCCGGTTCCAGCCCGTCCTGTGCCCAGAGACAGCGACGCAACAGCGCCATGCCCAGCCAGCAACCCGAGGCCTCATCGCCCAGCGACCAGCCATGGCCGCCGATCAGGCGAATACCCTGCGCATCCTGACGCCCCAGGAAAGAGCCGGTACCGACCCCGATCAGGCACCCGGTCCGCGCCCCAAGCGCCCCCACCACGGCGGGCAGACGGTCATCGGCCACCTCGACCCGGCGCAGCGGCAGGGCAGCGGCGACCTCTTTCGCCGCAACCTCGTCGATCACGCCCGCAAGACCGGCAAAGACCGGAATATCGGCCAGCGCATCGGGCGGCAGCCCGGCCTGTGCAACCAGCCGCGTCAACCCCTCGGTCAAGGTTCTCAAGGCCCCGGCGCGATTGGAAAAGACATTGGCACTGCCCAGGCGCAGCTCATGCCGGGTGGTGCCCGCCTGCAAGGCGAACCGGCAGGAGGTTCCCCCTCCATCGACCGCAATCAGATATGGAACACGAGACTCACGCATGCCAATACCTTTATAATACCTTTGCAAACCAATAAAGACCTTTGTGCAGGAAAATCATCAAAATCTGCCCACATCCAACCCGTTAGAACCAGAATTACGGAAGGTGGTAGACAAAAGGTATTAAATAGGTATTAGATATCTCAACCAAAGGGGAATCAGATGCTGCCGCAAACTGAGAGAGTAAGAGACGAGGCACGGGGCCTGGATGCCCGCCCCGGCCCCGAGATTCTCGCTCTGTTGCTGCACGGCCAACAGGCCGCCCTGGACGCGCTCAACGCCTGCCTGCCCCAGATCGAGGCCGCCGCCGAGATCGTGGCGCATGGCCTGCGCAGCGGCGGCAGCCTCCATTATGCGGCCGCCGGCTCTTCGGGTCTGATGGCGCTGGCGGACGGGGTGGAACTGCCCGGTACGTTCGGCATCGCGCCCGAGCGCATCCATATCCACATGGCCGGAGGCGTTCCCACCAACACGGCCATGCCCGGCCATACCGAAGATGACGCGCAAGAGGGGGAACAGGCCGCCCTCAAGGTCAACGCGGGGGACGTCGTCATCGCGCTTTCTGCCAGTGGAACAACGCCTTATCCGACCTCCTTCACGCGGACCGCCCATGCGCGCGGCGCGCGGATCGTGGCGATTGCCAACAATGCCGAAGTGCCGCTGTTTGGGCTGGCCGATTGCGCCATCCACCTGCCCACCCCGCCCGAGGTGATTGCCGGCTCGACCCGGCTGGGCGCGGCCACGGCGCAAAAGGCAGCGCTGAACATGATCTCGACGCTGATGGCGATCCGGCTTGGCCATGTGCATGACGGCATGATGGTCAACCTGATCGCCGACAACGAAAAGCTGCGCCAGCGCGCGCAGGCGATCGTCACCCGCATCGTGCCCGGCGCTTCGGCCCGGCGCGCGCTCGACATGGCCCATGGCCGGGTCAAGGAAGCGGCGCTGATCGCCGCCGGCGCCGGCAGCCTGGCGCGGGCAACCGAACTGCTGAACCAGACCGGCGGCCATTTGCGCCCGGCACTGGCAGACCTGCAAAAAGATACAGACCAAGGGAGAGAAAACACATGAAAACCAAAGCATTGAGCGCAATACTTCTGGCCACGACCACGCTTGGCGGCGCGGCCTGGGCGGAAACCACGCTGACCATCGAAAGCTGGCGCAACGACGACCTGACCCTGTGGCAGGATCAGATCATTCCCGCCTTCGAGGCCAGCAACCCCGGCATCAAGGTCAAATTCACCCCCTCGGCCCCGGCGGAATACAACGCCGTGCTGAACGCCAAGCTTGACGCGGGATCGGCCGGAGACCTGATCACCTGCCGCCCCTTCGACACCTCGCTGGGCCTTTATCAGAACGGCCATCTGGCCGATCTGAGCGATCTGGACGGCATGGCCAATTTCTCGGACGTGGCGAAATCCGCCTGGCAGACCGATGACGGCGCCGCCACCTTCTGCGTGCCGATGGCCTCGGTCATCCATGGCTTCATCTACAACAAGGACGCCTTTGCCGAGCTGGGGCTGAGCGTGCCCGAGACCGAAGCCGAGTTCTTTGACGTGCTGGAGAAGATCAAGGAGGACGGCAGCTATATCCCGATGGCGATGGGCACCAACGACCAGTGGGAAGCCGCCACCATGGGGTATAACAACATCGGCCCGAACTACTGGAAGGGCGAGGAAGGCCGCCTGGCGCTGTTGAGCGGTGCGCAGAAGCTGACCGACGAGGCCTGGGTCGCGCCCTATCGCGCGCTGGCCAGATGGGGCAGCTATCTGGGCGACGGGTACGAGGCGCAGACCTATCCCGACAGCCAGAACCTGTTCACCCTGGGCCGGGCCGCAATCTATCCCGCCGGCAGCTGGGAGATCACCGGTTTCAACGCGCAGGCCGATTTCGAGATGGGCGCCTTCAAGCCGCCAGTGCAGAACGCGGGCGACAAATGCTATATCTCGGACCATACCGATATCGCCATCGGCCTGAACGCCGCCTCGCCCAATGCCGAGGCCGCGCGGACCTTCCTCAACTGGGTCGGCTCGGAAGAGTTCGCCAATATCTATGCCAACGCCCTGCCCGGCTTCTTCTCGCTGTCGAGTTTCGATGTCCCCATGCAGGACCCGCTGGCACAGGAATTCGTCAGCTGGCGCGGCGAATGCGGCTCGACCATCCGTTCGACCTATCAGATCCTGTCGCGCGGCACGCCGAACCTGGAGAACGAGACCTGGAACGCCTCGGTTCAGGTGATCAAGGGCGCCGAAAGCCCCGAGGATGCGGGCAAGCGGCTGCAGGACGGTCTGGCCAGCTGGTACGACCCGCAGAAGTAACCTGAAATCCGCCGGCTCCGCCTGTCGGAGCCGGCCCTGGCCGGACGAGGCACACCATGGGCGCAGGTCGCATCAAATGGCATGTCGTGGTCTTTCTGGCACCTGCTGTGCTGGTCTATACCGCGATCATGATCTTCCCTCTTTTCAATACCTTGCGGCTCGCCCTTTACAGCGAGGCCGATCAGGTTCGGGTGTTTGTCGGGCTCGACAACTTTCGCCGCCTGTTTGGCGATCCGAACTGGTCGGGCGCATTCTGGAACGCGCTGGGCAACAATTTCTGGTTCTTCTTCGTCCATATGCTGGTGCAGAACCCGATCGGCATCGCGCTGGCCGCGATCCTCAGCCATCCGCGCCTGCGTTTTGCCGCCTTTTACCGTTCGGCCATCTTCATTCCGACCATCCTCAGCTTTGTCATCGTGGGTTTTGCCTGGAAACTGATCCTCAGCCCGATCTGGGGCATCGCCCCCGATCTGCTGGACGCGGTGGGGCTGAAAGCGCTGTTCGCTCCCTGGCTGGGCAAGGAGGAATACGCGCTGACCACGCTGGCGCTGATCTCGGTCTGGCAGTTCGTGGGCATCCCGATGATGCTGATCTATGCCGCGCTGTTGTCGATCCCCGAAGAGATCCTCGAGGCCGCCGAGGTCGAAGGGCTGACCGGCATGGCCGCCTTCTGGAAGATCAAGCTGCCGCTGATCCTGCCCTCGATCGGGATCATCTCGATCCTGACATTTGTGGGCAATTTCAACGCCTTCGACCTGATCTATGCGGCACAGGGCGCGCTGGCGGGGCCGAATTTCGCCACCGATATCCTGGGCACCTTCATGTATCGCACCTTCTTCGGCTTCCAGCTGCAACTGGGCGATCCGCATATGGGCTCGGCGATTGCCACCGCGATGTTCGCGATCATCCTGCTGGGGGTCTGTGTCTACCTCTTTGCGATCCAGACGCGGATCCGCCGCTATCAGTTCTGAGGGGAGAGCGAGATGAACAAGGCCCGCCGCAACCCCGCCAATACCCTTGCCATGCATGGGGCGCTGATCGTCTATACCTGCATCGCGCTGTTCCCGGTCTTTGTGATCCTGATCAACAGCTTCAAGACCCGCAAGGCGATCTTTCGCGAGCCGCTGGCCCTGCCCGATGCCGACAGTTTCTCGATGATCGGCTATCAGACGGTGATGAAACAGGGGGATTTCTTCCTCTATTTCCAGAACTCGATGATCGTGACCGTGGCCTCGCTGTTCTTTGTGCTGCTGTTCGGGGCGATGGCGGCCTTTGCGCTCAGCGAATACCGGTTCCGGGGCAATACGCTGATGGGCCTCTATCTGGCGCTTGGGATCATGATCCCGATCCGGATCGGCACCGTTGCCATTCTGGAACTGATGGTGGCCAGCGGGCTGGTCAACACGCTCTGGGCGCTGATCCTGGTCTATACCGCCCAGGGCCTGCCGCTGGCCGTGTTCATCCTCAGCGAATTCATGCGTCAGGTCAGCGACGATCTCAAGAACGCGGGCCGGATCGACGGGCTGAGCGAATACACCATCTTCTTTCGCCTGGTGCTGCCGTTGGTACGCCCTGCCATGGCGACGGTGGCGGTGTTCAACATGATCCCGATCTGGAACGATCTGTGGTTCCCGCTGATCCTGGCCCCGGCCGAGGAAACCAAGACCCTGACGCTGGGTAGCCAGGTCTTCATCGGCCAGTTCGTCACCGACTGGAATGCGGTTCTGTCGGCGCTCAGCATGGCGATCCTGCCGGTCATGGTCCTTTATGTCATCTTCTCGCGGCAATTGATCCGCGGCATCACCAGCGGAGCGGTGAAATGACCCGTGTCCTGATCGCCGGTCTTGGCAATATGGGCCTCAGCCACGCGCTGGCCCATCACCACCACCCACAGGCGCGGATCGTGGGCCTCGTGAACCGTTCGGGCATGACCGATCATCCAGATCTGCAGGCCTATCCGGTGTTTGCCGATTTCCACGCGGCACTGGCTGAAACCCGGCCCGATCTGGCGGTGATTGCCACCTATTCCGACAGTCACGCCGATTTCGCCTGCGCGGCGATGGAGGCGGGCGCGCATGTCTTTGTCGAAAAGCCGCTGGCCACCACCGTGGCCGATGCGCGCCGCGTGGTGGACTGCGCGACCAGGACCGGGCGCAAACTGGTGGTGGGCTATATCCTGCGCCACCACCCCAGCTGGCAGCGTCTGATCGCCGAGGCGCGCGCGCTGGGCGGGCCGTATGTGTTCCGCCTGAACCTGAACCAGCAATCCGACGGCCCCACGTGGGAGACCCACAAGGCGCTGATGCAGACCACCAGCCCGATCGTCGATTGCGGCGTGCATTACGTCGACGTGATGTGCCAGATCACCGATGCAGCCCCTGTGCGGGTCAACGGCATCGGCCTGCGCCTCAGCGACGAGATCGCGCCCGACATGTACAACTACGGCCAGTTCCAGGTGGTGTTCGCCGATGGCTCGGTCGGCTGGTACGAGGCGGGCTGGGGCCCGATGATGTCGGAAACCGCCTTTTTCGTGAAGGATATCATCAGCCCCAATGGCGCAGTGTCGATCACCGACGGCAACAAGGGCGCCTCGGACGATGTCGACGGCCATACCCGCGTGGGCGGGTTGCTGGTGCACCGCCCCGGCAACGACACCCTGATCGAGCTGGTGGGCGAACCCGGCCACCAAGAGCTGTGCGATACCGAACAGGCCTATATGCTGCGCGCCATCGCCGAGGATATCGACCTGACCCGACATATGAGCGATGCGGTGCAATCGCTGCGCATCTGCCTGGCCGCCGATCACAGCATCCGCACCGGCGCCCCCGTGGATTTGAGAGAGGACTGACATGACCGCCCTGACCCTGAGCAATGTGTGCAAATCCTTTGGCCCGGTCGATGTTCTCAAGAATATCGACCTGACCGTCGATGACAGCGAGTTCGTCGTCTTTGTCGGCCCCTCGGGCTGTGGCAAGTCCACCCTGCTGCGGGTGATCGCGGGGCTGGAGGAGGCGACCTCGGGCAGCATCGACATCGGGGGCCAGGTGGTCAACGCCGTGCCCCCGGCCAAGCGCGGCATTGCCATGGTGTTCCAGTCCTATGCGCTCTATCCGCACCTGACCGTGTACGGCAACATGGCGCTGGGCCTGAAGCAGGCGGGCCATCCAAAGGACGAGATCGAGCGCAGGATTGCCGAGGCTGCGCGGATGCTGTCGCTGGAGGCCTATCTGGCGCGCCGCCCGTCCGAGCTGTCGGGCGGCCAGCGCCAGCGTGTCGCCATCGGCCGCGCCATCGTGCGCAAGCCCAAGCTGTTCCTGTTCGACGAACCGCTGTCGAACCTGGACGCCGCCCTGCGCATGAACACCCGGATCGAGATCGCCAATCTGCACCGGCAACTGACCGCCTCGATGATCTATGTCACCCATGACCAGACCGAGGCGATGACGCTGGCCGACAAGATCGTCGTGCTGCGCGATGGCCGGGTCGAACAGGTGGGCAGCCCGCTTGAGCTTTACAACAATCCCGCAAACCGCTTTGTCGCCGAGTTCATCGGGTCGCCGGCCATGAATTTCGTGGCCGCCGACCGGGTGGGCGGGCCGGTGGGCGCCACGCTGGGCATCAGACCCGAACATGCCCGCATCGGCGACACCGGCCCGCTATCAGGGCAGGTCATCCATATCGAAAAGCTGGGTGGCGACACCAATGTGATGCTCGACCTGGGGCAGGACAGCCGGTTCACCGTTCGCGTCTTTGGCCAATACGAGATCGACCCGGGCGCCGAGGTCAAGATCGACTATGACCCGGCGCGCACGCTGCTGTTCAGCGCCGAGGGCAAGCGCCTTGCCGGCTGAGCAGGCCGCTCAGCGGGGGCCACGCGCCCCCGGCCCTATCCCAGCGCGGTCTTGGGAAAGTAGAAACTGACGGTCCAGTTCGGCATGTCCACGATCTCGCTGATGCGCAGGTCGCCGCAGACCGAGCAGAGCATATAGGCATCCAGCGCGCTCATCCCCGTGGTCGCGGAAATCCAGTCGATCATGCCCGACACCGCATCGCGCGCCGCCTGCATCAGGTCGGGGCCGATCCCTGTGGTGGCCCTGTAACCCGCGACATCGAAATGGCGGCTGACCGGGCCCTCGGTCTCGAACCGGGGAAAGGCCAGGTCGGCCCCCTTGAGCAGGTCGATCTTGATCGCCACATCCATCGGGCTTTCGATCGCCGTGCCGCAGATCTCGCCATCGCCCTGCGCGGCATGGGTGTCGCCCAGCGACAACAACCCGCCCGCCACCTCGACCGGCAGGTAGAGCGTGGTGCCCACCGCATTATCGCGAATGTCCAGATTGCCGCCCACCCTGCGCGGCGGCACTACCGAATGATTGCCCGCCTCGGCCAGCGCCAGCCCGATGGTGCCCACAAAGGGTTTCAGCGGCACCTGCCCGCCCGGACCATAGAGCGCGGGGCGCATCGCCACCTTGTCATAGCTCCAGATATGCAGGGCCGGATCGGGGAACTGGTCGCTCAGCAGGCCGAAACCGGGGATATTCGCGGTCCAGCCCCAGCCCGAGGGCTTGAAGTCGAGAAAGGTGATCGCCACCGCGTCACCCGGCTCGGCCCCGTCGATATGAATGGGGCCGGTCACCGGGTTCACCTTGTCAAAGGACAGCGCACCCAGATCGGCCAGGGTAGACCCCGGCCCCAGCTGCCCGCCCGAGCTGTCTATGGTCTCGATCTCGATCGTCTGGCCGGAGGTGACCCGCAACACCGGCTCGATGCTGTTGTCCCAACCGAAATGGTGAGAGTGCTTGTGGATCGTGTGATTGCAGCCCATTGCCGTCTCCTATTTCAAAATTAGGTCCTCGATCTCGCGGTCGCCCATCAGCCCGCCGGGGCGCAGCGCCATGGTCAGCACGATCACCCCGCCCAGCACGATGCCCGACAGGCCCAAAGCCTCGGGCAGGTCGATGCCCAGCACCACGGGCCCGGTTTCCAGCCAGCGCACCCATTCCAGCCCGAACGAGATCAGAAAGGTGCCCAGCACCGCCCCCGTCACCGTGCGCATGCCGCCCAGGATCAGCATGGCAAGCGTCAGGAACACATGGTTGAAATAGAAGGGCCGCGCCGAAATGGTGCCCAGGTAATAGGCATAGGCGATGCCCGCCACCGCCAGCAGCACCCCCGACAGCACCCAGGCCATCAGCCGCAGACGGTGGATATCCACCCCCATGGCCGCCGCGCCCACCTCGTCATCTGCCGAGGCACGCAGGGCGACGCCCCAGCGGCTCTCGCGAAAGCCGCGCGTGATGAACACCACCAGCACCGCCAGCCCCACCACCCAGGTCAGGTTGAACAGCTGCGGGATGCCGAAAAACGCCTGGTTCCCCTTGAAGATATCGGTGCGGTAGAGGAACAGCCCATGCACGATGACCAGCACCGCCAGCGACACGATGGTGGCGCCGATGCCGGTCAGCCGCACGATGAACACCCCCACCAGCCAGGCCACCAGCCCGGTCAGCACCAGCGCAATCAGGGCCGAACTGACAGGGTCGAGCGCGAATGCGTTCAGCCCCCAGGGCGCATCGGGCAGCGAGATCGCCTTAATCTTTTCCGGGGTCACGCAGATCGCGGCGGCATAGGCGCCGATCCCCATGAAGGCGGAATGGCTGAGATTGGTGACCCGCGCATTGCCCATGAACACCTGTAGCGCCAGCACCACCAACAAATTGACATAGGCGCCATAGACCAGCCGCAGCTGATAGCGCGAACCGAACCATGTGGCAGCCAGACCTATCGCGATCAGGATCAGCGCCAGCAGCGCGGCGCCGACAATGCCGCGGCGCTGGGCCCGGGACAGGGTCATATCTTGTCCCCCTTCTCGACCGGTGGCGACAGGATGCCGTCAGGCCGCCAGATCAGCACCATCGCGATGATGCCGAACACGAATGCGTCGGTCATCCCCCCCAGCGATTGCGGCAGCATCACCAGCATCGCCACCTCGACAGCCCCCAACAGGAAGCCGCCCAGCACCGCGCCAGGCAGGCTGCCAAAGCCGCCCACCACACAGGCGACAAAGGCCTTGAGCACCGGATCGAACCCCAGATGCGGATCGACCGAACCGCGGCGCGCCATGATGAAGACGCAGGCGATCCCCGCCAGCAGGCCCGAGATGGCAAACGCCATGGCAAAGACCCGGTTGGCGCGGATACCGCTCAGCCGCACCATCTCGAAATCCAGCGACGCCGCCCGCATCGCCAGTCCCAGCACGGTGCGGCGCAGGAACAGCATCAGCGCCACGATCACCACCGCCGTGGTCAGCGCCTCGAACAGTTGCAGCGAGGAGACCCGGATCGCGCCCAGATCGACGGGCCAGTCGAGGAAATAGAGAGAGGTCACCGCGATCGGTCGGGGCGAGACCAGCAGCAGGAACAGGTTCTGCAACACGATCGAGACACCAAAGGCCGTGAGCAGCCCCGTGGTCGGGTCGGCATAGCGGACCGGGCGGAACGCCACCCGTTCCAGCAGCATGGACCCGGCTACCGCCGCCAGTACCGCCGCCCCGATCACGATCAGCGGATTGCTCAGCGCCAGCGCGGCCATGGCCACCATGGTATAGCCGCCCACCGCGATGATTTCGCCATGGGCGAAATTCACCAACCCCATGATCGAGAACACAATGGCCAGCCCCAGTGCCAGCAGCGCGTATTCGGCACCGAAAGAGAGGGCGTTCATCGCCTGTTGCGCAACATAATCCATCTCAGCCGATCCCCGTCAGTTCCGCCATCAGCGCGTCGCTCTGGCCCAGTGTCCCGGCCGTTCCCTCGGCCACGATGCGCCCGTTGTTGAGCAGATAGGCGTAATCCGACAGCCTCAGCGCCTGGGTCGCGTTCTGTTCGACAAGCAGGATGGTCATCCCCTGCTGGCGCAGCGTTTCGATCATGGCGAAGATCTGCGCCACGATGCGCGGCGCCAGGCCCAGGCTCGGCTCGTCCAGCAGCAGGATACGCGGTTCGGACATCAGCGCGCGGGCAATCGCCAGCATCTGCTGTTCGCCCCCCGACAGGGTTCCGGCCTGCTGGTCGCGCCGCTCGCCCAGGATCGGGAAGGTGTCGAACCAGCGCGCGATCCGTTCCGCCTGCCCCTCGGGCCGCATGGCGGCACCCAGGCGCAGGTTCTCGCTCACCGTCAGGTTGGCAAAGACGCGCCGCCCCTCGGGCGAGATCGCCAGCCCGCGCCGCATCCGCGCCTCGACCGGCAGGCCGCCCATGTCGGTGCCGTCAAAGGCAATGGTGCCCGTGGCCCGCGCAATCCCGGTGATCGCCGACAGGGTCGAGGTCTTGCCCGCCCCGTTCGGCCCCAACAGCGAGACGCATTGCCCCGGCTTCACCTGAAAGGTGATCCCGTGCACCGCCTCGATCGGTCCGTGATAGACCCGCAGGTCCGTGACATTCAGCATCCGCCGCCCCAGATTTGGTTCAGGCGGGGCCAGCGCGGCCCCGCCCAGCCTCAGTTCAGCTTCAGTTCCAGTCCGTGGGCGTGTTGGCGGGGATCTCGTTCGAGATCAGCACCCGCTTGCCGCCTTCGAAGCCGATCACCGGAATGGTGCGCTGGGCATAGGTGCGGGTCTCCTTGAACGAGATCGCATCCACCGACATCACCGGAATGCTGTCGGCATTGCGAAGGGTCTCGGCCAGGGTTGCCGGATCGGTACTGCCCGATTGTTCCACCGCCCAGGCGACCGCCTTGACCGTGTCGGCGCCGGTGGCAGGGAACAGGCCCGGCACGTCGATCCCCATCTCCTTGCACTCGGCGATGAACCTGACCACCGCGCTGTCGGCATGGCTGGGCGCCAGGGTGGCAAAGAACACCTTGTCCAGAATCGCCGGATCGTCGGTGCCGATGGCATCCAGCGAGGGGTCGTCAAACCCGTCCGAGCCGACCACATAGGCCTCGATCCCGGCGCTGCGCATCTGCCGGATCAGCACCGCGATATCGGGCATGATCGACGAGATATAGACCGCGTCGATCTGCTCGCCCAGGGCCTTCATCTCGGCGATCTGCGGCGACCAGTCCGAGGTCCCGAAGGAGAAGTTGAGCTTGCTCAACACCTTGCCGCCCCCGGCCTCGACCACGTCACCAAACCAGAGCGGCGTGCGCGCCGACCACGAGCCGCCCTCGTCCGAGGTCATCAGCACCACGTTCTTGACCCCAAGGCTCAGCGCGTGATTGGCCGCCGCGGTGGCGGTGAACGGGTCGGGCGAGACGCCGGTGAAGAAGTTGTCGACAATGCCCGCATGCATCTCGACCTGGGTCGATTGTGGCTGAAAGATCGACACGCCATAGCCCTGGGCGACCTGCGCCACCGGGATCATCGTGTCCGAGAACGGGATGGTGCCCAGCATCACCGCGCCCTCGTCCAGGAACTTCTGCGCCAGGCTGATCGCGGTCTGCGTATCGGCGCCACTGTCCTGGATCAGCACTTCGATCTTCATGCCGTTCACGCCACCCTTGGCGTTGATCATGTCCGCCATGCAGCGCGCACCCTGCCATTCGGAATAGGGCGCGTAATCGCCGGTCATCGGCACACCGAGGCCGATCTTGATGGTGTCCGCCGCCAGCGCGGGGCTTGCCAGTGCAACGCAGGCCAGAGCCGCGATCGAGGTCTTTCTCATGTCATTCTCCTGTTGGTTGCCCGCCGCCCGTTCAGGCGGCGTGGTCGTTGCCTTCTCCCAGATATGCGTCGATGACCTGCCTGTTTTCCGATACCTCGCGCGGGGTGCCCTCGGCGATTACCGCGCCCATGTTCAGCACCGTGATCCGTTCGCACAGCGACATGATGAATTTCAGGTCGTGGTCGATGACCAGCAATGCGCAATCGGTCTGGCCGCGCACCCAGTTCAGCGCGCGCCCCAGTGCCTGGGTCTCCTGTTCGTTCATGCCCGCGGCCGGTTCGTCCAGCATCAGCACCCGCGGCGCCAGTGCCAGCGCGCGCACGATTTCCAGCCGGCGCAGCTGGCCATAGGCCAGCGCATCGGCGCGGCTGTTGCGGCGGCTGTCCAGATCGAACTGTACCATCGCCTCGGCCACCAGCGCATCGGCGCCGCGCCCGGCCCGCGCGGCGGTATAGCGGGCGACATCGATATTCTGCTCCACCGTCAGCGCCGGGAACACCCGCAGGTTCTGAAAGGTGCGCGCAATGCCGCATTCGGCCCGGCGGGCCGCGCTCATCCCGTCAAGTGAGCGCCCGTCCAGCGTCAATGTCCCCGCCGAATGAGAGAGCAGCCCCGAGATCAGGTTCACCAGCGTGCTCTTGCCCGCGCCATTGGGGCCGATCAGCCCATGCACCTGCCCCGCCGCCAGCCGCATCGACACGTCGCGCACCGCCTGCACGCCGCCAAAGGACTTGCTGAGACCCTTGAGTTCAAGCACGGGCCAGCTCCGCCACCAGCTCTTGCGTGGTCACCTGCCGGCAATAACCCTTGATCGCCGAAAGCGAATTGTCATGCCGGGCCTGGCTGTAGGTCAGGCAGGCATCGCTGACCTGGGTCACCAGATAGCCCAGGTCGCAGGCATCGCGGATGGCGCTTTCGACGCATTGATCGGTGATCAGCCCCGAGATCACCAACTGGCGCACCCCGAGATTGCGCAGCACATAGTCGATATGGGTCGAGACAAACACCGAGGACGACCCCTTGGGCAGCACGATCTCGTCCCCCTCGGGCGCGATCTGGTCGATCACCTTGCCGTCCCACGAGCCCTTGGGCACGTTGAACCCGGTGATCTTGTAATCCAGCGAGCGGTCGCGCCCGTCCAGTGTCAGGCTTTCGATGGTGGTATACATCACCTCGACCCCGGCGGCGCGGCAGGCCGCCTGAACCGCCTGCATGTTGGGGATCACGCGGCTGTCGAGCTGGTCGAAGTACCAGCCATACTTGGCATCGAATTCGGCGGGGTCCAGCCCGTCGAACTCTGCCCCCTTGCGATGGGCCGAGAAGTTCTGAACGTCGATGAACAGCAGCGCCGATTGCGCCGGGATTAGCGGCAGATCGCGGGTCAGGGTCATGTCAGGCTCTCCATCACATGGGCGATCGCACCCGCCAGCAGCCCGGCCCACAGGGCCGCGCCGGGGGCGCTGTCGATCTGGTCGTTGCGAATCTCGATCAGGCAATGCGGCAGGCCGCGCGCCTCGGCATGGACGGGGATGAACCAGTCGGTGGCATCCTCGATCCGGTAGGGCTCGTTGATCGCCAGCACCAGGTCGGGGCGGCGGTCGGCGATGTGATCGCGCAGCGTCTCGGCGGTGGCATGGCTGCGACGGCTCAGGAAACCGGCATGCCAGGGGCGCACCTGACCCGACAGGTTGGGCGTGTAGGAATGGATGGAAAAGGCCGCCCGGCGCGGCGGGTTGTCCAGCAGGCGCGCGATCTGGCGATCCATCGGATCGAAGATTTCGGCGATGCGGCTGGTGCGCGCGGTCGCACTCAACCCGCGATTGCCCGGAACGGCGGCGCCATCGCTGACCTCGGGCATCGCCTCGACGCTGTACGGCGGGCGGTTGGCGTCGATCACCAGCCGGCTGTAGCGTTGCAGGATCAGCGGCGCGCCCAGCTCAGCCGCCACCGCGCGCGCCACCGCCTCGGCCCCGATATCCCAGCCGCGATGACTGTCGAGCACCCCCGGCGCCAACCCCAGATCACCAAGCGCATGCGGCACCGCCCGCCCGGCATGTTCGCAGACCAGTAACAGCGGCACGGTGCTGTCGCCCTGCACCAGATCAACCGGTGCGGGATCCGCATCTGTCAGCAAAAGAGGCGCGGCAGCAGCTTGCATGCCGCCAGAGTAGAGAAAGTATTTTTTCAATGTCAAGAAAATTGCCATTGAATGAAAATTTATTCTCATGATAATCGGGACCATGACCATTCGCCACGCAATCGAGGCCCATGCCGACAGCCTGACCCAGTCCGAGCGCAAGCTGGCTGCTGCGCTGCTGTCGGATTATCCCTATGCCGGGTTGATCTCGATCCAGGAACTGGCCGAACGGGCCGAGGTTTCGGCCCCTTCGATCACCCGGTTCGTGGCCAAGATCGGCCTCTCGGGCTATCAGGAGATGCAACGCCGGCTGATTTCCGAACTGAAAGAGGGCGACCGCTCGCCGGTCGAGCTGCATGATGGCGGCACCCGGATCGAGGGCGGCTATCTGGACGAATTCGTCGCCCGCGCGGCGGCGCAGCTGCAATCGGCCCGCGATGCGATCACCGAGGGGCAGTTCTCGCGCATCTGCGCCCTTCTGGGCGATCCCAAGCGCGCGGTCTATGCGCTGGGCGGGCGCATCAGCGACACCATCGCACAGCATCTGTCGTTTCACCTGCGCCAGGCGCGTCAGGGCGTGTTCCACCTGCCCCGCGACCCCGAGACCTGGCCCGAATACCTGCTGAGGATGCGACCCGGGGATGTGTTCTTCATGGTCGATTTCCGCCGCTATCAGACCAATCTGGCGCGGCTGGCCGAACAGGCCGCGCGCGACCGCAAGGCACATGTGGTGCTGATGACCGACAAATGGCTGTCGCCGGCCACCCGCCATGCCTCAGAGGTGCTGGCGGTGCCGATCGAGACGGGCACGATCTGGGACAGCTATTCGGCCGCGCTGGCGGTGACCGAGGCGCTGGCGACCCGGGTCGGAGAAGACAATTGGGATCAGACCCGCGCCCGGATCGAAGCCTGGGACGCGGCCAGGGGACATGCACGGGAGAGCTGAGATGACACCGTTGATATTTGCGGCAACCTGCGATCTGGCGGGCAAGGTACGGGGCAAGGGCTTTCCCGCCGAGCAGCGCGACAAGCGGCTGGTGCGCGGCGTCGGCTGGACCCCCACCAACGCGCTGATCACCTGTTTCGACACCATCGGCAACAGCCGCTATGGCGCGCTGGGCGATCTGCTGCTGATCCCCGATGAGGATGCCGAGGTCGAACTGAGCTTTGGCGAAGTCACCGAACATTTCATGCTGGGCGATATCGTCGAGCTGGACGGCAGCCCCTGGGACCTGTGCACCCGCGCCCTGCTGCGCGGGGCGCTGGACCGGCTGGAGGCGTTGAGCGGAACCCGGCTGCTGGCGGCCTTCGAGCACGAGTTTCAGATCTGCGGTGGCCCGGGCCCGGTGGGCGAGGCCTATGGCCGGGGCGGGTTCGAGGCGCAGCGCGCGCTGTGCGAGACGCTGATGGCGCGGCTGGCGCAGGTGGGCCTGTCGCCCGACAGCATCATGAAGGAATACGGGCCCAACCAGTATGAGGTGGTGATCGGACCCGAAATCGGGCTGCGCGCCGCCGATGCGGCGGTGATCCTGCGCGAGATCACCCGGTCAAGCGCGCGGCATCTGGGGCAAGAGGCGACCTTTACCCCGATCCGCGACCCCGCCAGCGTCGGCAACGGGGTGCATATCCACATGAGCTTTCTGCGCGCCGATGACAGCCCGGCCACCTATGACGCCGATGGCACCTGCGGCATGTCCGCCCTGACCGCCAGCTTTGCCGCCGGGGTGCTGAAATACCTCGACAGCATCCTGGCGCTGACCGCGCCCTCGGTGGTCTCTTATCTGCGGCTGACCCCACATCGCTGGTCGGCGGCCTATAACAACCTTGGCTTTCGCGACCGCGAGGCGGCGCTGCGGATCTGCCCGGTGACAACGCGCGATCCGGCCTCGGTGGCGCGGCAGTACAATATCGAATACCGCGCCGCCGATGCCGCCGCCTGCCCGCATCTGGCACTGGCCGCGATCGTGCATGCCGGCTGCCAGGGCATCGAGGAAGGGCTGTCGGCCCCGGAACCGACCGAAGAGGATCTGTCGCTGCTGCCGCCCGAGGCGCTGGCTGCGCGCGGCCTGGTCCGCCTGCCACAGACGCTGGAAGAGGCGCTGGAGCGGCTGGGCGCCAATGCCACCGTGGCGGGCTGGTTTCCGGAACCGCTGGTGCCGGTCTATCTGGCCCACAAGCAGGCCGAAATCGCCCATGTGGCCGAACTGGACACCTCGGGGCGCTGCGCCGCCTACGAGGCGAGCTACTAGCCGGACCCCGTCACGCCCCCGCGGCCAGCGCGCAGGCGGTGAATTCAGCGATCAGGCGCAGCCGCGCCCGGTCGCGGGTCGCCACCAGCCAGGTTTGTTGCGGCCCGGCGAAATCGACCAGTTCCACCTGCGCCAGCCCGTCGCGGATCAGGCTGCTGTTTTGCAGAAAGATGGCCACCCCCACCCCCTGCAACACCGCCTCGCACATCACCGGAAATGTGGTCATGGTCACCTGCCGGGCAAAGCGCAGCCCCTCGGCCCGCAAGCGCGCGCTGACCAGCCGCTCGGTCAGGGACCCGGGCTCGGGCAGGATCATCGTCTGCCCGCCCAGATCCGCCAGCCGCAGCGGCCCCGCCCCGGCCAACGGACTGTCGGCGCGGCAATAGAGAACATAGCGCGTGCTCTCCAGGCACAGCCGCTCCCAGTCGTCATGTTCGGGCGCCTCGGTGATCAGACCCACATCGGCCATCCGGCTGCGGATCATGCCGGTGGCGGTGGTCCAGTCATGCAGACCGAATTCGATACGGATCTCGGGGAACCGGGCGGTGAAGGCGGCGATGATGCGCAGCGCCGGCTGCGGCGCGTTGGCGATCACCTTGAGCCGCCCGGCCCGCATCGAGGCAAACCCCTCCAGCCGCTCGGCCAGCGCCCGGTCGACCGCCACCAGCCGGTCGGCCAGATCGTAGAGTTCCCGCCCGGTGGGCGTCACCTCGACCCCGTCGCGCCCGCGCAAGAGCAGCTGCGCCCCCACCCCCTGTTCCAGATTGGCCACATGCTGGGTGACGGTGGACTGGGTCACCCCCAGCCGGGCGGCGGCGGCCGAGAAACTGCCCTCGCGCACCACATAGGCAAAGGCGACGAACTGATGGTGATTTGGGCGCATGCCGGTCTCCGGTTTTTGCCATCCCCCTAGCGGCTATCGGTTTCACTAATATGACGTCACATTCCCGTAGCCTCGCCTGCCTAGGGTCGCCGCGAAACCCGAGGGGACTCGCATGGCTGGCCTGCAAATAGACCGAATCGAAAAGAGCTTTGGCGACACCCGCGTGCTGCGCGGTATCTCGCTTGACATCGCGGATGGAGAGTTTGTCTCGCTGGTGGGGCCCTCAGGCTGTGGCAAGTCCACCCTGCTGCGCATCATCGCCGGGCTGGAGCACCAGAGCGCCGGCCATATCCGCATTGGTGGCCGCGACGTCTCGGGCATCCGCGCCGCCGAGCGCAACCTGTCGATGGTGTTCCAGTCCTACGCGCTTTACCCGCATCTGAGCGTGGGCGACAATATCGCGGTGCCGCTGCGGATGCGGCGGCTGAACGCGATGCAGCGCCTGCCGCTTCTGGGCCGGTACTGGCCCGGCGCGCGTGCGGCAAATGTCGATATCAACCAGGCGGTGAGCCGGGCCGCGCGCACGCTGGAAATCGACGCGCTGCTGGCGCGCAAGCCAGGCCAGCTGTCGGGCGGCCAACGCCAGCGGGTGGCGCTGGGCCGGGCGTTGGTGCGCGAGCCTGCAGCCTTTCTGCTGGACGAGCCGCTGTCCAATCTGGATGCCAAGCTGCGGGTGCAGACCCGCAGCGAGATCGCCCAACTGCACCGCCGCCTGGGCGCCACCTTCGTCTATGTCACCCATGACCAGGTCGAGGCGATGACCATGTCCAGCCGCATCGCGGTGATGATGCGGGGGGAGATCCTGCAATGCGCCGCCCCGGAGACCATCTATGACGATCCCGATGACATCCGGGTGGCCGAATTCATCGGCTCTCCCCGCATCAACGTGCTGCCTGCCGAGCACCGTTCCGGCGCCCTGTCGGTGCTCGAACATCCGCTGCCGCTGCGGGTTCCGCCGACGACGGACCAGTTCCTGCGCATCGGCCTGCGGCCCGAGGCGCTGCGGCTCTGCGATCCGGCAACAGCGCCGCTGAGCGGCCGTGTGGCCCATGTCGAGAACCTGGGAGCCGAGCTGTTTGCCCAGATCGCAATTGATGCCGAGGCCGAGCGGGTGGTGGTCAAGGCCGCTCCGGCCGACCGGCCCCGGCTGGCGCTGGGCACGCGGCTGGGGCTCGACTTCGATCCGGGCGCGGCGATGGTCTTTGATGCCGCGGGCAAGCGGCTGCGTCGGGTGACCGCGGCGCGCCCGCGCGCTGGCGTGGTGGCCTGAGATGCGCCGCCCCGACGATACCGGCGCCCGGGCGCGCACCGCCTGGGGCCTGACCGCCCCGGCCCTGATCCTGATGGTCCTGATCCTGCTGGTGCCGGTTACGGTGGCGGCGATCCTGTCCTTCACCGATTACGCGCTGGGCAATGACAGCTTTGCCTGGGTCGGTTGGGACAATTACCAGCGCCTCTTCACCCGCTCCAGCTATGAGAAGATGTTTCTGGCCACCTTCACCTATGTGATCACGGTGGTGCCTCTGTCGGTCGGGCTGGGGCTGGGGGCGGCGCTGCTGATCCAGTCGCTGGGCCGGATCGGCGATCTCTACAAGACGATCTATTTCCTGCCCGTGATGGCGACACTGCTGGCCATGGCCATCGCCTGGGAGTTCATGCTGCACCCCACCATCGGCATGGTGAACCGCACGCTGGCGCTGGCCTGCGGCGGCTGGGCCGAGGCGCTGCCCTTCTTCGCGCGCGGCTGTGCCGAGGGGTTTCCGCTCT
The DNA here is from genome assembly GCF_000011965.2 of Ruegeria pomeroyi DSS-3. Taxonomy (NCBI): domain Bacteria; kingdom Pseudomonadati; phylum Pseudomonadota; class Alphaproteobacteria; order Rhodobacterales; family Roseobacteraceae; genus Ruegeria; species Ruegeria pomeroyi. The sequence goes on along the minus strand of NC_003911.12, from coordinate 1,941,538 downwards.
GGCTGGGCGAGCGCGAGACCGCGTTGTGGGTGGTCTGTTTCATCGGCATCTGGCAGGGCTTCGGCTTTAACATGGTGCTGTATCTCGCCGGGCTGACCGGGGTGCACCGCGAGCTGTATCATGCCGCCGAGATGGATGGCGCCAAAAGCGCGTGGGAGCGGTTCCGGCTGGTCACCTGGCCCGCGCTGGGACCAACCACCGTATTCGTGGTCACCATCAGCTGCATCCGCGCCTTTCAGGTCTTCGACACGATCGAGGCGTTCTGGCCGCAGGGCGGTGGCCCGGGCAAGTCGGCCTATGTGATGATGTTCGCCATTTTCGAAAAGGGCGTGCAGCAGAACCTGATCGGCATCGGCTCGGCCATCACGGTGCTGTTCCTGGTCTTTGTCATGTTTCTCACCCTGATCCAGCGCTGGCTGGTGGAACGAAAGGTGCATTACGGATGACCCGCGACTGGTGGAAACATCTGATCCTGATCCTGGGCGCCGTGATCGTGATCGCGCCTTTCTACATGATGGTCAGCTATTCGTTCAAAAGCCCGGGCGAGATCGACCGGGGCGAAGGCGGCTTTTTCGGTCGCCAGGAGAGAATGGTGGACGAGCGCTGCGTCAAGCTGCGCGATCCCAGCCGCGCCGACATCGCCGCCGCCGCGCCGCGCTTTGCAGGCCAAAGCGATGGCGCCATCCGCGATGCGCTGCTGGCCGAAGCCGAGGCCGACTGCGCCATGCGGCCGGCGGTGTTCAACTATACCATGGCCTTCACCCAGGCGCCGCTGCTGCGCTATCTGCTGAACGGGGTGATCGTCACCGTCTCGATCTTTGTCATTCAGGTGGCGGTGGCGCTGCCGGCGGCCTATGCGCTGGCCAAGCTGCGCTTCTGGGGGCGTGAGGCGGTGTTCGGGCTGGTGCTGTTCTGCCTGCTGATCCCGGTCCATGCCATTGCCCTGCCGCTTTACATCCTGCTGGCCAAGCTGGGGCTGACCAATACCTATGCCGCGCTGGTGGTGCCCTGGACGATTTCGGTCTTCGGCATCTTCCTGATGCGGCAGTTCTTCATGACCGTGCCCGACGATCTGATCGACGCCGCCCGCATGGACGGGATGAGCGAGTTCGCCATCGTCTGGCGGGTGATGCTGCCCACCGCGATCCCGGCGCTGCTGGCCTTTGCCATCTTCAGCGTGGTGGCTCATTGGAACGACTATTTCTGGCCCCGCATCGTGGTGACCGGCAATCGCGACCTGTTCACGCCGCCGCTGGGCCTGCGCGAGTTCAAGGGCGATGGCGACGGCTCTTTCTTTGGCCCGATGATGGCCACCGCCACCGTCATCGTGGCGCCGCTGATCGTGGCCTTTCTGCTGGCGCAACGCCGCTTCATCGAGGGGATCACCCTTTCAGGCATGAAGTAGGACGGGCCAGGACCCGCCCTGCCGATCCGTCCCCGACGGGGACAAAACCCGGGACCCGCCCATCGCCAAACCAGAGGGTCCCAGCAACAGGAGCATATCCCATGAAACCGACCGCAACCGCATTGGCCCTGGCGCTTTCCGCCAGCGCCGTCTTTGCCCAGGACAAGGTGACCATCGAATTCGCCTATCCCTATAGCCACCTCTTCGACGTGACCTATCAGGCGATGATGCCCGCCTTCGAGGCCGCCCACCCCGATATCGAGGTGAAATTCCGCGCCACCTATGAAAGCTACGAGGACGGCACCAACACCATCCTGCGCGAGGCGGTCTCGGGCAATCTGCCCGATGTCACCATGCAGGGGCTGAACCGCCAGCAGATCCTGGTCGAGAAGGGCATCGCCAGGTCGCTGGCCCCCTTCATCGCCAAGGAGGCCGATTTCGAGACGGAGGGCTATCATCAGGCGATGCTGTCGCTGTCGACCTTTGACGATGCCGTGTTTGGCCTGCCCTTCTCGGTCTCGCTGCCGGTGGGCTATTACAACATGGATATCCTCAAGGCCGGCGGTATCGAGTCCCTGCCCACCACCTGGGACGAGGTGATCGCCGCCTGTGAGACCATGAAGGCCAACGGCGTGCAGAACCCCGTCTTCTGGGGTTGGAACATCACCGGCAACTGGTTCATGCAGGCGCTGATGTGGAGCCAGGACAAGGCCATCGTCGAGAACGGCCATGTGACGCTGGACAGCCCCGAAGCGCTGGCGGCACTGGAGCAGATGCAGGCAATCTTTACCAAATGCGACATGCAGAACCTGGACTGGAAGGCGGCGCTGGCCTCGTTCTCGGCCGGTGAGATCGGCATGATGTTCTGGTCGACCTCGGCGCTGGGCGCGGTGGAGCGCAGCCAGGGTGATTTCGACCTGGTGACCGGCCCCTTCCCGGGCATGGACGAGACCCCCAGGGGCCTGCCCGCCGGCGGCAACGCGGCAATGCTGACCTCGACCTCGGAAGACCCGCGGGTGCAAGAGGCGGCCTGGGCCTGGCTGAAATTCATCACCTCGGGCGAAGGCGCGGCGGAAGTGGCCAAAACCACCGGTTACATGCCCCCCAACAAAGCGGCCAACGAGATCATCCTGGCCGATTTCTATCAGCAGAACCCCAACAAGCAGACCGCGGTGGACCAGCTGCCACTGCTGCGCGACTGGCTGGCCTATCCCGGAGACAACGGTCTGGCGATCACCCAGGTGATCTATGACGGGATCGAGCGGATCGTGACCGGCGAGGCGGCCGACATGAAGGCCTTGCAGGAAGAACTGGTGGAAGAAGTGGCCGACCTCCTGCCCAACGGCTGACCGGCCCTGGTTTCGGATCGCCGACGCGATCCGACCAACCGGGGAGGGCGCTGCCCTCCCCGGCCCCCTCCCGAGGTATTTTTGAACAGAAGAAAACCAGGACCGCGCCTCATGAAGCTTGTACATATTTCCGATATTCACCTGACCCGGCCCGGCGAGCGGATGGGCGGGCTTGACCCTCATAAGCGGCTGGCACAGGCGCTGGCCCATGTGGCGGCACATCATGGCGATGCGGCGCGGGTGGTGATCACCGGCGATCTGGCCCATTGGGGCGAGCGGGCGGCCTATGCTTCGCTGCGCGCGGCGCTGGGCGAAGTGGGGCCGCCGGTGCGCCTGCTGATCGGTAATCACGACAACCGCGAGGCCTTCGTGTCGGTGTTTCCCGACCATCCCCGCGACGATCAGGGTTACATCAACCATGCCGAAACGCTGGACGGGCTGCGGCTCATCTATCTGGACACGGTGGGCGTACGCAGCCATGCGGGCCATTTCGGACCCGAGCGGCTGGCCTGGCTGGAGGCGGAGTTGGCAGGCTGCGCGCGGGCGCGGATTTTCCTGCATCACAACCCGATGGAACTGGGCCTGCCCGCAGAGGACCGGATCGCGCTGATCCCCGAGGACCGGGCACCGCTGCGCGCCCTGCTCACCCGGTTTGCCGGGCGGATCGAGTATCTGCATTTCGGCCATGTCCATGCGCCCGTGCATGGCAGCTGGTGCGGCATCCCCTTTGCCGCCGTACCCTCGACCGGCAACCAGTCACTGCCCGACCTGAAGGAACCCGACCTTTTGCAGGGCGCCCCGATGGCGCCGGCCTATAACGTGGTTCTGATCCGGGGCCGCGAGACGATCATCCACCAGATCCCGTTCACCTGGGACGGGCCGGTCTTTACCGCCGGCACCGCTTGGGAGGATTGGGCCAAACCGGTGGCGGCGAAATGACGTTCATCCATCGCGGCGATATCGGGAACTGACGATGGCGTGCCAGATCCGGTATCTCGTATTGCTTCGATCGCTCAAGGGCTTCCATCGGCCTGGCTTTGCAAGTGTCCGCCGGTCGGTGCTGGCCGGGAAATCTGCGCCGCGTTTCCACCGGGCATTTGCCTGCGCTCACCGATCGCGCCGAGCGGATCCGGCTGTGAGGGTCTAGCCGCTGAGGGCGCGCCAGATCAGGTTGGCGCCCAGCACCACGAAAAGCACGATGAGCGCGCGGCGGAACAGGGCCGGATCGGCACGGTGGCGCAGGCGCTCACCCAGGGCAAAACCCACGAAAGTGGGCACCAGCAACAGAGCGGACAGGCCCAGACCGCGCGGATCGGCGTGACCAGCGGCGAGATAGGAAAGCATCAGCGGCAGGCTGCCGGCGGCGATGAGCAGACCGCTGGCCTGCACAAACTCGTCCCTTGGGGCGCGGCGAGCGCTGAGATACATGGCCATCGGCCCGCCCCAGCCGGCGGTCAATCCGCCGATCACGCCGGTCAGCGTGGCCCAGATCACCTCGATCAGCCCGGCATGGCGGTCGGGCAGCGGGGGCACCCGGCGCAGGCTGTCGAGCAGCGCGTAAAGCAGCAGGATCGCCCCCAGCGCCCCCGTCAGCAACCGGTCGCCCGCATCGCGGCTGAACCAGGCGGTCAGCCCGACCGACAGGCCCAGCACCAGCGCGAACCGGCCATAGCGGCGGATCAGCGCCGCCAGTGAGCCGCCCCGCCCCATCTGCCAGAGATTGCTGAGCAGCATCGGCATCAGGATCAGGGTGATCGCCATGCGCGGATCGGTGCCCAACGTCAGCAGTGCCAGCGACACGGTGGGCAGGCCCAATCCGATGAAACCCTTGATCGTGCCCGCCAGCAACAGCACCGCACAGGCGAAAAGCATCAGATCAAACGTGGTCATGGCGCCTCTCTTCCTAGTCCCGGACGGGCCGGCGCCCGACAAGAGCCGCGTGCAGACGCCCTGTCAAGGCCCGGCCGATCACGGGCGCGTTGGCGGGCTGCGCAGCTTATCCCGCCAGCAGCTCGCGCGCCAGCATCCCCAGCCCCAGGCACAGGCAGAGCAGCACCAACAGGCGCTGGAACTGCGCATCGGTGATGCGGCGAAAGGCGAAGATCCCAGCCTGCGCCGCCAGCACCCCGGCGGGCAGCACCACGGCAAAGGCCACCCAGACTTGCGCCTCGTAGGCGCCACGCAGGGCAAGCCCGGCAACGGTGAACAGCAGGATCGAGAAGTTATAGCTTTGCAGCACCGCCCGGGTCTCGGCGCGGGGCCAGGCGCGCATCGACAGCCAGATGGTCGGCAGCACGCCCGAGAGCGAGGCAAAACCGCCCAGAATCCCGCCGACAAAACCCAGGGCCCGGTCGACCCAGCGATACTGCCCTTCAAGGCGGGGCAAGGAGCGGCGCAAGCCGAAATAGCCGCCATACAGCACCAGCACCGCCGCGATGATCCGGCGCAGTACCGCCGGATCGACCCAGTCAAGCAACATCAGCCCAAGCGGAACGCCCAGAATGCCAGGCAGCGTGAAACGCAGCCAGCGACGCGGATCGGAGCTGAGCACCGCACGCGAGATCCACAGCCCCTGCACACCGGCCAGCACCGCCAGAAGCGCAGTCAAGGCGACCGCCGAAACCGGGTCCAGCACCACCAGAAAGAAACCCAGCGCAAAGAGCGAGGTGCCCATGCCCGCCAGCCCGTTGACGAAACCGCCGGCCAGACCGCCAAGCAGCACATAGATGACGGTCTCGATCTGCATCCGGTCTGTCCCCCTGCCCTGCCCCGTGCCCTATCGCGGCACCGGGCAAGGGTCAACGCCGCTCTATCCGGCCAGTGTTGGCAGCCATAGGACGATTTGTGGGAAGGCGACGAGGAGGGCGATGGTTACGGCGTCGGCGACGAAGAAGGGCATCACGCCGCGGAACACGTCCTGTACGCTGAGATCCGGGCGCACGCCGGCCACGACGAAGCAGTTGAGCCCGATCGGCGGGGTGATCAGGCAGAACTCGGCCATTTTCACCACCAGGATGCCGAACCAGATCGCGCACATCGGGCCCGACATGCCGAATGCGCTGTCGGCGGCGCTGACCGCCTCGCCGCCGTTCAGCGCCATCACCGCCGGATAGACCACCGGCAGGGTCAACAGCAGCATGCCGATCGCATCCATGAACATGCCCAGCACCGCATAGGCCAACAGGATGCAGACCAGGATCAGCATCGGCGACATCTGCAGGCTGGTGATCCAGTCCGAGAAGGCGCCGGGCAGGTCGGCAAAGCCCAGGAAGCGCACATAGATCAGCACCCCCCAGATGATGGTGAAGATCATCACCGTCAGCTTGGCCGTCTCCAGCAGCGCGCTCTTGAACTCGGCCCATTTCATGCCCCTGAACACCGCCATGCAGAACACCACGAAGGCCCCCAGCGCGCCGCCCTCGGTGGGCGTACCCCAGGCATCGCCGCCAAAGGGGTTGTAGACAAAGGAGATGATGATCACGACCACGAACACGATGGGCAGCGCGCCCGGCAGCGATGCGAACCGCTGCCGCCAGGTGAAGCCGGTCACCGGCGGGCCCACCGATTTGAACACCACCGCGATGCCCACGATCAGCGCCACATAGATCACCGCGCTGAAGGCGCCGGGCACAAAGCCCGCCAGCAACAGCTTGCCCACATCCTGTTCCACGATGATCGCATAGATCACCAGGATCGCCGAGGGCGGGATCAGCGAGGCCAGCGTGCCCGCCGCCGCCACCACGCCGGCCGCAAAGCGCTTGTTATAGCCGATCGCCAGCATCTCGGGGATGGCGATGCGGGCAAACACCGCCGAGGTCGCCACCGATGCCCCGGACACCGCGGCAAAGCCCGCGGTGGCAAACACCGTCGACACCGCCAGCCCGCCCGGCACCCAGGCCATCCAGCGCTTGGCCGCCTCGAACAGCGCCCGCGTCAGCCCGGCGTAATAGGCCAGGTATCCGATCAGGATGAAGGTCGGGATCAGGCTCAGCGCCTGGCTCGACACCTTGGAATGGGGCACCTGCCCGGCGGTCTTGACCGCCACCGTCAGCGCCTTGCCAAAGCGGTCGGGGTCATAGCCGAACTTGGCCCAGAAGATCCAGACCAGCCCCACCAGCCCCGCCAGCGCGGCGGCAAAGGCCACCCGCATGCCGGTCAGGACCAGAACCAGAAGGCCGCCGGTGACCCAGAGGCCGATATCGATACTATCCATTGTCATGCCCCGCCAATTGTTCCGCCTCGGCCGCCGCCTGGGCGGCCACGTCCTGGATCAGCGGCACCGCCACCGGCGCCTCGAGCCCCAGCACAAAGGCCCGCCCATAGCCCCAGACCTGCAGGCCCAGACGCAGGCACAGCACCGAAAACGCCACCGGCGCCAACAGCTTGGACGGCCAGAGCGGGATGCCGATATCGATCGAGCTGTCGCGGCTCCACAGCGGCGCCCCCATATCAAAGGCCCGCAGGAAATGCGCCCAGCTGCCCCAGACCAGCAGCATCATCAACCCCAGGATCAGCAGCACCGAGACCAGCTCGAACAGCCACAGCGCCCGCCCCTTGAGCTGCCCGATGACCAGGTCCATCCGGATATGGCCGCCCTCGCGCTGCACAAAGGCGATCCCCATGAAGGCGATCAGCGGCATCGCCTGCTCGATCCAGTCCACATAGCCCGGCAGCGGCGCGTTCATCGCGTTGCGGCCGCCCACCGAGACCACCGCCAGCAGCATCAGCGAAAACACCGCCAGCCCGCTGATCAGCGCCAGACCCCGTTCCAGCCGCAACAGCGCCCGGTCCAGCCGGCTCAGCGCGCTGCCGTCCTGCAATACTGATGCATGCCCTGCCATGGCAAAGCCTCCCTAGATTCCGGATCGGAAAGAAAAACGGGGCCGGACGACAACGCCCGGCCCCTGTCGCGGCCTCAGCTGCCGCGCGCCGCCTTCAGCGTCGCATGCACCAGGTCCAGCAGCTCCTGCCCCGGCAGGCCCTGCGCAGTCATGTCCTCGACCCATTTGGCGCTGATCGGGCCGGCCACCTTGGCGCGGAACTCTTCCAGCACCGCGTCCGAGATCATCACCTTCTCAACGCCCTTCTCGGCCAGCACATCGTCCCACTTCTTCAGCAGGGCGCCGTAATTGGTCAGGTAATGGGCAATCGCCTCGTCCACCGAACTGTCCAGCGCCGCGCGCTCGTCATCGCTCAGCGCCTCATAGGCGTCGATATTGACCACCACCGGGCAGTTCACCGTGCCCGGGTTCAGGTTGGCGGTCCACCAGTCGGCCTTGTTGATGGTGCCAAAGCTCAGATGCGCGTGCTGGGCAAAGGCCACCGTGTCCACAACACCCGATTCCATCGCGTTATAGGCCTCGGTCGCCGGCACCGAGGTCGGCACCCCGCCCACCGCCGAGAAGGCCGCGCCCAGACCGCCGGTGGCGCGCACCCGCATGCCCTCGAACTCGGCCAGCTCGTCGCGCGGCGCGCCGGTGCCCACCAGGTTGTACTGCGGCATCGGCGAGGTCATCAGCAGCCTGGCGTTCCACTGCGCCATCTCCTGCTGCGCCGCCGGATGGGCATAGACCGCGTTCGAGACCGCCACTTCCTCGGCCAGCGTGTTCACCCCCAGAAACGGAAGCTCCAGCACCGTGATCGCCCGGTTCTTGTCCGCATGATAGCCCGCACAGAACTGCGCCATCTCAAACGCCCCGATCGAGATCCCGTCCAGGTTCTCCTTCGGCTTGGACAGGCCGCCATAGCTCACATTGATGGTGAACGCGCCCCCCGTCTTCTCGCTCACCAGCTCCGCAAGCTTCTCGACATGCTCCGTAAACGCACGACGCTTACCCCAAACCGACACATTCCATTCAGTGGCTCCAGCCTCCCCCACAAACGATACCGTCAGCGCGGCCGCAACGGCGCCGCTCAACATCTTGTTCATCAAGTCTCTCCCTATGCTACGGCCCTTCCTCCCGGACCGCTTGCCGTCAGGCTAGCGCCAACGGCCAACGGTGCCAAGCCCGCAGGTTCCGAGTCGCCGCGCGCAGCCTGATTGCCCCGGCGGCAGCCTCCCCGAAACATTATGTCACACCCGGAATGCGGGTTTCGCGTGACCCGGGAACCCCAAGTTGGTCACGACCGTCTGCCGGGCCTGGATAATTCCTTGACAGGGATGCGGTCTGATTTTCATTGAATTTTTACGAAGATCCATCAGAAAATTTACAACCAACACGAAATCTATCAAAAAACTTTACAATCAATCCTTTGTTTTACAGCTGTTTATTTCTTTCTTTTCAGATTTCGCTATGATCTGCGCAGGGTTGGAACGCGGATCGACAACACCCATGCGAATGGGTGAAAACGGTCGCAATGAAATCAGTGAGAGGGAGGAGCCTCATCCATGTCACCAGCAGCTCAGACCGAGACCAAGCTCTATGCGCCATCCGCCGACACCGTGGCACGTGCGCATGTGAATGCGGACACCTATGACCGGATGTATGCCGCCTCGATGGCCGATCCCGAGGGGTTCTGGGCCGAGCAGGGCAAGCGGGTCGACTGGATCAAGCCCTTTACCCAGGTCAAGGACGTCAACTACAACTTCGGCGAGGTCTCGATCAACTGGTATGCCGATGGCACCCTGAACGTCGCGGCCAACTGCATCGACCGTCACCTGGCCACCCGGGGTGATCAGACCGCGATCATCTGGGAACCGGACTCCCCCACCGAAGCGGCCAAGCACATCACCTATAAGGAGCTGCACGGCTCGGTCTGCCGGATGGCCAACATCCTGGAGAGCCTGGGCGTGCGCAAGGGTGACCGCGTCGTCATCTACCTGCCGATGATCCCCGAGGCGGCCTATGCCATGCTGGCCTGCGCCCGTATCGGCGCCATCCATTCCATCGTCTTCGCCGGCTTCTCGCCCGACGCGCTGGCCGCCCGGGTCAACGGCTGCGACGCCAAGGTGGTGATCACCGCCGACGAGGCGCCGCGCGGTGGCCGCAAGACGCCGCTGAAATCCAATGCCGACGCCGCCCTGCTGCATTGCAAGGACACGGTCAAATGCCTGGTCGTCAAGCGCACCGGTGGCCAGACCACCTGGATCGCCGACCGCGACTTTGACTATAACGAGATGGCGCTCGAGGCGTCGGATTACTGCGCCCCCGCCGAGATGGGCGCCGAGGATCCGCTGTTCATCCTCTACACCTCCGGCTCGACCGGCCAACCCAAGGGCGTGGTGCACACCACCGGCGGCTATCTGGTCTATGCCGCGATGACGCATGAGATCACCTTCGACTACCACGACGGCGACATCTACTGGTGTACTGCCGATGTGGGCTGGGTCACCGGCCACAGCTATATCGTCTATGGTCCGCTGGCCAATGGCGCCACCACGCTGATGTTCGAGGGCGTGCCGACCTATCCCGACGCGGGCCGTTTCTGGGAGGTCTGCGCCAAGCACAAGGTCAACCAGTTCTATACCGCCCCCACCGCCATCCGCGCGCTGATGGGTCAGGGCACCAGCTTTGTCGAAAAGCACGACCTGAGCGATCTGCGCCTTCTGGGCACCGTGGGCGAGCCGATCAACCCCGAGGCCTGGAACTGGTACAACGAGGTGGTGGGCAAGGGCAAATGCCCGATCGTCGACACCTGGTGGCAGACCGAGACCGGCGGCCACCTGATGACGCCGCTGCCGGGCGCCCACGCGACCAAGCCGGGGGCGGCGATGAAGCCCTTCTTTGGTGTGGTGCCGGTGGTGCTCGACCCGCAATCGGGCGTCGAGATCAGCGGCAACGGGGTCGAGGGCGTGCTGTGCATCAAGGACAGCTGGCCGGGCCAGATGCGCACCGTCTGGGGCGATCACGAGCGCTTCCAGAAGACCTATTTCGCCGATTACAAGGGCTATTACTTCACCGGTGACGGCTGCCGTCGCGATGCGGAAGGCGATTACTGGATTACCGGCCGCGTCGATGACGTGATCAACGTCTCGGGTCACCGCATGGGTACCGCCGAGGTCGAAAGCGCGCTGGTCGCCCATGCCGCCGTGGCCGAGGCCGCCGTGGTGGGCTACCCGCACGAGATCAAGGGCCAGGGCATCTATTGCTACGTGACCCTGATGAACGACCGCGAGCCGTCGGACGAGCTGATGAAGGAGCTGCGCAGCTGGGTGCGCACCGAGATCGGCCCGATCGCCAGCCCGGACGTCATCCAGTGGGCGCCCGGCCTGCCGAAAACCCGTTCGGGCAAGATCATGCGCCGTATCCTGCGCAAGATCGCCGAGAACGACTTCGGCTCGCTGGGTGACACCTCGACCCTGGCCGATCCCTCGGTGGTCGATGACCTGATCGCCAATCGCGCCGGCAAGTAAGGGGATGGACATGGACGCTGCCACGATGACCACCCCCGCCGTTCTGATCCTTCTCGGCCCTCCGGGTGCCGGGAAGGGCACCCAGGCCCGCATGCTGGAAGAAAAGTTCGGGCTGGTGCAGCTATCGACCGGCGATCTGCTGCGCGCCGCCGTGGCCGCCGGAACCCCCGCCGGCAAACAGGCCAAGGCGGTGATGGAGGCGGGTGATCTGGTTTCCGACGAGATCGTCATCGCCATCCTGCGCGACCGGCTGGCTGAACCTGACTGTGCCAAGGGCGTGATCCTCGACGGCTTTCCCCGCACCACCGTGCAGGCCGAGGCGCTGGACACGCTGCTGTCCGAGAGCGGTCAGCGCATCAACGCCGCCATCAGCCTCGAGGTCGAGGACGGAGAGATGGTGACCCGCATTTCGGGCCGCTACACCTGTGGCGGCTGCGGCGAGGGCTATCACGACACGTTCAAGCAGCCGGCCGAGGCAGGCAAATGCGACAAGTGCGGCGGCACCGAGATGAAGCGGCGCGCCGATGACAATGCCGAAACCGTGGCCAGCCGGCTCGAGGCCTATCACGCGCAGACCGCGCCGCTGATCGCCTATTACGACGGCCACGGCGTGCTGCAACGGATCGACGCCATGGGAGAGATCGACGAGATCGCCCAGGGCCTCGCCACCATCGTCAAGGGGGCGATGGCCTAGGCGGGAAAGACCGGGGCGCGGCCCGCGCCGCCCCCACCCCCCGTACGACAATTCTGATGGACCGCCCTGGCGGACCGGAGGAGTCATGCCCGCCACACCCGGCGGGACTTAAGGAGTGAGACCGTCCGGACCGCAGCCGGGCATCTCAGGAGGAAGCAAGGAGGACCCGCGATGGCGGACCACAGCACAACCTCCGCACAGGCCAGCGATGCCCAGGCAGGGTATTGGAAGGCCAATGTGCGGATCATTCTCATCAGCCTCGTGATCTGGGCGCTGGTGTCTTTCGGGTTCGGCATCGTGCTGCGCCCCATGCTCAGCGGCATCGCCGTGGGCGGTACCGATCTGGGCTTCTGGTTTGCCCAGCAAGGCTCGATCCTGGTGTTCCTGGCGCTGATCTTTTTCTACGCCTGGCGCATGAACAAGCTCGACGCCGAATTCGGCGTGGACGAGGAGTAATCAGCCATGGATCAGTTTACCATCAACCTGCTGTTCGTGGGCGCCTCGTTCGCGCTCTATATCGGCATCGCGATCTGGGCCCGCGCGGGGTCCACGTCGGAATTCTACGCCGCCGGGCGCGGCGTGCACCCGGTCATGAACGGCATGGCCACCGCGGCCGACTGGATGTCGGCGGCCTCGTTCATCTCGATGGCCGGTCTCATCGCCTTTGTGGGCTATGACAACTCGACCTTCCTGATGGGCTGGACCGGCGGTTACGTGCTGCTGGCCCTGCTGCTGGCGCCCTATCTGCGCAAGTTCGGCAAGTTCACCGTGTCCGAGTTCATCGGCGATCGTTTCTACAGCTCGACCGCGCGCCTGGTGGCCGTGATCTGCCTGATCGTCGCCTCGGTGACCTATGTGATCGGCCAGATGACCGGTGTGGGCGTGGCCTTTGGCCGCTTCCTCGAAGTGTCCAACACCACCGGCCTGCTGATCGGCGCCTGTGTGGTGTTCGCCTATGCGGTGTTCGGCGGCATGAAGGGCGTGACCTATACCCAGGTTGCCCAATATGTCGTTCTGATCATGGCCTATACCATCCCGGCCGTGTTCATCTCGCTGCAACTGACCGGCAACCCGATCCCGGGCCTGGGCCTGTTTGGCGAGCATACCGCCAGCGGCGAACCCCTGCTGGCCAAGCTGGACGCGATCCTGAAAGAGCTGGGCTTCTCGGAATACACCACCCATAACGGCGACACGTTCAACATGGTGCTGTTCACCCTGTCGCTGATGATCGGCACCGCCGGTCTGCCCCACGTGATCATGCGCTTCTTCACCGTTCCCAAGGTGTCGGACGCGCGCTGGTCGGCGGGCTGGGCTCTGGTGTTCATCGCCCTGCTCTATCTGACCGCCCCTGCTGTGGGCGCCATGGCCCGCCTGAACATCACCGACATGTTCTGGCCCAATGGCACCGATGGCGAGGCCGTCACCATCGAGCAGATCGAAACCGACCCGCGCTATGACTGGATGGCCAACTGGCAGAAAACCGGCCTGCTGGGCTGGGAAGACAAGAACGGCGACGGCAAGATCCAGTATTACAACGACAAATCCGACGCCATGGCCGCCAAGGCCGCGGAAAAGGGCTGGGCCGGCAACGAGCTGACCAACTTCAACCGCGACATCCTGGTTCTGGCCAACCCGGAGATTGCCAACCTGCCCGGTTGGGTGATCGGTCTGGTCGCCGCCGGTGGTCTGGCCGCCGCGCTGTCCACCGCCGCCGGTCTGCTGCTGGCGATCTCCTCGGCGGTCAGCCACGATCTGATCAAGGGTTCGATCAATCCGAACATCTCGGAAAAGGGAGAGCTGTTGTCGGCACGGATCGCGATGGCCGTGGCCATCGGGGTGGCGACCTATCTGGGTCTGAACCCGCCGGGCTTTGCCGCGCAGACCGTGGCACTGGCCTTTGGCCTGGCAGCGGCCTCGATCTTCCCGGCGCTGATGATGGGGATCTTCTCGAAGAAGATCAACAACAGCGGCGCGGTGGCTGGCATGCTGGCCGGTCTGGTCGTGACCCTGCTCTATATCTTCCTGCACAAGGGCTGGTTCTTCATCCCCGGCACCAACTCCTTCACCGATGCCGACCCGCTTCTGGGCACGGTCAAGTCGACCTCGTTCGGCGCCATCGGTGCGGCGGTCAACTTCGGCGTCGCCTATCTGGTCGCCGGCATGACCAAGGAGACCCCGCAGGAAATCAAGGACCTGGTCGAAAGCGTGCGCATCCCCCGAGGCGCAGGCGCAGCTCAGGATCACTGAGATGCAAGGCGGCCCGCACTCCCTCCCGATTGCGGACCGCCTTTACTGACCATGTCCCGCCTGGCCCTGTCCCGGCGGGACTTTTTCATTCAAGACCCGGTGCTGACCCATGCCCCTTACCCCTGACCAGATCACCCGTTTCCTGAAATCGGTGCACCCCTATGATGCGCTGCCGCTGGAAGAACTGGAGCGGATCGCCACCCGGCTGGACGCCTGGGAGGTAGAGCGCGATTTCGCCGTCTACGATCTGGGCGAAAAGCTTCCGGGCCTGTTCATCGTCTACGAGGGCCAGATCGAGATCCGTGATGAAAACGGCGCGGTGGTCTCACACCTTGGCCTGCGCAATTCCTTTGGCGAGCGTGGACTGATGCGCGACGGGCACGCCGTCACCTCGGCCCGCGCCGATGCCCATTCGGTGCTGCTGGTGCTGCCGCCCGATCTGTTCTCGGACCTCATGGCCGCCCATCCGGTGGTGGCGAAATTCTTCAACCGCGCCCGCGCGCCGCGCCCACAGGTGCAAAGCCTCGCCACCAGCCGGGTCGAGACCCTGATGGCCCGCGATCCTGCCACCTGCGCGCCGGATACCACGGTACAGGCGGCGGCGCAGGAGATGCGCGCGCGCTCGATCTCTTCTCTCTGTGTCTGCGAAGACGGTGCATTGGTCGGCATCCTTACCCAGCGCGATCTCTCGGGCAAGGTGGTGGCCGAGGCGCGCAGCCCCGATACCCCGGTCGATCAGGTGATGACCCCTGCCCCGCTCACCCTCGCCCCCTCGGCCATCGGATCGGACGTGCTGCACGCGATGATGGAGCGCCATATTGGGCATATCCCGATTGTCGAGGCCGGGCGGCTGGTGGGCATGGTCACCCAGACCGATCTGACCCGGTTCCAGGCGGTCAGTTCCGCCGAACTGGTGAGCCGCCTCGCCCGCGCCACCAGTGCCGCTGAGATGGCCGAGGTCACCGCCGAGATCCCGCGCCTGCTGGTGCAGCTGGTCGCCGGCGGCAACCGGCACGAGGTGGTCACCCGCCTGATCACCGATATCGCCGACACCGCCACCCGCCGCCTGCTGGCGCTGGCCGAAGAGAAGCTCGGGCCGCCACCGGTGCCCTATCTCTGGCTCGCCTGCGGCAGCCAGGGCCGGCAGGAACAGACTGGCGTGTCCGATCAGGACAATTGCCTGATGCTGGACGACGCGGTGACCAAGGCCCAGATGCCTTACTTCGGTGAGCTGGCGCAGTTCGTCTGCGACGGGCTCAACACCTGCGGCTATGTCTATTGCCCTGGCGAGATGATGGCCACCAACCCGCGCTGGTGCCAGCCGGTGCGGGTCTGGCGCGACTATTTCCGCGGCTGGATTGCCAAGCCCAACCCCGAGGCGCAGATGCTGGCGAGCGTGATGTTCGACCTGCGTCCGATCGGCGGGCATCAGGCGCTGTTCACCGATCTTCAGGCCGAAACCCTGCGGGCGGCGCGAGCCAATTCGATCTTTGTCGCGCATATGATCTCGAACTCGCTGAAACACACGCCGCCCCTGGGGCTGTTGCGCGGTTTCGCCACCATCCGTTCGGGCGAGCATCGCAATACGCTCGACCTGAAACACAATGGCGTCGTGCCAGTGGTCGATCTGGGCCGCATCTATGCGCTACAGGGCGAATTGACCGAGGTCGGCACCCGCGCCCGGCTCGAGGCCGCCGAAGCGGCGGGCGTGCTCAGCGCGTCGGGGGGGCGCGATCTCAAGGACGCCTATGACCTGATCGCCGAAACCCGGCTGGAGCATCAGGCCGCGCTGGTGCGGCGCGGCGAGGCGCCGGACAACTATCTGGCGCCCACATCTTTGTCGGACTTTGAGCGAAGTCATCTGCGCGATGCCTTCGTGGTGGTAAAGACGATGCAATCGGCAGTGGGCCATGGCAAGGGCATGCTGAGCTGACCGGCGCGCGGGCAGAGATTTTTCGACGAAAAATCTTGCCCCTGCCGCACGGTTGGCCCCCTGGAAGGCTGGAGGAGAAGAGGCGATGTTTCTGGAACTGATCGGAACCCTGGTGGCGGGTCTGGCCATGGCTGGCGTGGTGATGGCGCTGAACCGGCTGTTGGGCGGGCGGCTGCCGCGCTGGCTGGCGCCGGTGGCCGCCGGCTGCGGCATGATCGGCGTGACCATCGCCAGCGAATACGGCTGGTACAGCCGCACCCGCGCCGCCCTGCCCGAGGGCATGGTGGTGATCGAAACGGTCGAGAGCCGCGCCCTCTACCGTCCCTGGACCTATCTCGTTCCTTATGTCGACCGCTTCGCCGCGCTGGATTCCACCAGCCTCAAGACCCATCCGGGTCAGCCCGGCCAGCGCCTCTTCGATCTCTATTTCTTCGGCCGCTGGGCCGCGGTGAACCGCCTGCCGGTGCTGGTCGATTGCGACAGCCTGCGCCGCGCCAGCCTGGCCGATGGGGCCGAGTTCGCCGCCGATGGCAGCGTCGCGGGAGCAGACTGGCGCCGCCCGCCCGCAGGCGACCCGGTCATTCAGGCCGCCTGCGAGGTGTGAGATGCTGACCGGTTTGAGCCTGCGCCTGCGCATCTTTCTCTTCTTCTGCCTGCTGGCGGCGGGCGGGCTGGCGGTGGTGCTGGGCGCACTCTGGCTGGCCTATTCCCGCGCGGGCACTCCCGAATTGCTCGATGCCTTTGTGCTGGCGGCGCTGAGCGCGGGCTTCGGCCTGCTGGCGCTGGTGGCCGGCGTCTGGCTGCTGTTCGACGAAAACATCGCCAAACCGATCGAGCGTCTGTCGGCCAGCATGCGCGCCCGCGCCCATGCGGGCGTGGCGGGCGATCTCGACCTGCACGCGGCCCGCTATCTTGGCGATCTGGCGCCCGCTGCCGCCGGGCTTGCGGGCCAGCTCAGCAGCAGCGCCATGGACACTGCCGCCGCCGTGGCGTCAGAGACCGCGCATCTGGCCGCCGAGACCGCGCGGCTGACCGCGCTGTTGACCGAGATCCCGGTCGCCATGCTGCTGGCCAACCCCGCCCATCAGATCGTGCTTTATGACGGGCAGGCGGCGGGCGTTCTGGCGCAGATAGCCCATCCCCGTCTCAACGCCTCGCTGTTTGACTATTTCCAGCGCGCCGGGCTTGAACGCGCCTATGCGCGGCTGGTCAAGACCGGGCTGGAGCAAAGCTGCACCCTGACCGGCACCGACGGCGCGCAAAGCTATCAGGCGCGAATGAAACCGCTGGGTGACGCGCCGGGCTACATGCTGATCCTCGACGAGGCCAGCAGCCGCATCGCGCCCGAGGCGGCGCGCCCGCTGGTCTATGATTTCGACCTTCTCAACCAGCCCGCCGAGGCGGCGCTGGAGGCGCGCGCACTGGACAGCCTGGTCTTTGCCGTCTTCGACACCGAGACCACCGGGCTCCTGCCGCACAAGGACGAGATCGTGCAGATCGGCGCGGTGCGGGTGGTCAAGGGGCGGATCGTGCCGGGTGAGCGGATCGACCAGCTGGTCGATCCCGGCCGCCCGATCCCGCCCGCCTCGACCCGGGTGCATGGTGTCTCCGACGCGATGGTCGCGGGCGCCCCGGATATCGTGGCCGCCGCGCGCCAGTTCCACCAGTTCGCCCGCGACGCGGTGATCGTGGCCCATAACGCGCCCTTCGACATTGCCTTCCTGCGCCGTCACGGGCCGCGTTGCGGGCTGGACTGGGATCACCCGATCCTCGACACGGTGCTGCTCTCGGCGGTGCTGTTCGGCGCCAGCGAGACCCACACACTGGACGCGCTTTGCGACCGGCTGGGTGTCACCATTCCCGCGCCTTTGCGCCATACCGCCCTGGGGGATGCCCAGGCCACCGCCGAGGTGCTGTGCCGGATGCTGCCGATGCTGCGCGCGCGCGGGCTCGACACGTTTGGCGCGGTGATCAGCGAAACCCGCAAACACGGGCGGTTGATCGAAGATCTGAACTGATCCGGTCGCGACCCGGCCGCCATGCGGCGCAATTCTAACATCAAAAACGCATATTTTGGTGTTTTGCTGCGGGCATGAACCGAAAACCCGATCTCTCGACCGCCGATATTCAGGCGATCCCCGGCATGGACAATCCCGCCCCGCCATGGCACGTGGGGGCGCGATCCCGACCCGAGGCTGAGATGACCGAGACCACATTCACCCCCGGCCCCGACAGCGCCCGCGCCTTTCGCGACGCGCTGGGCTGTTACGGGACCGGCGTGACCGTGATCACGGCACAATCCACGCATGGGCCCGCGGGGATCACCGCCAATTCCTTTGCCTCGGTCTCGCTGGAACCGGCGCTGGTACTGTGGAGCCTGGCCAATGACTCGGCCCGTTTCGGAACTTTCGCCAATACCCGCCACTACGCGATCCATGTGATGGCCGAGGGGCAACATGCAATCGCGCAGCGCTTTGCGCTGGACGGTCTCGACTTTGATGGCGTCGACTGGGCGCCGGGCCTGAACGGGGTGCCGACACTGGTTGGCGCACTGGCGCGGTTCGATTGCGAAATCCAGGCGCGCCATCCGGCGGGCGATCACCTGATCCTGGTCGGCCAGGTGCTGCGCGCCACCCATCGCCCCGGCAAGGGTCTGATGTTCAAGCGCGGCCAATATGGCGGCTTCACCGACCTGCTCTGAAAATCAGGCTCCGCCGCCCCTTTCCTCTTGCCCCAAATATCCCGGAGCGCGAGGCAGCGCCTCGCATCCCGCGCCGCAAGGCGCGGCACCAAAGGCGCGCGCCACAGGCGCTCCTTTTGACAACAACGGGCGCGGCGCTCTATTCGTCGGGCGTGACATGCACCGCCAGCAGGTCCAGCTCGGCCTCCTGAGGCTGGATGGTGCGATAGGCCTCGCGCACACCGGCCTCGGACAGGTCCCGCGCCACCGTCAGCAGCGTGTTGGGGTCGTGACCCTCGCACAGATCGGCCATCTGGGCGATCTCGCCCCGCGCCACCTCCAGCGCCGCCTCGATCGAGGGGGCGCCGTAATGGCTGACGAAATGGCGCGCCAGGTTCTCGGCCAGCGCCGCCACCTCGCCCTCCTCGATCCGAGTGACTGCCACAAAGGTGACCCTCCCGAAGGTCTCCAGCCCCAGCCAGCCATTGGCAAAGGCCTGCCGCGCCTTGCCCTCCAGATCGGCGCCCGACCAGTTCGAGAATTCGAACCCGCCCGAGATGCACCATTCCCCGGTGCGCGCCGGGCTGTGAAAGACCCTGAGGTCGCTTTCGTCGAAATGAATGGCCCGGGCCAGGTTCATGAGGGGTCCTCCAGCAAGGCGGTCAGCGGGATCAGGCGGGTATCGGCACCGGTACGGATCAGCATCCCGAACTTCTCGTCAACACCCAGAAAGGTCCCCGTGCAGTTGGCGCGCGTCACCTCTTCGCCGACGCCACGGGCCAGGCCCATCCATTCGGCGTGCAGCGGCGCGTTGCCCTCGTCCTCCCATCGGTTGATCCAGGTCATCACATGGCGGGTCCAGCTTTCCAGCAGGGTGACAGCGGTCACATCGGCGCAGCCTTCCTCGTAAAGCGCGGTTTCGTCGGGATGCGCACCGGGCATGTCCGAGGTGGGCAGCAGCGCCAGATCGAGCCCGATCACCAGCCAGTCGGGCTGCACCTGCGGATCACGGGTCGAGGCGGCCACGCAAAGCCGCCCGCAGCGCCCGCCGTTGACATGGATATCGCCAGCCCAGTCCAGATGCACCGCCACCTCGGGTGGGGCCAGCGCCCCCAGCGCGTTCTGGAATCCGACCGCACACAGCGGCAGCATCGCCATCGCATCGGCCAGCGCCACCTCGGGCGCCAGCACCAGCGCCGCACGCAGCCGGTCGGCCTGAACACTGTGCACCACCGTCCCGCCATCACAGCCAAGCGCCGCCTGGGCCTGCGCCCGCTCGAACGGGGCGTCACCTCCCTGGGCGGCGACACCCTGCATCAGCGGCGGAAAGGTGGGCGTGCTCATGCCTGTCCCTTGGCGATCAGGTCGCGGGCAATCCTGCGGAAGGCCTCGGCCTGCGGGCTGTCGGGCTTGCTGACCACGATCGGCGCGCCGCCATCGGCGGCGACCCGGATATCCAGATGCAGCGGGATCTCTCCCAGTAGCGGTACGCCCAGTTTCTCGGCCTCGGCCGCGACACCGCCATGACCGAACACATGCTCCTCATGCCCGCAATTGGAACAGATATGCGTCGACATATTCTCGATCATGCCCAGGATCGGCGTCTTGAGCTGGCGGAACATGTCGATCCCCTTGCGGGCGTCGATCAGCGCCACGTCCTGCGGCGTCGACACAATGATGGCCCCATCGACGGCGAATTTCTGGCTCAGCGTCAGTTGCACGTCGCCGGTGCCCGGCGGCAGGTCGACGATCAGCACATCCAGCCCGCCCCATTGCACCTGGTTCATCATCTGTTGCAGCGCGCCCATCAGCATCGGACCGCGCCAGACCACCGCCTGCCCCTCGTTGGTCATCAGCCCCATCGACATCATCGTGACGCCATGATTGCGAAGAGGCAGGATGGTCTTGCCGTCCGGGCTGGCAGGCCGCCCCGACACGCCCAGCATGCGCGGCTGCGACGGGCCATAGACATCGGCGTCGAGCAGGCCGACGCGCCGCCCTTCGGCGGCCAGCGCACAGGCGAGGTTGGCCGACACGGTGGATTTGCCCACGCCGCCCTTGCCCGAGGCGACGGCGACGATGCGGTCGACCCCTGCCACCGGCTGCGGCCCTTGCGGCGCTGCCTTGGCGCGCGGCTTCAGCTCGGGCGGCGCCTTGTCGGAATGCGCCGTCATCATGGCCGAGACCTTGGCCACACCCTCGACCATCTGGGCGGCCTTCTCGGCGGCGGCGCGCACCGGCTCCATCCGCTCGGCCAGCTTGGGGTCGATCTCGATGACAAAGCGCACGGTGTCGCCCTCGACATTGAGCGCGCGCACGATGCCGGCGCTGACGATGTCCTGTCCGGAAACCGGGTCGGTGATCTTCTTGAGATTGGCCAGAACGGCCTCGCGCAGGCTCATGCGTCACCATCCTTGATCAGGCCGGTAACCTCGTGGCTGACATCCAGCCCCTCGATGGTCAGCACCATCCGGGCGCGAAAGGCGCCGCCCTCGGGGCTGCCCGCCTTGCGCAACCCCTCCTCGATCGCCTGCTGGCCGGTGACTCCCACCTGCTTGAGGAACTTGCGCATCGACATGTTGTAATCGCCGCTCATGGCCCGGTCTCTCCTGTATCCCACGCGTCATTTGACGCAGTGCCCGCGCCGCCGTTAGGCTGCGGGACATGCGACATGCCCTCTTGTGCCTCAGCCTGCTCGCCTTCGCCACCCCCTGCAACGCGCAGGAGGCGATTGGTCTTGCCAGCCCAGAGGTTCTGACACGGTCGGGTCTCTTGCAACATATTCTGCCGCGCTTCTCGCTCAAGACCGGAATTCGTGTTGTCGCGGATCCGGTCGGGCCGATGCGACTGGTCAGCGAGGGCGATGGCACCCGCGTGTTCCGGCAGGGCGACACGGTCTATCTGCTCCAGATCGAGGCCGAGCCACGACAGGAGCGGTTTCGCGACTGGCTCCGCTCGGAGATCGGCCAGCGCACGATCGAGAGCTTCACCCCCTCCGAAGGGCCCGCATTCGTCGCGCTGAGGGACGAAGCGGCGGCGGTTGAGACCGTCGATTTCGAAGGCGACGCGGCGCTTGGGGCCAGCCTGGCCCAGGGTAAATGCGGACGCTGCCACGTGACCGGCGCCGAGAACCGGATGAAGGGGATCGGGTCGACCCCGTCTTTCGCGGTGCTGCGCAGCCTGCCCGACTGGGACGCGCGGTTCCAGCAATTCTATGTGCTGCGCCCGCATCCGGCCTTTACCCAGATACCGGGCGTCACCGCGCCGTTTGACGCCGAACGCCCGCCGCCGATCCATCCGGTGACGGTGACGATCGACGAACTGGAGGCGATCCTGGCCTTTGTCGCGGCCACTGGCGCCGCCGATCTGGGCGCGCCGCTGATCGTGAAGTGACAGGCAACACGCGCGAGGGCCGAGGCCGGGCGCCCCGCAGATTTTTCGTCGAAAAATCTGCGCCCCCGGCGGGCGTATTTTGGGCTAAAGGAAGACAAGGGCGTCGTTCAATGGTCCTTGCGCTTGGTAAAATAATCCTCGGTGGTGACGGTTCTCGGTTTAGGGTTGGAGGACAACGGATTGTTTTCCTGCGCAAAATGCGCTCCCACCCGACAATCGTCGCACATCTGGATCATCCGCGCCTGGGCGCTTTGGGCAAACATGGGATGCGTGCCGGCCAGTTTCTCCATGATCCGCTCGACGGTGGAGCGCACCCCGAACAACGCGCCGCATTCGACGCAGGCAAAGGGCTCCTCCTCGTTCAGTACCCGCTGCCCCAGTGCTGCATCGGACAGGTCGAGCCGGGGGACCAGCGTGATCGCCTGTTCCGGGCAGATGGTCCGGCAGATGCCGCATTGCAGGCAGGCGTCCTCCTGAAAGTTCAGTTGCGGCAGGTCGGGATTGTCTATCAGCGCGCCTGAGGGGCAGAGCGACACGCAGCTGAGGCAGAGCGTGCAGGCATCGGTATTCACCGCCACCGCGCCATAGGGGGCGCCCTGGGGCAGGTCCAGCACCGGCCCACCGGGGTTGAGCGCCTGCGCCGCCAGCCGGGTGATCTGACGCCGGTTGCCCAGCGGCAGCACCGGCGTGGCCAGCGCCTCGGGCACCGGCGCCTCATACAGATGATCCGAGAGCGCATCGGGATCGGCAAAGTCGAGCAGCTCCAGCCGCCCTTGCCCGCCAATCGCCTCGGCCAGCGCCAGTTCGCGGATCAGCGCGTCGCGCTCGGTTCGGGGCCCCATGAGGACGGAGAGGCTGGCAAACCCATGCGCCAGCGCCGCCAGCATCTCGGCATGGCCCAGGCCCGACACGGTGCCCAGCTCCAGCGGGATCACATCTGCGGGCAGGCCGCGCCCGAACCGGGCCGCAAGGCGGATCATCTCTCCCCCGTGGGCATCATGCACCAGCAGGCGCGGCGCCGCGCCGCCAGCCGCACGATAGGCGCGCGCCAGCCGCTGCATCCGGGCCAGCAGCGTCGCCACGGTCGGCGCCTCATAGGTGATCGCGGTCGAGGGGCAAAGCGCCGCGCAGGCGCCGCAGCCGGCACAGACCATCGGATCGATCGCCACATGATCGCCCGCCGATGTGATCGCGCCAGTGGGGCAGATGTCGAGGCAGTTTGAACAGCCCCGCTGCCCGGCGCGGGAATGGGCGCACAAACTTTCATCGAGCCGCACGTAGAGCGGTTTCTCGAACGTGCCGGTCAGCTGCACCGCCTCGAGCGCCAGCCGCGCCACCGCCAGCGGATCGCGCGGATCGGCGCGCAGATAGCCCTCGCGCTTGTCGGGAGCCGGGACAAGCGGTGTTCCTGCGGTCAGGTCGATCACGATATCGCAGGCCGAGATCGCGCCGTCACGCGGCGGACCAAAGGCAAACGCGCCCCGCCCGCCCGGGATCAGTTGCCGGAACCCGTCGATCCTGAGGCGAAAGCCGCCCAATGCCCCTTCGACGCGGGTCAGCCGCCCCGCCACCACGTCATAGGCGCGGCTGAGCGGCGGATCGCCCGCGTCCAGCAGCACGGTGACCGCCAACGGCCCGGCCAGCTGTTCGGCCAGATCGCAGGCCACATCCGCCGGACCGACAATCAGGCAGCTCCCCTCGCTGATCACATCGACCGCCGGGGGCGGTGCTACCGGCATCAGCGCCTCGGCGGCCAGCGCCGCCATCTTGGGCCCGGCCTCAGCTCCCTGCTCGGACCAGCCCGCGCGATCGCGCAAATCGACGAAACCGGGCGTTTCGACCCCCAGTTCGGTGGCCAGATCGGTGAATACCGCCTGTTCCTGGCCACAGGCGATCACCACATCGCCCGCCTGCATCAGTTCGGCCGCCCTGGCGATTTCGTCAGTGCACAGCGCTCGAAACACCCGCGAGCAGGACGCGCCGCAGCCGCTGGCGATCTGCTCGCGGTCCAGTGTCTGGCTGCCGCCGCAATCGCATAAAATCAACGTCTCGGTCATGTCGCTCCCCTTTCGCCCGGCGCGCCGGACCACATGCGCGGCCAAGCTTGGCCCAGCCCGGACCGCCGGTAAAGGCCCTGTCGGGATCATCCAACCGGCATCCGCACCGGGGTCGAGTGGTACTAAAGTCCTATTGCGCTTGGGCGGGAATTCACAACCGCGTGTGAAACTGGTCAACTCTTCAGGCCAATCGGGCAAAATGTCTTGGCAGCCCGGATTTTCCGCCCCATAGTTTCCCGGACGGAAAGAAGGGGAGAGCTTTCCGGGGAGGATCATTTGGCCCAGGCCGCCAGAGTTCACATCGAGATGCCGCTGGGCGTTGTCGTCCGCAAGACACCGGGGGTGACCCGCTGGGCCCGGTGGTCTTGGCGCGCGGTTGCGGTGCTGCCGGGCGCGGGACCTGCGGATTGGGCCGAGCTCCGGCGCGAGGGCGAGGCGGTCGAGTATCACGCCGCCACCCTGCCACTGATCCTCTGGGCCGCCGATGCCGAGGCCTACCGGATCAACCTGTCCGATGGCGTGCCCTCGATTTATCTGGTCCTGCGCGAAACCGACCATGCCGACCGCCCGCTCGAGGCGGTACTGGTCACCGCTTCTCCTTACGAGGGGCAGGACTATGCCGATACGGCGGACGATATCGTGGAAAAGATCCCGATGACGCCTGGGCTGGTGGCCTGGGTGCGCGATTTCACCTTGCAGCACCACCATGCCGAACCTTTCGTCAAACGGCGGCGCGACCGCAAGCGGGTGGACCTGGTCGAGGATGGGCGCGGCGACGCGCGCATCCGGCAACAGGGCGATGTCTATCGCGCCCCCAAACGGCGGTTGGTGCAATGAGCGCGCGGGGCGATTTCTGGAGCCGCCGGCGCGCCGGTGTCGCGGCCGAAGAGCGGGCCGAGACGGCCGCGCTCGAGCTGCGCGCCCGGGCCGAGGCACAGGCCGAGCTGGAGCAGCAGGACGATGCCGAGATCCTGGCGCGTCTGGACCTGCCCGATCCCGACCTGCTGCAACCGGGCGACGATGTCAGCCGCTTCATGAGCGAACTGGTGCCCGACCGTCTGCGCCGCCGGGCGCTGCGCCGTCTCTGGCGGCTGAACCCAGTGCTGGCCAATGTGGACGGGCTGGTGGATTACGGCGAGGATTTCACCGATGCGACCCGCGTGATCGAAGGGTTGCAGACCGCCTATCAGGTGGGCCGGGGCATGCTGCGCCATGTCGAGGCGCTGGCGGCACAGGCCGAAGCCGAGGCCGCCCCCGAACCCGACACCGATACGCCCGACCTGCCCACCGAGGAACCGCTGGCCATGGCCGCGACCGAGGCTGCGCCCGCAGCCGAGGCGGGCAACGAGGCGGTCCCCTTGCGGGACCCCGAGGCGCCCGCGCCCCCTGACGCCACCCACCCCGAGGGCGACACCACCGCCCCACCCGCGCCCCGGCGCATGCGCTTCACCTTTGAAGGATAAGGAATGACCCGGACCGAGACAGCCCCAGCACCGATCAGCGACGAGGACCGCCTGCGTGCGGATTTCTACAATTTCCTCGGCCTGCTTCTGTCGGCCCCGCCCGACCAGCTGCTGCTCGACCAGATCGCGGGCCTTTCCGGAGACGAGACCGATCTGGGCCAGGCCATCGGGGCGCTGGCCCGGGTGGCGCGGGTGACCAAGCCCGCCGCCGCAGAACGCGAGTTCAACGCGCTGTTCATCGGGCTGGGACGGGGCGAACTGTTGCCTTATGCCAGCTATTACCTGACCGGTTTCCTGAACGAAAAGCCGCTGGCCCAGCTGCGCCAGGACATGGCTGCCCGCGCCATCACCCGCGCGCCCAACGTATTCGAGCCCGAGGACAATATCGCCTCGCTGATGGAGATGATGGCGGGCATGATCGTGGGGCGGTTCTCAACCCCGGCCCCGCTGGCCGACCAGCGCTTGTTCTGGTCGCGCCATATCGGCCCCTGGGCGGGGCATTTCTATTCGGATTTGGAAGGCGCCGAAGCCTCGGTCCTCTATGCCTCGGTCGGCGCCGCCGGCCGCGTGTTCATGGAGATCGAGCGCGAAGCCTTCCGGATGACGGCGGCCTGAGCCGCCTTTCGCCGGCATCCCCCGCCAAAGGGGGGCGCCAGACCCGCAAATGGAACAGGAGGTTTCCATGAGCAAGAAGACCAGAGAAGACGGCGCCAGCCGCCGGGACTTCCTGAAACTGGCCGGAACGGCGGCTCCTGCGGCGGTGGCCGCGGCGGCCCTGGGGAGCGAGGCCGAGGCAGCGGCGCTGCCCACCGACGAGACCCGCCTTCAAGACACCGCGCATACCCGCGCCTATCTGGACAGCGCCCGTTTCTGACGAATGGACGCCGTCATCCCCCGGCAGACGGTTGCGTGAGGCCCTGACGCCGGTTCCAACAGGTACCAAGCCAGCCACAACCAGTGGCCAGCACGGGAGGTAGAAGATGCTAAGGAAAAAGACCAACGGGGTTGCGCGACGCCCCCAGCGGAACTCGATCCTGTCCCAGGTCGGCGACAGCCATGTCGACCGCCGCGCGTTCCTGCGCGGTTCGGGTCTGGCGATCGGCGGCCTGGCCGCGATCAGCGCCACGGGCGGAACCGTGACGCAGGCCAGCGCCCAGACAGCCGCCGGATCGGCGGTTGAGACCGTGAAATCCGTCTGCACCCATTGTTCGGTGGGCTGCACCGTCGTCGCCGAAGTCAAGAACGGCGTCTGGATCGGGCAAGAGCCCGGCTGGGACAGCCCGTTCAACCTGGGCGCCCATTGCGCCAAGGGGGCCTCGGTCCGCGAGCACGCCCATGGCGAACGCCGCCTGAAGTACCCGATGAAGAAAGAGGGTGGCGAGTGGAAGCAGATCAGCTGGGAACAGGCCATCGACGAGATCGGCGACGGCATGATGAAGATCCGCGCCGAAAGCGGCCCGGACAGCGTCTATTGGCTGGGTTCGGCCAAGCACAATAACGAACAGGCCTATCTGTTCCGCAAGTTCGCCGCCTATTGGGGCACGAACAACGTGGATCACCAGGCCCGTATCTGTCACTCGACGACCGTTGCAGGTGTTGCCAACACCTGGGGCTATGGCGCGATGACGAACAGCTATAACGACATCCACAATTCCAAGGCCATCTTCATCATCGGCGGCAACCCGGCCGAGGCGCACCCCGTCTCGCTGCTGCATGTGCTGAAGGCCAAGGAACAGAACAACGCGCCGCTCATCGTCTGTGATCCGCGCTTTACCCGTACGGCCGCGCATGCCGATGAATATGTGCGTTTCCGCCCCGGTACGGACGTGGCCCTGATCTGGGGCATCCTGTGGCACATCTTCGAAAACGGCTGGGAAGACAAGGAGTTCATCCGCACCCGTGTCTGGGGCATGGACCAGATCAAGGCCGAGGTGGCCAACTGGACACCCGAAGAGACCGAGCGCGTGACCGGTGTGCCCGGCAGCCAGCTGAAACGTGTGGCCCGTACCATGGCCAACAACCGTCCCGGCACCGTGATCTGGTGCATGGGCGGCACCCAGCACACCAATGGCAACAACAACACCCGCGCCTATTGCGTGCTCCAGCTGGCGCTGGGCAACATGGGCACCTCGGGTGGCGGCACCAATATCTTCCGTGGCCATGACAACGTGCAGGGCGCAACCGATCTGGGCGTGCTCAGCCACACCCTGCCCGGCTATTACGGCCTGACCGCCGGTGCCTGGGCCCATTGGGCGCGTGTCTGGGGCGAGGATCTGGACTGGCTCAAGGGACAGTTCGCCTCGATCAAGGACAAGGATGGCAAGGACAAGCCGCTGATGAACGAAAGCGGCATCCCGGTCAGCCGCTGGATCGACGGCGTTCTGGAAGATCCGGCCAACATGGATCAGGACAACAATGTCCGTGCCATGGTGCTGTGGGGCCACGCGCCCAACAGCCAGACCCGCGGGCCGGAAATGAAGACGGCGATGGAAAAGCTCGACATGCTTGTCGTGATCGACCCCTATCCCACCGTCTCGGCCGTCATGCATGACCGCACCGACGGGGTCTATCTGCTGCCTGCGTGCACGCAGTTCGAAACCCGTGGCTCGGTCACCGCCTCCAATCGTTCGCTGCAATGGCGCGACAAGGTGGTCGATCCGCTGTTCGAAAGCCTGCCGGACGAGGTCATCATCGCCAAGTTCGCCAACAAGTTCGGCTGGGCCGACCGGCTGTTCCGCAATATCGAGATGGACGATGCGGAGACCCCGAATGTCGAAAGCATCACCCGCGAGTTCAACGCGGGGCTTTGGACGATCGGCTATACCGGCCAGTCGCCCGAGCGGCTCAAGAGCCACATGGCCAATCAGCACACCTTCGACCGCACGACATTGCAAGCGGTGGGCGGTCCCAACGATGGTGAATACTATGGTCTGCCATGGCCCTGCTGGGGCACGGCGGAAATGGGCCATCCCGGCACGCCGAACCTCTATGACATGTCCAAACCGGTGGCCGAGGGCGGGCTTTGCTTCCGCGCCCGGTTCGGGGTGGAACGTGACGGTGACAACCTGCTGGCCGAGGGCGTGTCGAACCCGGGCGCCGAAATTCAGGACGGATACCCTGAATTCACCATGCAGATGCTGATGGATCTGGGATGGGACGGCGATCTGACGGGTGAGGAACGTGCCGCCATCGACGCGGTGGCCGGACCCAAGACCAACTGGAAGACCGACCTTTCGGGCGGTATCCAGCGGGTGGCGATCAAGCATGGTTGCGCGCCCTTCGGCAATGCCAAGGCCCGCGCCGTGGTCTGGACCTTCCCCGACCCGATCCCGCTGCATCGCGAGCCGCTCTATACCAACCGGCGCGACCTGGTGGCGGATTATCCCACCTATGAGGACCGGCATGCCTATCGCCTGCCCACCCTCTATGCCTCGATCCAGAAGAACGACTTTTCAAAGGATTACCCGATAATCCTTACGTCGGGACGTCTGGTCGAATACGAGGGTGGCGGGGAAGAGACCCGGTCGAACCCCTGGCTGGCCGAATTGCAGCAGGACATGTTCGTCGAGATCAACCCGCGCGATGCCAACAATCTGGGCATTCGCGACGGGCAGCAGGTCTGGGTCGAGGGTCCCGAGGGCGGCAAGGTCAAGGTGATGGCGATGCTGACCGAACGGGTCGGTGCCGGCGTGGCCTTCATGCCGTTCCATTTCGGCGGTCACTTCCAGGGCGCCGATCTGCGCGAGAAATACCCCAAGGGCGCCGATCCCTATGTGTTGGGCGAGGCCTCGAATACCGCGCAGACCTATGGCTATGACTCGGTGACCCAGATGCAGGAGACCAAGGCCACTCTCTGCAAGATCTCGGCAGCGTAAGGAGGACTGAAAATGGCAAGAGCAAAGTTTCTCTGTGACGCCGAGCGCTGCATCGAGTGCAACGCCTGCGTGACCGCCTGCAAGAACGAGCACGAAGTGCCCTGGGGCATCAACCGCCGCAGGGTGGTTACGATCAATGACGGCAAACCGGGCGAACGCTCGATCTCGGTGGCCTGCATGCATTGCTCGGACGCCCCCTGTATGGCGGTCTGCCCGGTGGACTGCTTCTATCAGACCGAAGACGGTGTGGTGTTGCATTCCAAGGATCTGTGCATCGGCTGTGGCTATTGCTTCTACGCGTGCCCGTTTGGCGCGCCGCAATATCCGCAGGCGGGCAACTTCGGATCGCGCGGCAAGATGGACAAGTGCACCTTCTGCGCCGGTGGCCCGGAAGAGACCCATTCGACGGCCGAATTCGCCAAATACGGGCGCAACCGGATCGCCGAGGGCAAGCTGCCCATCTGCGCCGAGATGTGTTCGACCAAGGCACTGCTGGCCGGTGACGGCGACGTGGTCTCGGCCATCTACCGCGAACGCGTCGTGGCGCGCGGCTTTGGTACAGGCGCCTGGGGCTGGGGCACCGCCTATGACCAGAAGGGCGGCTGAGGCTGCCTGATCCCCTGCGGCGCATCAAATTTGCGCCGCAGGACCAAGAATTTTCTGCGAAAATTCTCGCGCCGCCGCGCTGTTTCGCGGCTTTCCGGCGGTGCGGTTTGCACATGAGGTTCCGATGCCGGTTCTGCGACTTCTGATCTGTCTGCTCTGTCTGGCCCTGCCCGCCGTGGCGCAGGAGGGGGCACCGGACCGCTCCGCCACCGGCGGCGCCACCACGCTAGAGGATATTCTGGCCCGCCAGCGGGGCGAAAAGGTCGACGATGCCTATCGCGCCACCGATACCGGCAGCCAGACCGCGCCGCTTGAGGCTCAGCTGGGCGTACGCGGCGGTGCCTCGGACAGCGAGATTTTTCGCGCCCTGCGCTATGGCGCGGCGGATGTCACCGTCTCGGCGCGCGGACCTGCCGCCGATGTGATCATCCAGGACGATGGCATGTGGTGGCTGAGCCTGCGCGAAGGCGCGCTGCGCGATTATGGCACCTATGCGCTGGCTGGCATGATCGTGGTGCTGGCGCTATTCTATCTGCTGCGCGGCCGCATCCGCATCGACGGCGCCAGGACCGGGCGCAGCGTCACCCGTTTCGCCGCCTTCGAGCGGTTCGGACACTGGCTGTTTGCCGGGTCGTTCCTGGTACTGGCGGTGTCGGGGCTGATCACGCTTTATGGGCGCGACGTCCTGATCCCGCTGTTGGGCAAGGAGGCCTTTGCCACCCTCGCGCTGGCCTGCAAATGGGTGCATAACAACATCGCCTGGGCCTTCATGATCGGTCTGGCCATCGTGACGGTGAACTGGATCGCCCATAACATCCCCAACCGGCACGACCTGAAATGGCTGGCCGTGGGCGGTGGCCTGTTCAGCAAGGGGCTGCACCCGCCCGCGAAAAAGTTCAATGCCGGGCAAAAGATCATCTTCTGGCTGTGCATCCTGCTGGGCCTGTCGATCTCGCTCTCGGGCCTGTCGCTGCTGTTTCCCTTTGAAATGCCGATGTTTGCCAAGACCTTTGCGCTGGCCAATGCAACCGGCCTGCCGCAGGCCATGGGCCTGTCCCTGCCCGAGGTGATGACCCCGCATCAGGAGATGCAATATGCACAGCTCTGGCACCTGATCGTGGCCTTTGCGTTCATCACCATCATCATCGCCCATATCTATCTGGGCTCGCTGGGGATGGAGGGCGCATTCGATGCCATGGGTTCGGGCGAGGTCGAGGAGCAATGGGCGCGCGAGCACCATTCGCTGTGGCTGGACGAGGTGAAATCGGCCGAGGCCAGCAAGGCCAGGCCCAGCCCGGCGGAATGATGCGCGCGCTGGCGCTGGCGCTGCTGCTCTGGCCCGCCTGCGCGGCGGCAGAGTTCTTCACCCTCAAGGGGCACGGCGGGCCGGTGATGGGCATTGCCGTCGGCCCGGAGGGGCAGATCGCCACCGCCAGTTTCGACAATTCCGTGGGGCTGTGGACCGGGCGGGCGCCGCATTGGTTCGAAGGGCACGAGGCCGCCGTCAATACGGTGGCGTTTCAGGGTGGCGTGCTCTACTCGGCAGGCGACGATTTCACCCTGCGCCGCTGGCCCGAAGGCACCATCCTGGGCCGCCACAAGGGCAAGATCACCGGTCTTGCCCTGTCGGAGACCCTCGCCGCCACCGCCAGCTGGGACGGAACCATCGGCCTCTGGCCGCTGGACAGCAGGGCACCGCGCAGCCTTGATGCCGCCAGCGGGGTCAACGCGGTCGCCTTTTCTCCCGATGGTACGCTGCTTTACTCTGCCGGCATGGATGGCGTGCTGCGGCTATGGGATGTCGCGAGCGGCAGCGAATTGCGCCAGATCACCCGGCACGGGTTCGGCATCAACGAGATCGTACTGAATGACGCAGACGGCTGGCTGGCCTATGGCGCGGTCGATGGGGTGACGCGGATTCTCGACCTTGCCACCGGGGCCGAGCGCGACTTTACCCTCGACCGTCGCCCGGTTCTGGCGCTGGCGCTCAGCCCCGATCGCAGCCAGCTCGCGGTGGGCGATGGCGAAGGCTATATCATGGTGATCGACACCGCCAGCTGGCGCATCGCCCGCGACTTCCGCGCCACCCTGCGCGGGCCGGTCTGGGCGCTGGCCTTTTCGCCGGATGGCGCGAATATCCATGCAGGCGGCATCGACGACACCATGTACAGCTGGCCGGTGGCCTCACTCTCGGAACATGGCAAGATGGCGAGCGGCGAGCGCAGCTTTCTGAAGGACCCCGACCAGATGGACAATGGCGAGCGCCAGTTTGCCCGCAAATGCTCGATCTGCCACGCGCTGACGCCCGAGGGCGGGCGGCGCGCCGGGCCGACGCTGTACCGGGTCTTTGGCCGCCGCGCCGGCACCCTGCCCGGCTATCTCTATTCCGACACGCTGGCGGGTTCGGATATCGTCTGGACCGAGGAGAGCATCAATTCGCTTTTCGATCTGGGCCCGGACCATTACATTCCGGGGTCAAAGATGCCCATGCAACGGATCACCGGCGCCCAGGACCGCGCCGACCTGATCGCCTATCTGCGCCGGGCCACCCTGGCAAAGGAGTCCCCATGAAAGCCTTTCTCAGCGCCGTTGTCCTGATGGCCGTCATCACCGTCGCCGCGCCGCAAGTGCTGAGCCGTGCCGGTTTCTCGGCCGCCGAGCGCGGCACCGGGGCGGATGTGCGTCTCGACTGAATGGCCGAGTTCCTGACCACCCGAGAGCTGGCCGATCTGCTCAGGATCGGCGAGCGCAAGGCCTATGACCTCGCCGCCTCGGGCGAGGTGCCGCATGTGCGCGCCATGGGCAAGCTGCTGTTTCCCCGGGCCGAGGTGCTGGCCTGGCTCAATGCCTCGCGCGCGGGGCCGCGGGTGGCCGAGCCGCCCCTGCCCCCGATCCTGGCGGGCAGCCACGATCCGCTGCTCGACTGGGCGCTGCGAGAGAGCGGCGCGGGGCTGGCCACCTATTATGACGGCTCGTTCGACGGGCTGACCCGGCTGAAGGAGCGCAAGGCGCAGGCCGCCGCGCTGCATATCCGCGAGGCAGACGGGTTCAACACCGCCTCGCTGCGCGACGCGCTGGGAGAGGCGCCGGTGGTGCTGATCGAGATCGCGCGACGTCAGCGTGGGCTGCTGCTGGCCCCGGGGGTCAGCGGTATCACCGGACTGGCCGATCTGCGCGGGCGCCGGGTGGCGATGCGCCAGTCCAGCGCCGCCAGCCAGCACCTGTTCCTTGCTGAACTGGAGAACCTGGGGATCACCCCCGCCGATCTTGCCCCCGACCCCGCCTGCGCCCGAACCGAAGAGGATCTGGCCATGCTGCTGCAATCGGGCAAGGCCGAGGCGGGGTTCGGCCTGGGCGCGCTGGCCTCTCCGCACGGGCTGGGCTTCCTGCCCACCCATGAGGAACGCTTCGATCTGGCGATCTGGCGACGCGCCGCGTTCGACCCGCCGATGACGCGCCTGATGAGCTTCCTGCGCGGCCCCGCCTTCGCGACCCGCGCCACCGAGATGGGGGGCTATGACCTCAGCGGCCTTGGCACCGTGCATCACAACGGCGCCAGCGGCTGATCGAAACAGGGGCAGCACCAGACAGTGCCGCCCCTTCATTTCGCTCCAGATGCTCCCGCCGGAGGCGAGATTTTTCGTCGAAAAATCTCTCCCTGCCGATAGCGAATGCGCTCACTTGGCGTTGGGAAAGAACAGCTGTTGGCCGTCCAGCGTATAGCCCGCAATCGCCGCCTGCCCCTCGTCACCGGTCAGCCAGTCGATGAACCGCTGCCCTGCTTCGGCCTTGACGCCGGGGTGTTTGGCTGGGTTGACCAGGATCACGCCATACTGGTTGAACAGCCGTGCGTCGCCCTCGACCGCCACCACCAGATCGCCCTTGTTGCCAAAGGCGATCCAGGTAGCGCGGTCGCTCAGCGCATAGGCACCCATGCCGGCCGCCAGGTTCAGCGTCGCCCCCATGCCCGAGCCGGTCTCGCGATACCACCCGCCCGAGGCGGCGCTCACATCGATACCCGCGCTGGCCCAGTGGCGCAGCTCGGCCTTGTGGGTGCCGCTGTCATCTCCGCGCGAGGCAAAGGGCGCTTCGGCCCCGGCAATCGCGCTCAGCGCCGCAACGATATCGCTGCCACCGCGCACCCCCGCCGGATCCGAGGCCGGGCCGACCAGCACGAAGTCGTTATACATGACATCGAAGCGTTCGACGCCCCAGCCCTCGGCCACGAATTTCTCTTCCGCCGCCTTGGCATGAACCAGCAGCACGTCGCCATCGCCATTGGCCGCATTGCGGATCGCCTGGCCGGTGCCCACCGCGACCACCCGCACCTCGATGCCGGTCTCGGCCTCAAACGCGGGCAGGATATGATCCAGCAGGCCCGAGTTCTGGGTCGAGGTTGTGGATTGTACCACGATGAAGTCACCCGCCTGTGCCAGCGAGCCCGCCATCAGGCCAAGCACAAGCGCGCCCATGCGGAAAACACTTCCGATCATATCCAGTCTCCGTAAATGTTCAGAAAATCAGCTCTCCGGCCAGGAAACGGCGCACCGCGCCATTGGCCGGGTCGTCCAGCACCTGCGCGGCGGGGCCTTGTTCGACCACCTGCCCGCCCATCATCACCACCACATCCGCCGCCAGCCGACGGGCCTGGCCGATATCATGGGTCACCATCACGATCCGCACGCCCCGGGTGCTGGCGCGCAGCACCAACGCCTCGATCGCCTGGGTCGCACCCGGGTCAAGCGCGCTGGTGGGCTCGTCCAGAAACAGCACCTCGGGCTCGGTCGCCAGCGCGCGCAGGATCGCCAACCGCTGCGCCTCGCCCACCGAGAGCGAGCGCGCACTCTGCCCGCCTCGCGACTGCAAGCCGCCCTCCGCCAGCAGATCCGCGATCCGGTCCTGGCGCTGCCGACGGGCCAGACCCCGGCGGCGCAGGACGAAATCGAGATTGCCCGCCACCGAGCGGCGCAGCATCACAGGTCGCTGGAACACCATGGCCTGGCGCGCCCGCTCGTCACCGTCTAGCGGGCGCCCGTTCTGCCGCACGGCGCCGACATCGGCCCCGATCAGCCCGTGCAGGCAGCGCAACAGCAGGCTCTTGCCCGCCCCGTTCGGCCCCAGGATCACGGTCGGCCCCGGCCCGCCCAACCGCAGATGCGCCACATCCAGCAGGCGCTGACCGCCGCGCGCGATACGCAGGCCCTGCGCCTCGATCATCAGCCCGCTTTCCTCGACCAGGTCACGCATGGGCCATCACCTCGGCCCGGCTGCGCGCGCCCAGCAGGCTGACCAGCGCATTGACCGCGATGGCGATACCGATCAGCACCGCCCCAAGCGCCAGCGCCAGTGCCAGATTGCCCTTGGAGGTCTCAAGCGCGATGGCGGTGGTCATCACCCGCGTCACATGGTTGATATTGCCCCCGACGATGATCACCGCGCCCACTTCGGCAATGGCGCGGCCGAACCCGGCCAGAACTGCGGTCAGCAGGGCCACCCGCCCGTCCCACAACAGCACCGGCACCGTGGCCAGCCGCGACAGGCCCAGGCTGCGCATCTGTTCGGCATATTCGGCATCCAGCATCTCGACCACCTGCCGGGTCAGAGCGGCGATGATCGGGGTGACCAGCACCACCTGCGCAATGATCATCGCGGTTGGCGTGTAGAGCAGTTGCAACACCCCAAGCGGGCCCGAGCGCGACAGCATCAGATAGACAAGCAGCCCCACCACCACCGGCGGCAGCCCCATCAGCGCATTGACCAGAACCACCAGCGCGCGCCGACCCGGGAAGCGTCCCACCGCCAGCGCCGCGCCCAGCGGCATACCGATCAGCGCCGCAAACAGAACCGCAAGCAGCGACACCCGCAACGACAAAGCGACAATGCCCAGCAGTTCGGAATCACCGGCCAGGATCAAGGTAAACGCAGCTTGCATTTCTTGCGCAAAACTTTGCATTATTTCCCTGGTTGCTCTCTCTTGGACTCAAATCGCGTTATCTTGCAGTGATTTTCATATCATGCCCCTGCATATCGTCCCAAACAAAACCGACATTCCCGCATGAAAAAACGCGGCCCCTCGAAAGGGACCGCGTATCGCGGGGATGACCCCGGTTCAGCTCGTCAGACTTACTTCAGCGCCGCATCGGTGATCTCATGCGTCCAGGCCCCTTCGGGTGTTTTGGTGATCACCGGATCAGAGCCACCCGCCAGCAGCGTACCGACCGTGCGGTCGAAATCGGCCGGGTCCAGCGCGCCGTTCGAGCCGGCGGTCAGCTTGGCGATCTCGCCCATCATGCGGACCTGATGCGCCTCGGTCTGGGCACCGGTGGCGTCATTGTCCAGAACGATGCCCGCAGCCTCGTCCGGGTTGGCCTCGGCATATTTCCAGCCCTTCATCGAGGCCCGCACAAAGCGGGTCATCTTGTCCTTGAAGGCCTCGTCCTTGAGGTTGTCTTCAAGCACATAGATGCCGTCTTCCAGCGTGGCGACGCCCATATCCTCGTATTTGAAGGTCACCAGCTCGTCCTCGCTGACACCGGCATCAAGCACCTGACCATATTCGTTATAGGTCATGGTCGAGATGCAATCGGCCTGGCGCTGCAGCAGCGGATCGACGTTGAAACCCTGTTTCAGCACGGTCACCCCGTCGGCGCCGCCGTCGGTGCTGATCCCCTCCTGGCTCATCCAGCTCAGGAACGGGTATTCATTGCCAAAGAACCAGACGCCGATGGTCTTGCCCTTGAAATCCTGCGGCCCGGTGATGCCGGTATCCTTCCAGCAGGTCAGCATCAGGCCAGAGGATTTGAAGGGCTGGGCGATGTTCACTACCGGCAGGCCCTTTTCCCGCGCCGCCAGCGCCGAGGGCATCCAGTTCAGCATCGCATCGGCGCCACCACCGGCCAGCACCTGCGGCGGGGCGATGTCGGGACCGCCGGGCAGGATGGTCACGTCCAGCCCCTCTTCGTCATAGAACCCCTTGTCCAGGGCCACATAATAGCCGGCGAACTGCGCCTGGGTCACCCATTGCAGCTGCAGCTTGACCTCGTCAGCCGCCAGAGCCGGACCAGCCGCCAGGGCCAGGGCTAGCGCCGCACCATTCATCAGTTTCTTCATGATTTCACTCCTTGTTGGTTGTCTGTTTCTCTGCCCCGGTTCGGTCCGGGATCTTGTCGGATATGGGATCAGCCTAACGCCTTTGGGAAGGGTGCCAAAAGGTGACATGATGTTCGATCAGCGCCACCAGACCATAGAACAGCGTCCCGGCCAGCGCCGCCACAACGATTTCGGCCCAGACCATGTCCAGTGCCAGCTGCCCGACACTGGTCGAGATGCGGAACCCCATGCCAAGCGTCGGCGAGCCAAAGAATTCGGCCACGATCGCCCCGATCAGGGCCAGCGTGGTCGAGATCTTGAGCCCGTTGAAGATAAAGGGCATCGCCGCCGGCAGCCGCAGCTTGAAGAAGCTCTGCCAATAACTGGCGGCATAGGTCTCCATCAGGTCGCGCTGCATCGCGGTGGTCTCACGCAGGCCCGCCACGGTGTTGACCAGCATCGGAAAGAACACCATCACCACCACCACGGCGGCCTTTGACTGCCAGTCAAAGCCGAACCACATCACCAGGATCGGCGCGGTGCCGACAATCGGCAAGGCTGCCACGAAATTGCCCACCGGCAGAAGGCCCAGCCGCAGGAATTCGGACCGGTCTACCGCCACCGCCATCACGAACGCCGCACCGCAGCCGATCAGATAGCCGCTCAGCGCGCCCTTGACAAAGGTTTGTACGAAATCGGCCCAGAGGATCGGCAGGCTGCCCGCAAACCGCGCCGCGATCAGCGAGGGCGCGGGCAGGATCACCAGCGGCACCTCCAGCCCCCGCACCACCAGTTCCCACACCACCAGGATCGTGGCGCCAAAGATCAGCGGCACCGCCAGCCGCACCGGGCGGGTCCCGGCCTGCGGCCCCTCGGCCAGACGGGTATTCAACCACCAGGCCGCGCCCCAGACGAGCAAGGCCACCAGAACCAGCATCATCCGCGCGCCCCCCAATCCTTCTTCTGTTCCCAAATACCTCGGGGGAGTCGCGCCTGCGCGACGGGGGCAGCGCCCCCCTTATGCCATGCCATCCTCATGCCATCCCCATCCGTTTCAGAACCAGCCGCTCGATCACCCCCAGAAGCCCCACCAGGCAGGCCGCCAGAATCGCCGCCCCGAACAGGGCCGACCAGATCTGCACGGTCTGACCATAATAACTCCCCGCCAGCAGCCGCGCACCCAGGCCCGAAACAGCTCCGGTCGGCAATTCACCCACGATGGCGCCGACCAGCGAGGCCGCGATCCCGATCTTGAGCGAGGCAAAGAGATAAGGCATCGAGGCCGGCAGGCGCAGTTTCCAAAAGGTCTCGCCCTGCGAGGCGTTGTAGGTTCTTAGCAGGTCAAGCTGCATCGCATCGGGGCTGCGCAGCCCCTTGACCATGCCGACCACGACCGGGAAAAAGCTCAGATAGGCCGAGATCACCGCCTTGGGGATGATCCCCTGAACGCCCACCGAATAGAGCACCACGATGATCATCGGCGCCAGCGCGATGATCGGGATGGTCTGGCTGACGATGGCCCAGGGCATCACCGACATGTCCATGACACGGGAATGCACGATCCCCACCGCCAGCAACACCCCCAGAACGGTGCCGATACCAAAGCCCAACAGCGTGGCGCTCAGCGTCACCCAGCCATGATAGACCAGGCTGCGCTTCGAGGTGATCTTCTTCATCACCGTGGTGTCCCACAGCTCGATTGCCACCTGATGGGGTGCCGGCAGGCGCGGACGCTCCTGCGCCCAGGTCTCGGGCACGGCAAACCGGTTCTTCAGCGCCAGCGAGACACCGCTCATGCCGCGCCGGGCGGCACCATCGGCCGGTTCCACCACCGCCCCGCCGCGTTCGGCCGCGACCAGAACACCGTGAATGTTCATCGGCACACAAGCTGCATACCAGAGCCCCACGATCACGGCGAGGACGGTCAGGACCGCAAGCAGAGATTTCATGCTGTCCCTCCCCGCGCGCGCAACACCGATTTCCTGCAAGGAAATCGGGCCGGAATTCGAGCCGAATTCCGGTTCCACCCGGCCTCGCCGCCGCGCATCCCGAAACCTTGCTCAGTCATCGGCATGGCCCGCCCTCAGCCCCTCGCGCACCCGATGAGCGACCTCGATGAACTCCGCGCTGTCGCGGATATCCAGCGGCCGGTCCTTGGGCAGCGGGCTTTCGATCACATCGGTGATCCGGCCCGGTCGCGGGCTCATTACCACGATCTTGGTCGACAGATAGACCGCCTCGGGGATCGAATGGGTGACAAAGCCGATTGTCTTGCCCGTCCGCGCCCACAGCGCCAGCAACTGTTCGTTCAGGTGATCACGCACGATCTCGTCCAGCGCCCCGAACGGCTCGTCCATCAGCAGGATATCGGCATCGAAGGCCAACGCGCGGGCGATGCTCGCCCGCTGCTGCATTCCGCCCGACAGCTGCCAGGGGAATTTGCCACCAAACCCTGCCAGATCAACGAGTTCCAGGACCTTTCTCACACGCTCTTCCTGCTCTTGCCGGGAAAACCCCATGATCTCGAGCGGCAGCTTGATGTTCTTGGCGATGGTTCGCCACGGGTACAGGCCCGCCGCCTGGAACACATAGCCATAGGCGCGCTTGCGCCGCGCCTCGTCAGGCGTCATCCCGTTCACCGTCAGGCTGCCACCCGTCGGTGTTTCCAACGCCGCGATGCAGCGCAGGAATGTCGTCTTGCCGCAGCCCGACGGTCCGATGAAACTGACGAAATCGCCCTTGTTGATTTCCAGGTTCACGTCCTTGAGCGCGTGAACCGGGCCGTCATTGGTCTGAAACGTCAGATCCAGCCCCTTGGCGGAAACCACGCTTGACAACTCCGGCTGCTGCCCCGTCCCATTCATAGTGTCATTATCCTGTTGGAGACCCCCGAGCGATGCCCGATCAGATGCCAGATACCTGCCAAAAACTCCGCCTTGGCGAAACCTATGCCGGCAAGCAGGGGTTCGATTATTTTCAGGGGATCGCGCGCGAGACAACCGGCGCCCGATCCATTTGCATGCACATGCTGCGCATTCCGCCGGGTGGCCGGGCCAAGGCCCATCTTCATGCCGAGCACGAGACCGCGATCTATGTGATCGAGGGGTCGGCGGTCATGTACTGGGGCCATGCCCTTGAACACAAGATGGAAACCAATGCCGGTGATCTGATCTACATCCCCGCCGGTGTTCCCCATCTGCCGATCAACACCGGCAAGAGCGAGGCCGTCGCCATCCTGGCCCGCACCGATCCGCACGAGCAGGAGAGTGTCGTTCTCCTGCCCGAACTGGACGCGCTTGTGCCCGAATAGGCGCATCAGACCCCCGTCGCCGGAATGCCGCTGCGCTCAACCGGGCGCGGGGCGGTCAGCTCTTTCCAGCTGCTCAAAGCTCGGTTCACCGGCGTGTTCGCCTCGCGCGCCACGAACTTGCCATGGCCCTCCTGAGTGCGGATCTCGCCGTCATGCACCGCCACCTGGCCGCGGGTCAGGGTAAAGCGCGGCAGGCCCTTGACCTCCTTGCCCTCGAACACGTTGTAATCGATGGCCGACTGCTGGCTGCCTGCGCTGATCGTCTTGGATTTTTCCGGGTCCCAGACTACCAGGTCGGCATCGGCACCCACCAGAACCGCACCCTTTTTCGGATAACAATTCAATATCTTGGCGATGTTGGTTGATGTAACCGCCACAAACTCGTTCGGCGTCAGACGCCCCGTGGCCACGCCATGGGTCCACAGCATCGGCATCCGGTCCTCCAGCCCGCCGGTGCCATTGGGGATCTTGGAAAAATCACCCACGCCATAGCGTTTCTGCTCGGTGGTAAAGGCGCAATGATCGGTCGCCACCACGCTCAGCGAGCCCGATTGCAGCCCCGCCCACAGGCTGTCCTGATGCTGCTTGTTACGGAAGGGCGGCGACATCACGCGCCGGGCCGCATGGTCCCAATCGGGATGGAAATACTCGCTTTCATCCAGCGTCAGATGCTGGATCAGCGGTTCACCCCAGACGCGCTTGCCTTGCATCCGCGCGCGCCGGATCGCCTCATGCGCCTCCTCGCACGAGGTATGTACGACGTATAGCGGCACGCCCGCCATGTCGGCGATCATGATGGCGCGGTTGGTGGCCTCGCCCTCGACCTGAGAGGGGCGCGAATAGGCATGCGCCTCGGGGCCGGTGTTGCCCGCCGCCAGCAGCTTGGCCGTCATCTCGGCCACCACATCGCCGTTTTCGGCATGCACCATGGCAATCCCGCCCAGCTCGGCCAGTCGGTTGAACGAGGCGAACAACTCGTCATCGTTCACCATCAGCGCGCCCTTGTAGGCAAGGAAATGCTTGAACGTGTTGATACCACGCGTCTCGATCACGGTCTTCATGTCGTTGAACACCTGCTCGCCCCACCAGGTCACCGCCATGTGGAAGGAATAGTCGCAATTGGCCCGGGTCGACTTGTTGTCCCAGCGCTTGATCGCATCCAGCAGGCTCTCACCCTGGTTGGGCAGGCAGAAATCCACCACCATCGTGGTGCCGCCCGCCAGCCCGGCGCGGGTGCCGCTTTCGAAATCGTCGCTGGAATAGGTGCCCATAAAGGGCATCTCCAGATGCACATGGGGATCGATGCCGCCGGGCATCACGTAACAGCCGGTGGCGTCCAACTCCTTGTCACCGCTCAGCCCCGGGCCGATTTCGGTGATCACGCCGTTTTCGATCCGCACATCCGCCTTGTAGGTCAGATCGGCGGTCACAACGGTGCCGTTCCTGATGACTGTGCTCATATGCTTGAACTCCCTGTTTTTCTTGTCAGACCGACCCGAAACAGCCGATCGCATTGCCATGCACCCCGATATCGAGCGGTCCGAACGGCCCCTCGACACAGAGCGAGAAACACCCCGCCTGCGGCAGGTAGACGACCAGATAGGGGCCATTGGGTCGCGTGACCGCCCAGCCCTGCCCCATGACGCCGCCGCTGAACTGCACCTCGACCGCCTCCGGCTCCTGCCGCATTGCCGCGAAATCGCGCAGCGTGGCCCGACCCACCGCATCCACCGGCGCGTCGGAAAGATCGGCCTCGATCGCCGCCCTTATTCGTTTGCGCAATGTGGCCGTATCCGGCAGCATCTCTTGTCCTTCACTTTGCCGGAAATACTCCGGGGGTTTGGGGGTTGGCCCCGATCACTCCACGATTTCCGCCGTCTCGACCACCGCGTGAAACAGCACATCGGTGCCGGCCGCCGCCCAGTCCTTGGATATTTCCTCGGCCTCGTTATGGCTCAGCCCGTCCACGCAGGGGCACATCACCATAGCCGTCGGCGCCACCCGGTTGATCCAGCAGGCATCGTGGCCGGCACCCGAGATGATGTTCATATGGCTGTATCCCAGCCGCTCGGCCGCATTGCGGATGGCCGAGACGCAGCCCTCGTCAAAGGCCACCGGATCGAATCCGCCCACCTTTTCAAAGGCGACCTCCAGCCCCATCGCATCGGCGATCTTCTGGCCCTCGACGCGCAGACGCGCCTCCATATCCTCGATCACCGACAGGTCCGGGCTGCGGAAATCCACCGTGAACACCACCTTGCCCGGGATCACGTTGCGCGAGTTGGGATAGACGTCGATATGACCCGCCGCCCCCACCGCATGGGGCGCGTGGCTGAGCGCGATCTCGTCCACCTTTTCAAGCACCCGCGCCATGCCCAGCCCCGCATTGCGCCGCATCGGCATCGGGGTCGAGCCGGTGTGCGCGTCCTTGCCGGTGATGGTGACCTGGGTCCAGCTCAGCCCCTGACCATGGGTGACAACGCCGATATCCTTACCCTCGGCCTCCAGAATCGGCCCTTGTTCGATATGCAGCTCGAAAAACGCATGCATCTTGCGCGCGCCAACCTCTTCCTCGCCGCGCCAGCCGATCCGCGACAGCTCGTCGCCAAAGCTCTTGCCCTCGGCATCGGTGCGCGCATAGGCCCAGTCCTGCGTATGCATCCCGGCAAAGACGCCGGAACTCAGCATCGCGGGGGCAAAGCGCGTGCCCTCTTCGTTGGTCCAGTTGGTGGCGACGATCGGGTGCTTGGTGCGGATGCCCAGATCGTTCAGGGTGCGGATCACCTCCAGCCCGGCCAGAACCCCCAGCACCCCGTCGTATTTGCCGCCGGTGGGCTGGGTATCCAGATGCGAGCCCACATAGACCGGCAGCGCGTCCGGGTCGGTGCCCGGGCGCATGGCGAACATGTTGCCCATCTGGTCAAGCCCCATGGAACAGCCCGCCGCCTCGCACCATTTCTGGAACAGGGCGCGGCCCTCGCCATCCTCATCCGTCAGGGTCTGGCGGTTGTTGCCCCCCGCCACGCCGGGGCCGATCTGGGCCATCTCCATCAGACTGTCCCACAACCGGTCAACATTGATTCTGAGATTCTGCGCCGGAGCCGCCATACCTGTTCCCCTGTTGCTTGCTTTGCGTTCACGCTGGCCTAGCTATTTGACCAACTGGTCAAACTCACGCTATCACGGGTTTGACACCAGTCAAGAAATAGCCGAGTCCCAATGCAAGATTCCCGCCACATCAGCGGGCAAGCGAAGGAAAAATCAGCAGATCATGCCTCAGGACCGTGCACCGACCCGTATCCAGAAGAAAAACCGCGCCGCCATC
This sequence comes from Ruegeria pomeroyi DSS-3, assembly GCF_000011965.2. Classification (NCBI taxonomy): domain Bacteria; kingdom Pseudomonadati; phylum Pseudomonadota; class Alphaproteobacteria; order Rhodobacterales; family Roseobacteraceae; genus Ruegeria; species Ruegeria pomeroyi. Next base: position 1,897,759 of record NC_003911.12, on the reverse strand, counting down.
CTGGACGCGGCGCTGAACGTCTTTTCGGCACATGGGTTCCGCGGCGCAACGGTGGATCAGATCGCCGCCGAGGCGGGGTTGAGCAAACCCAACCTGCTCTACTACTTCCCCTCGAAAGAGGCGATGCACGAGGCGCTGCTGGCCGAGCTTCTCGATACCTGGCTCGACCCGCTGCGCGCGCTCGACGAGCAGGGAGAACCGCTGACGGAACTCTTGGCCTATGTCCATCGCAAGCTGGAGATGAGCCGTGACTATCCTCGCGAAAGCCGGCTGTTCGCCAACGAGATCGTGCAGGGCGCCCCCCGCATCTATCAGGCGCTGAGCGAGGATCTCAAGGTGCTGGTTGATGACAAGGTGGCGCTTCTCGAGGGTTGGATGGCGGCGGGCCGGATCGCCCGCGTGCATCCCTATCACCTGCTGTTCTCGATCTGGTCGCTGACCCAGCATTACGCGGATTTCGACGTGCAGGTGCGCGCGGTGCTGGGCGATGAAGACCCGTTCGACGGCGCCGACGTGTTCCTCGACACGCTCTATCGGCGGCTGCTCAGCCCGCGTCCGGACTAGGCGTCTCTTCCTCGTCCTCATCGACCTCATCGGACTCGGCACTTGCCAGTGCCGCGGTTTCCGGCGTCGTCGCCCGGCCGGCGGGAGCGGGCACAAAGCTCGACTTGTCGGCCTCGGCCACCGGCGCACGCAGCAGGATGCGCAGGCCCGAGAACAGGATCAGCAGCACATGCGCCCCGGCCGAGGTCATGAACAGGCCGGTGCCGCCAAGCGTCTCCATCCCGAACCCCGCCAGCAAAGGCCCCAGGATCGACCCCAACCCGTAGAGCATCAGCAACCCGCCGCTGACCTGGATCGCCTGATCGGCCGCCGCGTGATCATTGGCATGGGCAATGATGATCGGATACATGGCATAGATCGCCGCGCCGAACAGCGAGGCCAGCACCAGGTTCAGCATCCGGGTCTCGGGCGACAGCACGATAAAGATCGTATCGACCGCCAGCGCCAGAACCGCCACACCGATCAGCACCGCGCGCCGGTCCAGCCGGTCCGACAGCCAACCGATCGGGATCTGCGACACCGCCCCGGCCAGTACCGGCAGGCTGGCAAACAGCGCCACCGTCGTAAGCGCCAGCCCGATCCCATCCGCATAGACCGCCGAGAGCGTGCCAAAAGCGCTGTTGGACACGCCCACACAGAGAACCCCGATCACCGCCACCGGCGAATTCCGCCACAGCGCCATCAGATCGAGTCGGACACTGACCAGCGGCTTTGGCACCGTCTTGGACGACATCGCGGTGGGCATCAGCGCCAGACAGTAAAAGATCGCCGGCAGCACGAAGAACATAAAACCCGTGGTGTCGCCCATCGTCAGCACCAGCTGCCCGGCGGTCGAAGCGCCCAGGTTGACCATCGTGTAAAGGCCGAAGATGCGGCCGCGCGTGCTTGGCTCGGCCCGCTCGCTCAGCCAGCTTTCGACGATCATCGCCGCCCCGGCAAAGCAGAAACCCGACATCGCACGCAGCGGAATCCAGGTCCAGGGCGTCAACAACAGCAGCGAAAGCAGAACGGCAACGGCGGCGATCCCGGACATCACGCTGAAGGCGCGCACATGCCCGACCTTGCCCACCAGCCGGGGTGTATAGAAACAACCCGCGACATAACCAAGCGCCCAGCCGGTACCGAGCAGACCCAGCGCCGAGGCACTGAACCCCTCCTGCGCGCCCCGGATCGGCAGAATCAGACTGTTCATGCCGCCGGCAAACAACAGCAAGGCAGAGCCGAGCAACAAGGCACTTACGGGAAGAAGCTGACGTACCATGTGGTCCTGCTGACTAAACATGCCCTGTCTCGAAGTATCGACAGGCAGGTCGCGACGCAAGCGATGCTCTGAGGCCTGCTTCAAGCTTTCTTAACCAAGACCTGCTGAGCTGGGGTCATGCAGACCCTGCCTCACCCCGATCAGGCCCGGCGCTGGCTGGAGCAGATCTTTGCGACCCGCGCGGTACAGCGTGGCGCGGTGGTACGCCGCTCGATCGCCTGGGTCGACCGGGAGGTCGGGAAGGAGCGGTTTCTGACCGAAATGCGCCGCCGCAACTTTCACGTGATCGAAACGGCGGATCAATTCGTCGTGGTCTGCCACAACGGACCGATCCGCCTCTTGTTCTGAGAAAATTCGTCGAATTTTCTCAAGCAGAGATTTTTCGTCGAAAAATCTCGGTCCTCACTCTGCCGCCCGTGCCATCGGGTTGTTGGGATGCGTGGTCCAGTTGGCATAATCGGCCTGCACCACCTTGCCGGTGCGCGGGTCGGTCTCGCCCGGCTGCATCGGCACCATCGAGATACAGCCATCAATCGGGCAGACATCGACGCAGAGGTTGCAAGCGACGCATTCGTCATCCATCACCTCGAACACCCGGTCCTCGGACATGGAAATCGCCTGGTGCGAGGTATCCTCGCAGGCGGCATAGCAGCGCCCGCATTTGATGCACTGATCCTGATCGATCTTGGCCTTGGCCACATAGTTCAGGTTCAGATACTGCCAATCGGTCACATTGGGGACCGCGCGCCCGATGAAGTCATTGACGCTGGTATACCCCTTTTCGTCCATCCACTGGCTGAGACCGGTCTTCATCTCCTCGACCACGCGGAAACCATAGGTCATCGCGGCGGTGCAGACCTGCACGGTGCCGCAACCCAGGCTCATGAACTCGGCCGCGTCGCGCCAGGTGGTCACGCCACCGATACCGCTGATCGGCAGGCCTTGCGTGGCGGGATCGCGCGAGATCTCGGCCACCATGTTCATCGCAATCGGTTTCACCGCCGGACCGCAATAACCACCATGGCTGCCCTTACCGTCGATCGAGGGTTCGGGGCTGAAGTTATCCAGGTTCACCGACGTGATGGAACTGATTGTATTGATGAGAGAAACCGCATCCGCACCACCGTTCCTGGCGGCCCGTGCCGGATAGCGGATATCGGTGATATTGGGGGTCAGCTTCACGATCACCGGCTTGTCGTAATAGGTCTTGCACCAGCGGGTCACCATCTCGATATACTCGGGCACCTGGCCCACCGCCGCACCCATGCCGCGTTCGCTCATCCCATGCGGGCAGCCGAAATTGAGCTCGATACCATCGGCCCCGGTTTCGGCCACCCGCGGGAGGATCGCTTTCCATTCCGCTTCCTCGCAGGGCACCATGATCGACACGATCACGGCGCGGTCTGGATAATCCGCCTTGACCCGCGCAATCTCTTCCAGGTTGGTTTCCAGCGGGCGGTCTGTGATCAACTCGATGTTGTTGAGGCCCAGCAGGCGCCGGTCGGCGCCATAGATGGCCCCGTAGCGCGGGCCATTCACGTTCACCACCGGCGGCCCTTCGGAGCCGAGCGTCTTCCAGACAACACCGCCCCAACCGGCCTCGAAGGCGCGGCGGACATTGTATTCCTTGTCGGTCGGCGGCGCCGAAGCCAGCCAGAACGGGTTCGGGCTTTCGATGCCCAGAAAGTTTGTCTTCAAATCAGCCATTTATACGGCCTCCCTGATGTGCTTTCGCATCCTTGTTCGGTGTCACGCGCTCAGCCGGGCGTGGATGTCCATGGCGGCGTCGCGGCCCTCGGCCACGGCGGTCACCGTCAGATCCTCGCCGCCGCTGGCACAGTCGCCGCCGGCCCAGACCCCGGGAACCGAGGTGCGGCCCGACCCGTCGACCTTGATCTTGCGCCCCTCAAGTTCCAGCCCTTCCGGCACGCCTTCAAGTGTCTGGCCGATGGCCTTGAACACCTGATCAGCAGCCAGGCGCACGGTCTCGCCCGTGCCCGTCACCGAGCCGCCCGCGCTGGTGGTGTATTCCAGCTCGATCTCGACCGCCGCGCCATTGCCGTGCACGGCAACCGGCATCACGTTGAACATCAGCCGGACCCCCTTGGAGGCGGCCAGATCCTGTTCGAACCCGCTGGCCCCCATCTCGGCGCGCGAGCGGCGGTAGGCGACGGTGACATTCTCAGCGCCCAGCAGCTTTGACTGTACGGCGGCGTCGATCGCGGTCATGCCGCCGCCGATCACCACCACATTGCGCCCAACCGGCAGTGCTGACAGGTCGCCCGCCTGGCGCAGCTCGGCGATGAAATCGACCGCATCGCGGACACCGTCCTTGTCCTCGCCCGCGGCGCGCAAGGCATTCACCCCGGCCAGGCCGATCGACAGGAACACTGCGTCATAGCCAGCGCGCAGCGCATCGAGCGTGAGGCCCTGCCCCAGCGCCGAGCCCTGCTCAACCGTGATGCCGCCGATTTGCAGCAGCCAGTCCACCTCGGTCCCGGCAAATCCGCCGGTCGCCTTGTAGGCGGCGATGCCGAATTCGTTCAGCCCGCCGGCCTTGGGGCGCGCCTCGTGGATGACCACGTCATGGCCCAGCAACGCCAAACGATGCGCGCAGGCCAGGCCGGCAGGCCCCGCCCCGACGACCGCCACGCGTTTGCCGCTGGGCGCCGCGCGGGTAAAGGGATGCACGCCGCGCGCCATCAGCGTGTCGGTGGCATAGCGTTGAAGGCGCCCGATCTCGACCGGCTTGCCCTCGGCCGCCTCGCGCACACAGGCCTCTTCGCACAGTGTCTCGGTGGGACAGACCCGGGCACACATGCCGCCCAGGATGTTCTGTTCCAGAATGGTGCGCGCGGCGGCCTCGGGGTGGCCGGTCTGGATCTGACGGATGAACAACGGAATGTCGATCTCGGTCGGACAGGCCGTCTGACACGGCGCGTCGTAACAGAAATAGCAGCGATCCGCCGCCACCGCCGCCTCATGCGGCGCATAGGCCGGATGCAGATCGTCGAAATTCGCGGCAAGTTCTTCGCTGGAAAGCCGCCCGGCGACAATGCCGGGAGCCATCTGGCCCTGTGCCATCACTCTTCTCCCTGAAGATATGTTCGTTATTGGGATCAGCTTGCCACATCCAGAAATTTTATCAACTGGTAAAATTTATCTTTCGGTCAAAAATGAAAAACCCGGGCGAAATCGCCCGGGTCAGTCAGGCTGGGCGCAAGAATTTTCGTCGAAAATTCTCGGCCTGCGCCGCGCCGGTGTCAGACCATCGCGGCCAGATGTCCGGATTTCACCCAGACCCGCGCGCCCTCGGCGCCTGCTGTCAAATCAAGCCGCGCACCGGGCGGTAGGCGCAGCCAGTCCCAGCGGGAGAACGTCTCGCCACCTTCCTGAAACCCGCCTTCCAGCACGAAGACCTCGATCCCGCCGGGCAGATCGCGCGTCACCTGCGCACCCGCCGCCCAGCTTTCCAGCCGCACCTCTTCATGTGAATCCGAAAACAGCGTCTCGTCGCTCTTGCCATTGATCGAGCGGCGCACCTCGGTGCGATCGGCCGGGTCAAACTGATGCAGTTTGACCAGGATGGTCGCCCCCGGCTCGGTCGCGGGGGTATGCGACGAGGTCGGCGGGTTGCGCACATAGGACCCAACCGGGAAATCGCCCAGCTCGTCCTGGAACACGCCGTCCAGCACTAGATACTCCTCGCCCCCGTCATGGGTATGGGCAGAAAAGGCGCTGCCCGGTGCAAAGCGCACGATGGTGGTGGCCCGTGCCACCTCGGCGCCGATCCGGTCCAGCATCTTGCGCTCGACCCCGGGCGCGGGCGATGGAACCCAGTCCGTCTGATCGAAATGCACCGCCGCGCGCCGAGTGAAATCCGCGTTGATCCGCATGGGGTATCTCCTGCTTGCTCTGTTGCCGCTCGAACTGGCGCAGCGCGGGCACGAAGAAAGCATGTTCACACAGAGGTGATCAAGCACCCTGCCCCATTCCCCGCGCCTGCGGTCAAGGCTCTTGACAGACGGGTTTTCTTTAAGCTTAAAATTTCATGCATGAAGGAAGCGATCCATCCTCCCCTCTGCCATCAGTCCCCAAACAGGGCTGTTATCGCGATTTTCGATAGCGGCATTCGGACAAATTCCTTGTCTTGTGGCCCCGCCCGGCCCGACGCTGAACCAGGCCCCAAGGGGCAGGACCGGTGAGGAGGAACACGAAATGGCACGGCTGAGCGCCTTCAATTTCCAGAAATGGATCGACGAACACAAACACCTGCTGAAACCGCCCGTCGGCAACCAGCAGGTCTGGGAGGATGCGGATCTGATGGTGACCGTGGTCGGCGGCCCCAACAAGCGCACCGATTACCATGACGACCCGGTCGAGGAGTTCTTTTACCAGCTCAAGGGCGACATGGTGCTGAAGCTCTACGAAGGCGGCGAGTTCTATGACGTGCCGATCCGCGAGGGCGACATTTTCCTGTTGCCGCCGCATGTGCGCCACTCGCCCCAGCGCCCGCAAGAGGGCTCGATCGGGCTGGTGATCGAACCCAAGCGCCCCGAAGGCGCCCATGACGCCATCGAATGGTTCTGTTTTGGGTGCGGCAGCCTGGTGCATCGGGCCGAGCTGCTGCTGGAAAGCATCGTGCGCGATCTGCCGCCCGTCTATCAGGCCTTTTATGCCGACGAACAGGCCCGCACCTGCCCCAATTGCGGCGAGATACATCCCGGCAAAGAGCCGCCAGAGGGTTGGGTGAAACTGTAAACCGCGTTTAGACTGCCAAAAAACACCGATTCCAAAAGGGAGAGAACCACATGACAATCAGCTTCAAGGGACTGGCCCGGGGGGTTGCCTGTGCCGCGCTGGTACTGGCCGCGCTGCCGGCGGCGGCCAAGGAATTTCGCCTGGGCCTGATCACCCCGCCCCCGCATACCTGGACCAAGGCCGCCGAGGCCTTTGGCGCCGAACTGTCCGAGAAATCGGGCGGCGCGCATTCGGTATCGGTCTTCCCTGCCCGCCAGCTGGGCAACGAGGCGCAGATGCTGCAGCAGCTGCAGACCGGGGCGCTGGACATGGCCTTCATGACCGTGGCCGAAGTGTCGAACCGGGTGCCCAACATGGGCGCTTTCTATGCCCCTTACCTGGCCGGTGACATCAACCATGCCGCCGCGATCCTGCGCTCGGACACCGCGCGTGGCATGCTGGCGGTGCTGCCGCAAGAGGCGGGTGTGGTCGGCGTTGGATTCGGCAGCGCCGGGATGCGCCAGATCCTCAGCCGGGGCGCGGTGAATTCCGCGGCCGATCTGTCCGGGCTCAAGCTGCGGATCACGCCCTTTGACCCGATCCTCGATTTCTACAACGCGCTGGGGGCCGCACCCACGCCGATGCCGCTGCCGGCGGTCTATGACGCGCTGGCCAATGGCCAGGTGGATGCGATCGACATGGATGTCGAGCTGATCAACGTGTTGAAATATCACGAACATGCCGACACGATCCTGATCTCGAACCACATGATGTTCCCGATGGTCGGGCTGATCTCGGCCCGGGTCTATGCCGGGATGAGCGATGCCGACAAGGCGATGATTTCCGAGCTGATGGCCAAGCATGTGGACAGCACGCTGGACGTTTACATGGTCAAAGAGCCGGAATGGACCGATGCGCTGACCAAGGTGGGCAAGACCTTCAAGCGGGTGGATCAAAGTTTCTTCGGTGACGCCATCGCGCAATGGGAAACGATCTGGGCAGACAAGGCCCCGTCGCTGCCCGAGCTGCGCAAGACCGCGGCCGACCTGCAATAACCCCTGAAAACCCCGCGTCGGGCCGGCCCTGTGCCGGCCCGTTTCACGACAGCTGAAGGCAGGCACATGCTGTATCGGGCATCGCATCTCTGGGCCAGCGTCGAACTGGTCTGCGCCGCCGCGCTGGCGGCCTCGGTCACAGGACTCATACTTCTCAACGTCGTCACCCGCGCGGCTGGCAACGCCATTTATTGGGTGGACGAGGCGGCGATCTATGCCATGGTCTGGATGACCTTTCTGGCCGCCTCTGCCGCGATCCATTTCCGCAGCGCCATCGCCGTCACCCTGGTGAACGAGATGCTGGGAAGCCATAGCGCGCGCCTGCTGGAACGGGTGGTCGATCTGGTGCTGTTCCTCTTTGCCTGCCTGATGGTCTGGATCTGCCTGCGCTGGTTCATGCCGCTGGAACTGATGCGGGCGGGCTGGGACGTGAAGGCGTTCCAGGGTCAGACCTTCAACTTCATCTATGCCGAACCGACCAACACGCTGGGCCTGCCCAAGGTCTGGGTCTGGCTGGTGATGCCGCTCTTTACCCTGGGGGCGCTGCTGCATTCGGCGGCCAACCTGATTAATCCGGGGCGACACCCCGAGGCGGAGGCCGCGCAATGACCCCGATCCTATTCCTGGTCCTGCTCTTTGCCTCGGTTCCCATCGCGTTGGTGCTGGCGCTGACCGCGCTCTGGTACATCTATGACAGCGGCAATCTGGTACTGTATGACAGTTTCGCCCAGCAGATGTTCGCAGGTGTCGAGAATTACGGGCTGCTTGCCATTCCCCTGTTCATCCTGACCGGAGAGTTGATGAACGAAGGCGGCATGACCCAGCGCCTGGTGCATGCCGCGCGCGTCTTTGTCGGCGGGTTTCGCGGCGGGCTGGCCTATATCAACCTGCTGGCCAACATGTTCATGGCCGCGATCATCGGATCGGCGGCCAGCCAGATCGCGGTTATGAGCCGGGCCATGGTGCCCGCCATGAAGGACGAAGGCTATGACCCCGGTTTCGCCGCCGCCACCACCGCTGCCGGCGGGCTGCTGGCGCCAGTGATCCCGCCCTCGATGCTGTTCGTGATCTATGGCGTGCTGGCGCAATTGCCGATCGGCGATCTGTTCATCGCCGGCATCATCCCCGGCCTGATCATGGCCGGGTCGTTTTTCGTGGTGGTGGCGCTGATCGGGCTCAGCCAGCAGTTTCCAAAGGGCGAGTGGATGACGATGCCGCAGGCGCTGCGTGCCCTGCGCGACGCCCTGCCCGCCTTTCTGATCCCTCTGGCCATCGTCGGCGGCATCCTCTTTGGCATCGCCACCCCGACCGAAAGCGCCGCCGTCGCCTCGCTCATCGCCTTTGGCGTGGGCTGGCTGGTCTATCGCGAGATCCATATCCGCGATCTGGGCGCCATGTTCGCACGCACGGCCACCAATTCCTCGCTGGTGATCTTCATGATCGCGGCAGCCAATGTGTTCGGCTGGGTGGTGATCTACGAGGAACTGCCGCAGAAACTGGCGGCGTTTCTGTCCACCGTCACCTCGGACCCGTTCACCTTCCTGCTGATCGTCAACCTGTGCCTGCTGTTCGTGGGCATGCTGATCGACGGCATCGCGGCGCTGATCCTGATCACGCCGATCCTGCTGCCGATCGCGATGAACAGCTATGGCATCAGCCCCTATCAGTTTGGGGTGGTGATCAGCCTGAACCTGGTGCTGGGCCTGCTGACGCCACCGGTGGGCGTGGGCCTGTACATCGCCTCGGCCATGTCGGGGGTGCGCCCCTTCACCATCTTCACCGCACTCTGGCCGTTCCTGCTGGCGGTGGCGGTGGTGCTGGTAATGCTGAGCTATTTCCCCATCCTGAGCACCGCGCTGATCTGATCGTCATCGGCGTCACGCCTGTGCCCCGGATCGCAGCGCGATCCGGGGATGGTAAGCTGGACAGCCGACCTCAGGGCATCAGCACCTGTGCACGCGCAAAGCTGGCACTGTCCGCACTCAGATCGTCATAGATCAGCTCGACCGCGATCTGCGCGACCGAACCCGAGGGGTAGCTGCGAAACGGCAGGCCGTCGCTGTCGATGATCGCGTTGGGCGCAGCCGTCTCGGCATGGCAGGGTGGCAACGGCCAGATCTCGGGCGCGGCCCCGTTGATCGAGACCGACATCTGCGCCAGCCCGCAGCGCCAGGACCACAGATGCGTGACATAAAGCAGATCCTGCCCGTTGTAATCGCGCAGCGCCACCCAGTTGCCGCGCGTGGCATTCAGGATCGGCTTGACCTCGGTTGCGGTGGTGAACTTGCCGCTGGGCACCTGCGGCTCGGCCACCAGCTGCGGCGCCGGAGACAGGAAGGCCGGGGTCGCGGGGGCCTCGGCCTTGGGTTCGGGCGCCAGAAAGGCGGGGGCCGCCGGCGCTTCGGCCGGGGCCGTAACCGCGGCGCTGTCGCTTGGGGCGGGCGTCTTGCCTTCCACCTGACCGGATTGCGCCGCACCGGCGATGAGAAAGAGCAGAATGTCGAGCATCTGGATCGGGCCTTTCAAAATCAGTTGGCGGGAAATCCGGGCTTTTGACGCCCGGCCCCTGCCCCTATACTACGCCAAAAGAGGGGCGCCGCATCACCAATTCCGGCGGCGGGCAGCATATGGCACAGACTCAGGTCGCAGCAGATACGGGGCGCAAGCCCTTCAACATCGTGGTGGTCGGGCAGAACAACCGCCTGCAATACGAGGCGGTGCTGTTTGCCGCCTCGCTGCGCCATTCATCGCCCGGTTTCAACGGCCGCCTGTTCGTCGCCCATCCGCAGCCCGGCCCGAAATGGGACGAGGACCCGAGCATCCAGAGTGACGAGGTACGCGCCGCGCTCGACACGCTCGGGGCCGAGCTTTTGCCGTTCGAGAACAAGGTGTTCGGCCAGACCTATCCACATGGAAACAAGATCGAGGCGCTGCTGGCCCTGCCCGAGGGCGAACCTTTCGTGTTTTTCGACACCGACACGCTGATCACCGGCGATCTGATGTCGGTGCCCTTCGATTTCAGCCGCCCCACCGCCTCGCTCAAACGCGAGGGCACCTGGCCCCAGCCTACCCTCTATGGCCCTGGCTATACCGAGATCTGGCGGGCGCTCTATTCCCGCTTCGGGCTGGATTTCGAAAGCTCGCTGGATTTCGAGCAGCCGGACGAATACTGGAAGCGCTATCTCTACTTCAACGCCGGTTTCTTTTATTACGAATGCCCCCACAAGTTCGGGCACCGGTTCCTGACCTATGCCCGCTCGATCCGCGACACGCCGCTGCCCGAGCTGATCTGCCAAAGCCTCAATCCCTGGCTCGACCAGGTGGCGCTGCCGCTGGTGATCCACTCGTTTGGCGGCGGGCGCGATTGCCTGCCCGAGGGGCTGCTGGACGGCGCGGTCAGCTGTCACTACCGCCTGTTTCCGCTGCTTTATGCACGCGAGTCAGACCGCGTGATCGAGGTTTTGGAAGAGGTCGCATCCCCCAACAAGATCAAGAAAGTATTGAAGAATTACGAGCCGCTGAAGAAGATGGTCTATCAGGGCAAGGGCGAGAAGATCCGCGAGATGTTCGATCGCGAAAACCTGCCGCACAAGGAACAGGCGATCCGCAACCGGATCAAATCCAAGGGGCTGTGGCTGCGCTGAAGCCCGGCCCCGGCGCCCGAGGGCGCGACATCATGCGATATGGGGGAAACCGTTTATGGTACCGCCTCCCTGGCTTGAACAGGGGACCTCTGGATCCACAATCCAGCGCTCTAACCAACTGAGCTAAGGCGGCACCGTGAGGGGCGATGTACCCAACCGGGTTGCGGATTGCAAGAGGGTCAGAGCGTAATTTTCCAGCTTTGTTCGACCAGGTCGACGCCAAAGGAATGCACCGGTTTGCTATCGGTCAACTGCCAGCCGGTGGCGGCGTAAAGGGCGCAGGCGGCGCGGTGGCTCTCATGGGTCCAGAGTTGCATTTGCGTATACCCTTTGTCCCGCGCAAACCCCATGCAGGTGTCGAGGAGACGGCGGCCCAGGCCCCGCCCGCGCGCCTCGGGCACCAGCAGGAACAGGCGCAGCTTGGCCGTGGTCTCGTCGAGGCGGACACAGAAAATACTGCCCAGCCTCTGGCCATCCGCCTCGGCGATCCAGCCGCGCTCGCGATCGGGGTCATGGTCGGCGATGAAATCGTCGAGGATGCGCGCCACCAGCGGCCCGAAACTGTCATCGAACCCCTCGGCGCGGGCATAGTGAACCCCATGCTGTTCGACCAGCCAGGGGGCGTCATCGGGGCGAAAGAGGCGCAAAACGGGTGTGTCCATACCCTATCAGAGCCCGGAAGCGGCTTGATTCTCAACCCGCCCCGGTCTAGTCCGGCAACAGTTTTCCCGGAGGACGACATGGGCATCAATACCGAACGCGATATCGAGGCGAATCTTCAGATCGGTCCGACCGATGCGGGGATGGTGCGGCTCTTTGTCGAGGCGCACGGGGTCGAGGTGCCGATGGATTTCGATCCCGAAGAGGCCGAGGAGATAGCCGAGGAAATCCGCGCCGCCGCCCAGGCCGCCCGCCTGATGTCCAAACGCTGAGGGGGCGCCGGAAAACGATACGTTTTCCGGGCCGTTTTCCGGTGCGGAAAACGGCGCTGTCCGCACTCGATACGCTTCATTCGAAAATGCCGTGGCCCTCGGGGTCGCGCAGCGCCTGCAGGCGCCGCGCCGCGTGGGTGGCGAATTTCTGGATCAGCACCTTGCGCCGGGCCGGGGCCAGCTTCTGCTCGGGTGCCATGCGCACGATCTCGGCGTCATAGGCATCGGCAATCAGCAGCCCGCTTTCCGCAGGCAGCAGCTCGGCCGGAAACTCCATATCCACCGCCCAGAAATACCGGTCGCACCACTCAAGATAGCCCTGCCATTTGGCATCCGCCTGGAAATCGGCCCGGCTCGACTTGCATTCGATCACCCAGATTTCACCCTTGGGGCCCAGCCCCATCACATCCACGCGCAACCCGCGGGCGGGCACGAACTCCTCGACCGAGACGAATCCATGCGCCCTGAGATGGCGCGCGACGCCGCGTGCCAGCCGCTGTCCGGGTTGCAAATCGAGTGTCATGGGCACATGGTGAACAATAGGTGAACAAAATTCAAGCCCGTTCCCGGCGCCTGCCCCCTTGCGGGCGCCCGCTCCTGGCCCTACCTATGGGAATGGCGGGTTCTGCCCTTCTCGTGACAGGTAGCATTCCGGTGGCCTTAAACATTTCCGAGGGGGCTGGCTCTGTTCAGGTCCTGGCCTGATTATCTGGCGCCCACCTGTACATACAGGTCCTCGGGAATCAAACCGCACGGTCGACCCCTGGTGGTTCCCGCCGCTTTCTGCCCATCAGGCGGAACTCAGCCCCGGTGCGCCGGGGCTTCCTGCCGGACCGGGACCGGGCGCAGGTCGGACACTTTGCTGCCGCCGCGCGGCGGCGTGTCGTCCTCGGCCAGGCTCATGATCTTCCAGGCGAATTGCACCCCGGCAAAGACGATCCCGTTCATGAACCACAGCATGAACACGGCAAGCAGCGCCGAATCGGATCGGACAATCAGCCCCCGCAGCCCCGCGATATCGAGCCACAGGAGGCCCGCGATGAACACCGCCGAGATCGCGAAACCGACCAGAACCTGGGTGACGTAGAGACGGATCAGACGGGGCATGGCCTTACTCCTTGTTGTCCTGCATCATTCTAGCGCAAAATGACCCGGAAGGCAGGGTACCCCGACGGATCTGCGACAATATATGCCGGAGCCGGAATGCGAAACGTCACTCAGTTTGCCCTCGATCTGCTGGAAAGCCTCTCTCATATCTTCGACGATGCGGCGCGCTGGGAGCACGCGGTCGCCCGTCTGAACGAGTTTGGCTTCAAGGCGCTGAACATGGGGCAGTTCACCCCCAAATCCGGGATCCTGCACTGGGCCCGCAGTTCGATGGCGCCGAACTGGCTCAAGCTCTATGCCGAAGGCGGGTATTCGGATGCCGATCTGGTACTGGCCCAGGCCCGTCAGGGGCCCGAGAGCCTCTACATCGATTCGGGCCGCCGTTTGCAGGAAAGCAATTCGGACACCGCGCTGGCGCTGTATTCCGGGCTGGTCGAACATGGATATCGGCATGTCTTCAGCCTGATCGTGCCCTGCCCCGGCAATCAGGCGATGCTGGTGGCGCTGTTCACCGATCACCCCGAGGCCGATTCCTGGATGACCGAACAATCGGCCGGAATGCGTATTCTGGCCACGGTCATCGGCACCAATCTGGGGCCTGGAACCGAACATGGGCAATCGTCGGGCCAGGACCTGACCCCGATTCTGGGCACCACTGCCCCGCTGTCGCGCCGCGAGCGCGAGGCGCTGCACCTGCTGGCCGACGGGCTGCGCAATGAACAGATCGCCGCCGCTATGAAAATCAGCGAGGTCACCGTGCGGATGCATCTGAAATCGGCCCGCGACAAGCTGCGCGCCCCCACCCGCGAGGCGGCGCTGGTGCGGGCGATGCAGATGGGCCTGCTGAGCGACCCCGCCTATCGGAACAGATAGGTATCTTTGACAACAGACTTGCGCTAGTTCTCAGGGGCCGGGTTCCAGTCGTGAGTGGTGGCCCCGGTGAATTTTATCCAGGCATTTTTACGAGCGGCGGCGGCGCAGTCCCATGGACGGCCGCCGCCGGTTTTCCTGCGTCAGCCCGGGCAGAGACCGGGGCGCCTGCGGCTCAGAACGCGTCCGGGCGTGCCTCGCGGGCCATGTGGTCCAGCACCGCGTTCACGAAACTGGTCTCACGTCCCTCGGGAAAGAAGGCGCGGGCGATATCGACGAATTCGGTGATCACCACCTTGGGCGGGGTGTCGTTCTGGCTGAACTCGGCACCGGCGGCGCGAAACAATGCGCGCAGCGTCGGGTCGATCCGCGCGATCGGCCATTTCGCCACCAGCGCGCGGTCGGTCATCTGGTCGATCAGCGCCTGATTGTTGACCGCATCCCCCACCAGCGCGCGAAACAGCGCCGCGTCGCCCTCGGCCAGTTCGTCGCCCTCGTAAACGGCGCCGAAGCGGTGCTCGAGAAACTCGGACACGACGGATTCGACCGTCTGGCCCGAATGCTCCATCTGGAACAGCGCCTGCACGGCATAAAGCCGCGCGGCGGATTTCATCTGGCGTTTCCGGTTGACCGGTTTGGGGGTGTCGCTCTGGCTCATGCGGTGCGGGATCCGTTCTTGTCCTCGGCGAGAAGGATGTCATCCGCCTTGGGGCGGAATCCCACGTCCTTTCTCGAAGCGCCCCACTTACGTCCGAGCGCGATCAGATGCAAGGCCGCAGCAGCCGCGCCGCCGCCCTTGTTCATCGCGCCCGGATCGGCGCGGACCTCGGCCTGGGGCCGGGTCTCGACCGTGAGGATGCCGTTGCCGATGCACAGGCCCTGAAGCCCCATCAACTGGATCGCGCGGCTGCTGTCGTTGCAGACGGTATCGTAATGGGTGGTCTCGCCCCGGATCACGCAGCCAAGCGCCACGTAGCCGTCGAAATTGCTCTGCCGGTCGGCCATGGCGATGGCGGTGGGCACCTCAAGCGCACCGGGCACCTCGACCAGATCCCAGCTGCCGCCGACACCCTCGATCTCGGCCTTGGCGCCGGCGACCAGATTGTCGGCGATATCCTTGTAATAGGGCGCTACCACGATCAGCAGTTTCACCGGCTTGTCGAATTCGGGGCGCGGCAGCGTGTAATGGGTCTCGTGTCCAGCCATGTCAGGCGTCCTTCAGAATGGGGCGGGTGCCGACAATGGTCAGGCCATAGGCGTCGAGCCCGAGATATCTGGTTTGCGGCGAGTCGGTGAGCAGGATCAGCTCGTGCAGGCCCATCTTGGACAGGATCTGGGCACCCAGACCGGTCTGCTTGATGGTGCGCACGCCGTCCTCGTCACTGGCGTAAAGCGCGTTGCGCGGCTGGCGGAACAGGCAGACGACGCCACGCCCTTCGGCGGCGATCTTCTCCATCGCGCGGGGCAGTTCCTGGGTCGGCTTGGGGCCGAGGCCCAGCACGTCCGAGGCCTCGTGCAGCGCATGGGTGCGGGTCAGCACCGGTTCGGGGGTCGAGATGTCGCCCTTGACCAGCACCACATGTTCGATGCCGTGGGTCTGGTCGGTAAAGATGCGCATCTCCCAGTCGCCGCCATATTCCGAGGTGACGGTGCTGCGGGCGGTTTCGTCCACCAGATTGTCGTTGCGGGCGCGATAGGAGATCAGGTCGCTGATGGTCCCGATCTTCATCCCGTGCCGCTCGGCGAAATCGACCAGATCGGGCAGCCGCGCCATGGTGCCGTCTTCCTTCATGATCTCGCAGATCACGCCCGAAGGGTTCAGCCCCGCCAGACGCGAGATATCCACCGCCGCCTCGGTATGACCGGCGCGCACCAGCACCCCGCCCCGCTTGGCGCGCAACGGGAAGATGTGTCCGGGGGTGGCAAGGCTTGCCATGGTGTTCTGTTCATTGATCGCGGTGGCAACCGTCAGCGCCCGGTCGGCGGCGGAAATGCCGGTCGACACGCCCTCGCGCGCCTCGATCGAGACGGTAAAGGCGGTCTCGTGGCGCGAGGAGTTGTTGACCGCCATCATCGGCAGGCCCAGACGGTCGATCCGGTCGGCGGTCATCGGCAGGCAGATCAGTCCGCGCCCATGCGTGGCCATGAAGTTGATCGCGGCGGCATCGGCAAACTCGGCGGCGATGCACAGATCGCCCTCGTTCTCGCGATCCTCGTGATCGACCAGGATATACATCCGGCCCTTGCGCGCCTCGTCGATGATCTCTTCGATCGGGCTGATCGCGTCGCGCAGGCGGGCCTCGACGGGTCCGGGCGTCTCAAAGCTCATGGGGCGGCCTTTCAGCTGTCTTGTCTGTCTGCGCAGATAGACCACCGCGCGCGCGAATGCCAGTGCACAAACGGCAGGGCGGGTGCGGGACGCGGCGTTCGGGGTTCGGTTTTGGGGGCGCTGCCCCCGGCGCCTGTGGCGCCTCCCCCGGAGTATTTTTGGCGAAATGAAGGGGCGGGTTTGCGCCCTAACCGGCCTGATGGGCGAAATACTCGGCCGAGGGCAGGTATCCGGCGGCGCGCCCGGCGGCGGCCCAGTCGGCCTCGAGCGGGGCGTCACCGATGACCAGCACACCCGAGGATGGCAGGCGCTGGCTGTGGATCAGGCCCTGCACCCGATCGCGCATCTGCGCCCAGCTGTCGGAAAGATGCGGCGCGCGGTCGGCGGCGGCCAGCGCGCGGTTGGCGGCCAGCACCGCCTGTGGTGTGGCGGGCGGATGCACCAGGCTCAGACGCGCGGCTGCGGCCACCTGCGTCACGATTTGCGCCTCGGCCTCGGGTATCTCGCCGCCCGAGCCAAAGATGCGCAGCGCGTTCGACGAGAACAGCAGCCCCAGGATATCCTGCCCGGAATACTGCCGTACCTTTGCATATGTGCGGTAGGTCATGCCCAGTTCGGCGGCGCGGCGCATGCGCATCCGCAAAACCAGCATCGGGATCGCCTCGGGCATCAGCGCCTTTTGCGCCTGCCGCCAGGCATGGGTGCGCCACAGACGGCCGTGCTCCATCGACGGACCGCCATTATGCCCGATCCCGGCCATGGCTCAGAGCGCCTCGGCCAGCCGCGCGACATAGCGCGCCAGCATGTCGATTTCCAGGTTGACCCGGTCGCCAACCGCGACACCGCCCCAGGTGGTCGCCTCTTTGGTATGAGGGATGAAGTTGATGCCGAATTCGGCCCCCTCGACCGCGTTCACGGTCAGCGAGGTGCCGTTCAGCGCCACCGATCCCTTGGGCGCGATGAAGCGGGCCAGATCAGCAGGCGCGCGCAGGGTAACGCGGGTGCTGTCCCCCTCGTCGGCCATGGCCACCACCTCGGCCACCCCGTCCACATGGCCCGACACGATATGGCCGCCCAGCTCGTCGCCCACCTTGAGCGCGCGTTCGAGGTTCACCCGCTTGCCCACCGACCAGCCGCCCAGATTGGTCTTGGACACGGTCTCGGCGCTGATCTCGACATCATACCAGTCCGGCCCCAGCGCGATCACGGTCAGGCAGACCCCGTCGCTGGCGATCGAGGCGCCGATGTCGATGCCCGAGGTGTCGTATCCGGTGCGGATGCGCGCACGCAGATCGCCGCGCTGTTCCAGCTCGACCACGGTGCCGATATCGGTGACGATGCCCGTAAACATGGTTCTTACCTTTGCTGTGCCATTCCTGCACCGAGGTAACGCCCCGCCACGCGCGCGGCAAGCCCCCGCTTGCCCGCCTGCCCCACCCGGGTCATAGTTTCGCCCGATTGGCCGGTCAGGATCGAGGCCAAGCCCGAAAACCGGGCATAGCTAGTCAGGAAAGGCGCCACCATGCCCGAACAGGCCCAGACAAGACGGGTCTTTCTGTTCCTCCAGGGTCCGCATGGGCCCTTTTTCCACGCGCTTGGCCGGATGCTGCGCGCGGCGGGGGCCGAGGTGTGGCGGGTCGGTTTCAATGCGGGCGACCGGGCGTTCTGGTTCCATCCGCCAAGCTTCATCCCCTACAAGGGCGCGCACGAGGACTGGCCGCAGGCCTTTGCGGACCTGCTGGAGCGCAAGGGCGTCACCGATATTGTCCTCTACGGCGATACAAGGCCCATCCATGCCAGTGCGGTTGCGGCGGCCAAGGCGCGCGGACTGGGCGTGCATGTGTTCGAGGAAGGCTATCTGCGCCCCTATTGGGTCACTTACGAGCGCGAGGGCTCGAACGGCAACTCGCGCCTGATGGACATGACGCTGGAGGAAATGCGCGCGGCGCTGGCGCTGTCGGATCTGGAAACGCCGCTGCCGCCCTCGCATTGGGGCGACATGCGCCAGCATATCTTCTACGGCGCGCTGTATCATTGGTTCGTCATGTTCACCAATCAGGGCTATCGCCGGTTCAAGCCGCATCGCGATCTGCCGGTAACCAAGGAATTCCAGCTATATCTGCAACGCCTGTTGCTGATGCCGGCGCTGGCGGTCGAACGGATGCTGGCCACCGCGCGCATCCGCAATGGCGGCTTTCCCTATCACCTGGCCTTGCTGCAGCTGGAACATGACAGCTCGTTCCAGCAGCATTCACCCTTTTCCACGATGACCGATTTCCTCGAGGAGATCTTTGACGGCTTCGCCCGGGGCGCGCCGCAACATCATCACCTTGTGGTCAAGGCGCATCCGCTGGAAAACGGCCGGGTGCCGCTCCGGCGCGAGGTCCGTCGGCTGGCCCGCCAGCACGGGCTGGAGGGGCGGGTGCATTACGTGCGTGGCGGCAAGCTGGCGCAGCTGTTGAACGATGCGCGCAGCGCGGTCACGGTGAACTCCACCGCCGGCCAGCAGGTGCTGTGGCGCGGCATCCCGCTCAAGGTGTTTGGTCGCGCGGTCTATGACAAGCCCGAATTCGTCTCGACCCAGACCGCAAGCGAGTTCTTTGCGGCCGCCAACCGGCCCGATGCCCGCGCCTATAAGGAATACCGCCGCTATCTGCTGGAAACCAGCCAACTGCCCGGCGGCTTCTATTCGCGCAAGGGCCGGCGCCAGTTGCTGCGCCAGGTGGTCGACATGATGCTGTCGCCGGACGACCCCTATGACGCGCTGAAATCAGGCAAAGCGGCACCACGGCAACAGTTGCGCCTGGTGAACTGACTCCAGCTGCAACCGGGACTGGATTTTTCATCCGGATTCCGATAGTTTGACAAAAAAACTGAGGCAGAAACATATAAGGTCGAGGAGACCGAGCAGTGAAACTGATCCCCGTCCGTTGGGCGAAGCCCGTTCTTGTGCTGGCTGCGATGTCTGTCGCGGCCTCGTGTTCGTTGCCGAAAGTCGGCCCCAATAAACGGGAAATCTTTGCCGGATCCGTCCAGCAAGAGGGCGATGCCTTTATCGTCGCCGTCAATGACCGCGTGACCCGCGCCACCGCCGTGGTGCCGGCGCTGGGCTTTTCGGATGCGTTCAAAAATGCGTCCCCGCTGACCTCGGACACGATCCGCCCGGGTGACGTTCTGGGCCTGACGGTCTGGGAAAACGTCGATGACGGCCTGCTGGCCAACGAGGCGTCGAACGCCACCATCCTCGAAGAGGTGCAGGTGGACAGCGCCGGGTTCATCTTTGTGCCCTATGCCGGGCGCCTGCGCGCCTCGGGCAACACGCCCGACCAGCTGCGCGAAGTGATCACCGCCCGCCTCGAAGAGCAGACCCCGGACCCGCAGGTACAGGTGCGCCGCGTTGCGGGCGACGGCTCGACCGTGTCGCTGACCGGTGCCGTGGGCGGCCAGGGCATCTATCCGATCGAACGCCCCACCCGCACCCTGTCGACCATGCTGGCCCAGGCTGGCGGCGTGACCATCCAGCCCGATATCGCCGAGGTCACCGTGATCCGCGGCAACCAACAGGGCAAGGTCTGGTATCAGGACCTGTTCAACCACCCCGAGCTGGACATCGCCCTGCGCGGCGGCGACCGCATCCTGGTCGAGGAAGACACCCGCTCGTTCACGGCGTTGGGCGCCACCAACACCCAGGCCCGCGTGCCCTTTGAAACACAGGACCTCTCCGCACTCGAGGCCATCGCCCAGGTCGGCGGCCTGATCTCGGCGGCCTCGGATCCGACCGGTGTCTTTGTGTTCCGCAACGAGCCGGCCGAGATTGCCGGCCTGGTTCTGGGCCGCGACGACCTGCAGGGCGCGCAGCGCATGGTTTACGTGCTGAACCTGACCGAACCCAACGGGTTGTTCACCGCCCGCGATTTCGTGATCCGGGACGAGGACACGCTTTACGTCACCGAAGCGCCCTATGCCCAGTGGACCAAGACCATCTCGCTTATCTCCGGCGGCCTGACCCCGCTGGCCAACCTGCAGACGATCGCTGGCAGCTGACGCATGTCGCCCAGTGGCATGAACCGGGCAGCCGGGAGCGACCGCTCCCGGCTGTTCGTTTATAACGGTGGTTTTCTCACCCAACGCCGCTTGCGCCGCATCCTGACGCTGGCGGGCTACGATATCCGGCTGGGCCTGCCGTCCGAGGGCGATCAGGTCGGTATCTGGGGCAACAGCCCGACCGCGCATCGCGGCCTGGCCGTGGCCGCGCGCCACGCGGCCCCGCTGCTGCGGGTCGAGGATGCCTTTCTGCGCTCGCTCTTTCCCGGCCGCGCGGGCGAACCGCCGCTGGGCCTGTTGCTGGACCGCGCGGGCGTGCATTTCGACCCCACAACGCCCAGCGATCTGGAGCAGCTGCTGACCAGCGCCCCGCTGGACGATACCACGCTGTTGAACCGGGCCCGCGACGCCATGGCGCGCATCCGCGAAAACCATCTGAGCAAGTACTGCGCCACCGATCCCGATCTGCCGCTGCCCGAACCGGGCTATGTTCTGGTGATCGACCAGACCCGCGGCGATGCTTCGGTCACCGCCAGCGGCGGCAATGACGCGCTGTTCCGCGAGATGCTTGTCTTTGCGCAAGAGGAACACCCCGGCGCAAGGGTGCTGATCAAGACCCATCCCGAAACCGCCGCCGGGTTCCGCCCCGGCTACTATGGCGAGCGCGATATCAGCGTACGCGTCAGCCTTTACGACGCCCCGCTCAGCCCCTGGGCCCTGCTCGACGGCGCAGTGGGCGTCTACACCCTGTCCTCGCAACTGGGGTTCGAGGCGATCCTGGCCGGGCACAAGCCGCGCGTCTTTGGCCAGCCCTTCTATGCCGGCTGGGGGCTGACGCTGGACGAACACCCGGTGCCCCGCCGCGAGCGCCGCCTGACGCGCGCACAGCTTTTTGCCGCCGCAATGATCCTTTATCCCACCTGGTACGATCCGTTCGGCGACAAGCTTTGCGAGCTGGAAACCGTGCTCGACACGCTTGAGGCGCAGACCCGCGCCTGGCGGCAGGATCGGGCGGGATGGACAGCGGGAGGCATGCGCCTGTGGAAACGCCGCCCGCTGAAACGCATGTTCGGACGCTTTGGCCGGATCAGCTTTACCGACACGCCCGCCGCCGGGGATCCGCGCCCGCATATGGTCTGGGCCGCGCGCGCAGCGGCCAGCGACACAGCCACCCGGGTCGAGGACGGCTTTCTGCGCTCGCGCGGGCTGGGGGCGGAACTGGTGCCGCCGCTGTCGCTGGTCACCGATGACAGTGGCATCTATTACGACCCGACCCGCCCCAGCGCATTGGAGAGCCTGATCGCCCGCCGCGCCGAGCTGCGCGCCGACCAGCGCCAGCGGGCCGAGGCGCTGATCCGCATGCTCACCACCGCGCGCATCAGCAAATACAACCTCGGCGGCGCCCTGCCCGACCTGCCCCCCGGCCACCGCATCCTGGTGCCCGGCCAGGTCGAGGACGACGCCTCGATCCTGACCGGCACCGGCGAGATACGCAGCAATCTGGACCTGTTGCGCAGCGTCCGCGCCGCGCATCCGCAGGCGGTGATCGTCTACAAGCCACACCCCGACGTCGAGGCGGGGTTGCGTGTCGGCGGCATCGACCCGGGCACGCTGGCCGATGTGATCGCGACCCAAGCCGACCCGATGCAGCTTCTGGATCAGGTGAACGAAGTCTGGACGCTGACCTCTCTGCTGGGCTTCGAGGCCTTGCTGCGCGGCCTGCCGGTGACCACGCTCGGCGCGCCCTTCTATGCTGGCTGGGGCCTCACCCGCGACCTGGGCCCCATCCCGGCGCGGCGGCAGGCGCGGCCGGACCTGGCCGGCCTCGTC
The DNA here is from genome assembly GCF_000011965.2 of Ruegeria pomeroyi DSS-3. Classification (NCBI taxonomy): domain Bacteria; kingdom Pseudomonadati; phylum Pseudomonadota; class Alphaproteobacteria; order Rhodobacterales; family Roseobacteraceae; genus Ruegeria; species Ruegeria pomeroyi. The sequence continues at coordinate 1,875,383 of NC_003911.12, read as the reverse complement.
CATGCCGCGCTGATCGACTACCCGCGCTACTGGGATCCGCGTACGGGCCAGCCCTGCCCGGTCGAGGTTGCCGCCCAACGCCTCGCCTCTGGCGCCATCCCCCATCCCGGGCCCGCCAACCGGCTGCTGTCAAAGCTGCAAGGCCTGCTGGCTACCCATGCCCATCTGTGGCGCTGAAACCCGCATCCTTGCGCGCTTGACGGGGCCGGAAATGAGTATTTAGGACCAGAAAGAAGCAGCAGCCCCTTCATTTCGCAACAAAAACTCCCGCCGGAAGCATCCGTTCGCGCAACAGGGCCCGTCGCCTGAAAACCGGCGTTGCCGCGCCACAAAGCCCAGGATAAAGCGCGCCGAAGGCGCTCAATGGGATCAAGGCCCACCTATTGGCGTTGCCAGCGATGCAGGATATCGGCGCCGATGGCGCGGGTCTCGATCAGGTCGAAGCGCGCCGCCTCGGACAACTGTTCCAGCCCCAGCACACCCACGGCGGGCAAGCCCTCGGCCCCGATCGCAAGGCCCGCGGTAAAGCCTACCAGCTCGTCCACCATGTCGGCCGCCAACAGCGAGGCGGCCAGCGAGGCACCGCCTTCGCAGAACACCCGGGTCAGCCCCTGCCCGCCCAATTGCCGCAGCAGGTCGGTCGCGCTGATCTGTCCGGCCTCGACCGCACAGGGGATCAGACGCGCGCCGGTGCCTTCCCAGGCGCGGACGCGGTCACCATCCACGCCGGGCCCATGGCAGAGCCAGACCGGCACCTGCCGCGCGGTCCGGGCCAGCTGGCTCATCAACGGCAGGTCGAGATAGCGCGACACCACCACCCGAACCGGCTGTTGCGCCACGCCCATGTCGCGCACCGTCAGCGAGGGATCATCCGAGCGCGCCGTTCCGGCCCCCACCAGCACCGCATCGTGGCGCGCGCGCATGGCGTGCACCGCGCGCCGCGCCTCGGGTCCGGTGATCCATTGGCTTTCGCCCGAGGCCGTGGCGATGCGGCCGTCAAAACTGCTGGCCAGTTTCAGGGTGACCCAAGGCCGGCCCAGCTCGGTCTTGAGGAAGAAGCCCGCCAGATCGCGCGCTGCCGCATCCTCGCCGATGCCGACCGACACCTCGATCCCGGCGCGGCGCAGCATCTCGAACCCGTTGCCCGCCACACGCGGATCGCAATCCTCGATGGCGGCGACCACCCGCGCCACGCCAGCAGCGATCAGCGCCTCGGCGCAGGGTGGCGTCTTGCCGTGATGGGCGCAGGGTTCCAGCGTGACATAGGCGGTGGCGCCGCGCGCCGCCCCACCGGCCTGGGCCAGTGCGACCACCTCGGCATGGGGCCGCCCGCCCGGCTGGGTCCAGCCCCGCCCGACGATGCGACCCTCATTGACGATGACGCAGCCCACTGCCGGATTGGGCCAGCAGACACCTTGCCCACGCCGGCCCAGGGATAGGGCCAGCGCCATGTATCGCGCGTCAGACATGCTCACTCTTCGGTTGGCGGGCTTGGCGGGCGCAGCTCGTGGACAAAGTCCTCGAAGTCGTCAGCCGCCTGGAAGTTCTTGTAAACGCTGGCAAAACGAACATAGGCGACGGTGTCGATCCGAGCCAGCGCCTCCATCACGATCTCGCCGATCTTCTTCGACGGGATGTCGGTTTCGCCCATGCTTTCCAAACGCCGCACGATGCCGGAAATCATCTGGTCGATCCGTTCGGGGTCGATCGGCCGTTTCTGCATCGAGATGCGGATCGAGCGTTCCAGCTTGTCGCGATCGAAATCCTCGCGCTTGCCGCTGGTCTTGATGACCACCAGATCGCGCAGTTGAACCCGTTCGTAGGTGGTGAACCGGCCGCCACACGCGGGGCAGAACCGGCGTCGGCGGATCGAGACATGATCCTCTGCCGGGCGTGAATCCTTGACCTGAGTGTCGATATTTCCGCAAAACGGGCAGCGCATCCGCCGTCTCCTCGTCCGTTAATCCGCCTCTTTTGTGAACGCTTCGGCTCACTTATCCACAACTATAGGCCCAACGCTAGGATTTGGGTAGAGGAGATTTGCAGCCCCTAGATAATGAGGGGCCCGGGTCAGGCGAAATGGGCGGCGATCCGGCGGTCATGGGGCGCGCGGCGGTGTTCGACCAGATAGAGACCCTGCCAGGTGCCCAGCATGGGCGCCCCCGCCCGCACCGGAATGCCCAGCGACACCGGCATCAGCGCCGCCTTGATATGGGCGGGCATGTCATCGGGGCCTTCGTAGGTATGGCGCAGATAGCGCATCGAGGGGTGATCGGCGGGCGGCACCAGCCGGTCGAAATAGGCGGTCAGATCGCTCTGCACCTCTGGGTCGGCGTTTTCCTGGATCAACAGCGAGCACGAGGTATGCCGCACCATCAGCGTCAGCAGCCCGTCGCCCTGCCCCGCCAGCCAGCGGGTCACCTCGCCGGTAAACTCGTAAAGGCCCACGCCCCGGGTCGAGATCGAAAACTCGGTCAGCATGGCACCTGCGCCCTTGGCCTCAGGGCCGCACCGGGCCGAATTCGCAATAGCTGTTGCCCTGGTTGACGGTCATGTTGTCGCCGACCTTGAGCCCGGTGCGGATGGTGGTCAGCTCGTTTTCCAGCGGTGTCACGCCCACCGCCTCGGGCGTCATCGAGAATTGCACCGCCGTCTTGCGCCCGGTGGTCACGCTGGGCCCGCGCCCGCGCACCAGATAGATCCGATCATTCCAGCCCGCGCCCAGCTCGCGCCGGGCATATTCCGAGGCCGCGCACCAGAAATCGCCGACCCGCTGTTTGCCGCGCGGAACAACCTCGAACACCGCATCATTGACCGGCAGAACCCGGTGCCCCATCCGCGTGGTCAACGCCTGGGCCTGAGCGCCAGCCCCGAGAAACACCGCAAGGGCGAGAATCTTTGTCAGTCCGGTCATGGTCTCAATCCGTTTTGCCTATATGCCCTATCTAGGGCGCATCTGCGGGCAGAGACAGGGGAGATCACGCAAAAATTGCCCGATCGCATGGATTTGCCGCAGATAACGGAAACATATGCCGGAACTTTGGCTCGCCCACCGGACAGGGAGTGTATCCGAACAACCGCTACACAGAGGTGGCAGCGCAGGGTAAGCAGACGGGCGTTGCGATCTGTTCATGTCGCGCCAGCCACACCCCAAAAGAAAACGCCCCCTTGCGGGGGCGCCTTGATCACTGGTCCAGGAAGCTGCGCAGCTTGCGCGAGCGGCTGGGGTGTTTCAGTTTCCTGAGCGCCTTGGCCTCAATCTGGCGGATACGCTCGCGGGTAACGCTGAACTGCTGGCCCACTTCCTCCAGCGTGTGGTCGGTGTTCATACCGATGCCGAACCGCATCCGCAGAACACGTTCCTCGCGCGGGGTGAGCGAGGCCAGCACGCGGGTCGTGGTTTCCTTGAGGTTCTCCTGAATGGCACTGTCGAGCGGCAGCACGGCATTCTTGTCCTCGATGAAATCGCCCAGCTGGCTGTCTTCCTCGTCCCCGATCGGGGTTTCCAGCGAAATCGGCTCCTTGGCGATCTTCATCACCTTGCGGACCTTTTCCAGCGGCATCTGCAGTTTTTCGGCCAGTTCTTCCGGCGTCGGTTCGCGGCCGATCTCGTGCAGCATCTGGCGACCGGTGCGCACCAGCTTGTTGATCGTCTCGATCATATGGACTGGGATGCGGATCGTGCGGGCCTGGTCGGCGATGGAGCGGGTGATCGCCTGGCGGATCCACCATGTCGCGTAGGTCGAGAACTTGTAGCCGCGACGATACTCGAACTTGTCCACCGCCTTCATCAGGCCGATGTTGCCCTCCTGGATCAGGTCGAGGAACTGCAACCCGCGGTTGGTGTATTTCTTGGCGATCGAGATCACCAGGCGCAGGTTGGCCTCGACCATTTCCTTTTTCGCCTGACGGGCCTCTTTCTCGCCCTTCTGGACCTGCTGCACGATGCGGCGGAATTCAGAGATATCCAGACCCACATACTGACCCACCTGGGCCATGTCGGCGCGCAGCTCCTCAACCTTGTCGGACGAGCGTTCGATGAACATCTGCCAGCCGCGACCGGGCTTTTCGGCCATTTCGGCCAGCCAGTTCGGGTCCAGTTCGCGCCCGCGATAGGCGTCGATGAACTCGCGCCGGTTGATGCGCGCCTGGTCGGCCAGCTTGACCATCGAACTGTCGATCGACATCACCCGCTTGTTGATGCCGTAGAGCTGGTCGATCAGCGCCTCGATCCGGTTGTTGTGCAGGTGCAGTTCGTTCACCAGCAGCACGATTTCCGAGCGCAGCGACTGATAGGTCGCCTCGTCATGCGCGCTGAACGAGCCGTCTTCGTTCAGCGTGGCCGAGATACGGCTGTCCTGCATCTCGCTCAGCTGTGCGTAATCGGACGAGATCCGCTCGAGCGTGATCAGCACCTTGTCCTTGAGCGCGGCCTCCATCGCGGCCAGCGACATGTTGGCCTGATCGTCCTCGTCCTCGTCATCCTCGGTGACGATCGGGTTGCCGTCGGCGTCGTATTCCGGGGTCTCCTCGCGCTGCGGCTTGACCGCCTGCACCGCGCTGGTCGCGACCACCGGCTCGTCATCTTCGTCATCCAGCTGGTTGCCGAAGGTGGCCTCCAGGTCGATCACGTCGCGCAGCAGGATGTCCTCGGACAGAAGTTCGTCATGCCAGATGGTGATCGCCTGAAAGGTCAGCGGGCTTTCGCACAGCCCGGCGATCATCGTGTTGCGCCCGGCCTCGATCCGCTTGGCGATGGCGATCTCGCCCTCGCGGCTGAGCAGTTCGACCGAACCCATCTCGCGCAGATACATGCGCACCGGGTCATCGGTACGGTCGAGCTTTTCTGCCTGGGCGCCAGCCAGCGCAACCTCGCGGTTGCTTTCGGTGGTGATGAGGTCGGTCGAGCCCTTCTGCTCTTCCTCTTCGGCCTCTTCATCCTCGATGATATTGATGCCCATCTCGGAGAGCATCGACATCACATCCTCGATTTGCTCGGAACTCACCTGATCGGGCGGCAGAACCTGGTTGAGCTGATCGTAGGTGATATAGCCCTTTTCACGGGCCTCGGCGATCATCTTCTTGACTTGGGCCTGGCTCATGTCGAGCGAGACTTCGTCTTCCTGGTCTTCGGGCTTCTGGTCTTCGGCGGTGTCCTTGGCGGCCATTCAGTGCTCCTGCAGGGATGGGCGATTCGTGTGAGCCGAATCATTAGTGCTCAGAATTGATTCGGCCACCCGTTTACCGGTTTTATTTTGCCTTTTCCTTAGGAAAACGCCCTAGCGGCGTTTCCGGCGAAAATCGATTCCCGCCATGATCGCGTCAAAAGCCTCGCGTTCGTCGCGCTTGATTCGCGCGCCATTGTCGGCCACGTCGAACAGCGCCTTGTCCTCGTTCTGGCTGCGCGCGGCGCGCTGCTTCTCTTCGGCGGCCTGCGCGACGCGCCAGGTCAGCGACTCGTCGGCGTCCTCGGCGATGTCCTCTCGGGCCTCCTCGATCTCGGCGTCATACCCCCTCAGCGCCTGGATTTTCGCAAGTTCCTCGGCCAGGGTCATTTCGGCCAGGTCCACGTCACCCGGTCGGCGCATACAGGGGATCACCTGCACATGGCGCAGCGCATAGAGGTTTTCAAGGGCCTCGGGGCCAAGAGTCTGGTCGATCCGCTCGCGCAGCCCCTCGGGATCGTCGATACCGATGCGCAGCGCCAGGTCGCGCAGCATCGCCAGATCGGGGTCATGACAGTCAAGCCGCTCCAGCGCGTGCTCGAACCGCACGATCACCGCCGGAGTGGCGATGGCGGCGGCCAGGATCACCGCCTCGCGCAGCCGGATCTGGGCCGCTTCGCCCGAACTGGCCAGCAACGAGGCCCGGGTGCCCGCCGTTGCGGCGGCAGGCGCGGCGCCGCGACCGCCCCGGGGCTGCCAGGGCTGTTTCGTCCCGCGCTGCGGGCGGAACAGCTGCCAGCGCAGATCCTTGATCTCCTGCCCGTAATGGGCGCGGATCGAGGGGTCGCGGATCAGCTTGATCTTTTCGCGCAGCGCCTTGTCCAGCGCCGCCTTGCGTTCGGGACTGTCGAACACCCGCCCCTCGGTTTCGCGCTGCCAAAGCAGCTGCACCATGGGCCGGGCCTGATCCAGCACGCTTTGCATGGCTGCCGGTCCTTCGGCGCGGATCAGGTCGTCGGGGTCCTTACCCTCGGGCATTATCGCAAAGCGCACCGATTTGCCCGCCTCCAGCAGCGGCAGTGCCAGATCGACCACCCGCAGCGCAGCGCGCAGGCCCGCCGTGTCGCCATCCAGCGCCACGATGGGCTCGTCGGCGATGCGCCAGATCATCTGCAACTGATGCTCGGTGACAGCCGTGCCCAGCGGCGCCACGGCAGCGCCGAACCCGGCCTCGGCCAGCGCGATCACATCCATATAACCCTCGGCCACGATCAGCGGCTGGCCCTGCCCTGCCGCCGTGCGCGCGGGACCGTGGTTGAACAGGCTGCGCCCCTTGTCAAAGAGCAGCGTCTCGGGCGAGTTCAGGTATTTGGCATTATCCTTTGGGTCCATCGCCCGACCGCCAAAGGCGATACAGCGCCCGCGCGCGTCCCGGATCGGGAACATGATCCGGTTGCGGAAGGTGTCATAGGGCTTGCCGCCCTTGGTCGAGGGTTTGGCCAGACCCGCGCCCGTGATCAGCTCCTCGCCCACGCCCTTGCCGCGCAGGTGATCCCACAACCCCTGCCAGCCATCGGGGGCAAAGCCGATCTCCCAGCGTTCCAGCGCCTGTGCGCTGAGGCCACGCCGGGCCAGATAGTCGCGCGCGGCTCCGCCGCCCCCGGCGCTCAGGTTCAGGCGGAAGAAGCGCACCGCCTGTTCCATCACCTCGGCCAGCTGGCTGCGGTGGTCCTGTTTCTCCTGCGCTCTGGGGTCGCGCGCGGGCATCGTCATACCGGCCTCACGGGCCAGGATCTCGACCGCCTCCATGAAACCGACATTCTCGGTCTGCTGGACAAAGGTCAGCGCGTCGCCCTTGGCCTGACAGCCGAAGCAGTAATAGAACCCCTTGCGGTCATCCACATGGAACGAGGCCGACTTTTCATGGTGGAAGGGGCAAGGCGCCCACATGTCGCCCTTGCCCTGGTTCGACTTGCGCATGTCCCACATGACCTTGCGCCCGACAACCTGGGTCAGGCTCAGGCGGCTTCGCAACTCGTCCAGAAATCCGGGGGGCAGTGACATGGGACCACGATGGCAGAAAGCGCAAGGCGCGCCAAGCGGGCGGCGCGCCTTATCCACAGCGAAGACGGCCCGTCAGGGCCGGATAAGCGCGCCTATTGCTTCAGGCACAGTTCCAGCCAGGCCGCCGACAGGTCCTGGTCGCGCACATCGCGCATCTTCTGCTGATAGACCCAGGGCGCGATCAGCGGGATCGCCGCATTGTAATTCTCGGGCCAGGTCGGGCTGGTGGCTGCTACCGCGGCGGGCACATCGCGTTCCTTGACCCGGTCCAGCCGCGCCTGCTGGATCGCGGCCACCACATCGGCCTGGTACTGGCAGCTCTGCTGCTTCGTCTCGGCCGCCGCCAGCGGCGAGGCCGCAAGCAGCGCGACAAGGGCGTAACGGTACATCGGTCGTCTCCCGGGATTCGAAGGTTCCCCGGAGCTTACCCGCGCGCGGCCACCGCTTCCATCGCCGATTTCAGGTCATGCAGCAGGGTCTGCGCCATCGAGCGGAAGACCATCAGCAGAAATCCGCCATCCTCCAGCCGCGTGACCGAGCCCGCCATATGTCCGATCCGGCATCGCGCCGTGGCGCCCGGGCCAAATCCGGGCGCGCGCAGATCGACCGGCACCAGCCGCGCCAGAACCGCCTCGGCGCCGGTCCCCTCAAGGCGCACCACGGTCCAGGCATCGGACTGATCGACCAGCACACCCGGCCCGGCCAGCGCCGCATCCGGCGCGGCGCCGGTCAGCAGCACGCTGTCATGGCCGAACCAGATCGCGCGCGCATCGCCCGCCGTAGTGACCCGGCCCGCGCCGGGCCAGTCCAGCCCATGCGCCGCGCGCAGCGCCTGGGCCAGCGCGGCCCCCTGCCCCTTGCGCGGCGACAGTGACGTCATCGCGCCCAGGTCCACCTCGCTCACCGTCATTGCGCCGACACTCAGCGGCACCTGCCCCGCACAGGGCGTTTTCGCGATCAGCTTATCCACGCATCCGCCCTCCCTCGGGGTCAAAGAAAACCGGGGTGACCACCTCGCAATAGGTGGTCACCCCGCGCAGCCCGTCGACCATCTTGACGATCTCTCCGATCCGATCCGGCCCATCGGCCAGAAAGCCCAGCCCGATCATCCGGCCCAGAACCGGCGAATGACAAACCGAGGTCACATAGCCCTGATCATGCTCGCGCCGCGCGGTATCCTCTTGCCGGTAAAGATGCGCGCCCGCCAGCAGCGTGCCCTCGGCCGTGATGGGTTTCAGCCCCACCAGCCGTTCGCGCCCCGGCTCCTCCAGCCCGGGGCGCTGCGCCATGGTCTTGCCGATACAGTCCTTCCTGGCCGAGACCATGCCCCCCATGCCGATGTCATAAGCGGTGACGCGGCCATGGATCTCGGCATGGGTGATGAAGCCTTTCTCGATCCGCAGCACATTCAGCGCCTCCATCCCGTAGGCGCCGCCGCCCAGCGCCTCGACGCGGGTGACCAGCAGGTCGAACAGGCTGGCGCCATAGCGCGCGGGCACCGCGATCTCGTACCCTTCCTCACCCGAGAACGAGATCCGGAACAGCCGCCCACCAACGCCCAGCACCGACACCGCGCCGCAGGACATGAAGGGCCAGCCCGCCGCATCGATCGGCGTGTCGAGCAGCCCGTTCAGCACCTCGCGCGCCCTGGGGCCGGCAACGGCGAATTGCGCCCATTGCTCGGTCACCGAACAGATCGACACGTCCCATTCGGGATGCAGACCCTGGGCCACAAATTCCAGATGCGCCATCACCTGACCGGCAGCGGCGGTGGTGGTGGTCATCAGGTAGTGATCCTCGCCCAGCCGCGCGGTGGTGCCGTCATCCATCACATGACCGTCCTCGCGCAGCATCAGCCCATAGCGCACGCGCCCGACCTTCAGTGTCGAGAACATGTTGGTGTAGACAAAATCCAACAGCCGCGCCGCATCCGTCCCCTGAATGTCGATCTTGCCCAGGGTCGAGACATCGGCCACCCCCACCGCGTTGCGTACGTAACCCACCTCGCGGTCGCAGCTCTGCTGCCAGTCGGTCTCACCCGGCTGCGGGAAATAGCTGGGCCGGTACCACAGCCCCGCCTCGATCATCGGTGCGCCGCGCGACAGGGTGGCGGCGTGCGAGGTGGTAAAGCGCTCGGGCTGAAACCCCTTGCCCTCGCCCCCCGCGCCCAGCGCTGCGATGGCTATCGGGCTATAGGGCGGGCGAAAGGTGGTGGTGCCGGTCTCGGGGATGCCGCGTCCGGTGGCATCGGCCAGCACCGCCAGCGCCGCCACGTTCGAGCTCTTGCCCTGATCGGTCGCCATACCCTGCGTGGTATAACGCTTCATATGCTCGACCGACCGGAAATTCTCGACCGCCGCCTGTTTCACATCCTTGACGGTGACATCGTTCTGAAAATCGAGCCAGGCGCGCCCGCGCCCCGGCACCGCCCAGAGCGGCTCCAGAGCATAGGGCGTCTCCTCGGCCACCGGCAGTACGCCTTGCGCCGCCTTGATCCCCAGCGCGCCCAGTGCCTCGGCCGCGGCCTCGGCCCCCTCGCGCAGACAGGCCGTCGTCGAAAAGGCGCCGTTGCAGGCACCTGCCGCGCGCAGGCCGGGCACCATGCCCGCCACGGGCACAAAGGCTGCGATGTCGCGGCGCCATTCGGGCCGCCCGTTCATGTGGCAGGTCAGGTGCAGGCTGGGGTTCCAGCCGCCCGACATGGCCAGGCAGTCGGTGGCGATGCGTTCTTCGCCACTGGGATGACGAACGGTGATCCGCTCCAGCCCCTGCCGCCCGCCGCTGCCGCAGACCTGACCGCCCCGGATCATCCGCACCCCATCAAGGCGCGGCGCGTCATGGCGGCTGTCGATCAGGGCCGCCACATGTACCCCCGCCGCCAGCAGGTCGCGCACGGTGCGATGGGCATCGTCATTGTTGCCGAATACGGTAACGGCGCGGCCCGGGCTGACGCCCCAGCGGTTGAGATAGGCACGCACCGCGCCAGCGGTCATGATGCCGGGCCGGTCATTGTTGGCAAAGGCGATAGGGCGTTCCAGCGCACCCGCCGCCAGCACCGCGCGCCGCGCCACGATGCGCCAGAAACATTCCAGCGGCGCACCCGCGCCCCGGTCGGCGCGGTGATGCGAGACCCGCTCCAGCGCCGCATAGGTGC